>NZ_WQGG01000020.1:0-40108 GCF_013034565.1 Ruegeria sp. HKCCA5491
CAGATCCTCTCTTAGCTCAGGCGGCCATCTGTCCCAAAATCCCTGATAACGGACAGTTTGTTGTTTCACTGGAGAGTGCACAGTGACGTGACCGCAGATGCTCAAGTGAGATTCAGGACTGAATCATTGTCAAAGCGGATCGGTCTAAACGCTAGTTTCACGCCTTCCGGCCTCATTCGTCTTGTAGCACCGAGCCCGCTTCGGGGCGGAGAAGTACAGACAATACTCGGCGGTGAATACGATCTAGATCGTAATCGGTTAGTTCTAAACCCTCAGTCATCCGCGCTTTGAATGATTGAAAGTCTCCGCGAGTAATCTCGTCACGGTTTTTGTCGTCTCCGGCAAGTTGCTGCGCGAGTTTTTCCTTTCGGAAGTCCAGGAGAAAACGGGAAAATCGAGCGTTCAATTCGGAGTATTGAGGGGACTCCTCGATAGGCGATTTGTTTTTCATCAATTAGGTATCCGATAGCCATGGAACTGCCCGAGCGGTTTTGCTGGGTAAGTACAACATTCTGGTCAGCTTTTGCGTGTGACGCGTATGAGACGATTTGGTTCCATGGCCATAGTCTTGAGATTTTCAGGTTTTGGTCAATAGCGCGAATGTTATCGATGGTCGCCCAACGCAGAACAGTCTCAAAACTCTACAGTAATCTTTTTTATTTTATTTCAAAGCCTTAAGAATCTGTGGGCATTAAAGACCGTTCAACTGGGCGCAAAAATCAACCTTATGGGCTATTTATGCCCACCCAAACACCACCTTATAACAGATCGTTTAGCCGCATTTGGAATGCCCGCAGCTTCGGCATGTCATACAGCCCTCGATCATTACCATATCGAACTGCCCGCAAGACGGGCACGCCTTGCCGCGTGGCCCATCCATGTTCACCACTTGCGCCTGCGGGTCGGACTTTAGGCCCATTCCCTCGCCTTCCAGAAATCCGATGTTGATAAGGTGTTGTTCAATGACGCCACCAATCGCAGCAAGGATCGACGGGATGTACTTGCCCTGAACCCAGGCCCCGCCGCGCGGGTCGAACACGGCCTTCAGCTCTTCCACCACGAATGACACATCACCACCACGCCGGAACACGGCCGAGATCATCCGGGTCAGTGCCAGCGTCCAGGCGTAGTGCTCCATGTTTTTCGAGTTGATGAACACCTCGAACGGACGACGACGCCCACCTATCACGATATCGTTGATGGTCAGGTAGATCGCGTGCTCGCTATCGGGCCATTTCAGCTTGTAGGTCGACCCCTCCAGCGATTGCGGCCGGTCCAGCGGTTCGGACATGTAGATCACGTCGCCGCCATCAACCTCGTGCGGCGCGTCAGCGCTCTCACCCGGGACCTTGTCCGCGCTTTCAGAAACCGTAAGGACCGATCCGGTCACATCATTCGGACGATAGGTCGTGCAGCCTTTGCAGCCTTGATCCCAGGCCTGCATGTAGACGTCTTTGAAGGCGTCAAAGCTGATGTCTTCGGGGCAGTTGATTGTCTTGGAAATCGAGCTGTCGATCCATTTCTGCGCCGCCGCCTGCATTTTGACGTGATCCGAAGGGGACAGCGTCTGCGCGTTCACGAAATAATCGGGCAGGGCGGTATCGCCGAACTTGTCGCGCCACATCTGCACGGCATAATCCACGACCTCTTCTTCGGTGCGCGAACCATCTTTCTGCAGCACCTTGCGCGTGTAGGCATAGGCAAAGACCGGCTCGATCCCCGAAGATACGTTACCCGCATAAAGCGATATCGTCCCCGTCGGCGCGATCGAGGTCAGCAAAGCGTTACGAATGCCGTGTTCGCGAATGGCATCGCGTACATCCTCATCCATCTGCTGCATAGTGCCGCTGGCCAGATATTTCTCGGCGTCGAACAAAGGGAACGCCCCTTTTTCCTTCGCCAAATCGACCGACGCCAGATACGCGGCGCGGGCGATCGCGTGCAACCAGCGTTCGGTCTGACGCGCCGCCTCGTCCGAGCCATAGCGCAGACCCAACATCAGCAGCGCGTCGGCCAGCCCGGTCACACCCAGCCCGATGCGGCGTTTGTCCTGCGCCTCGGCTTCTTGTTCGATCAACGGGAATTTCGACGCATCCACCACGTTGTCCATCATACGGACGGCTGTGGCGACCAGTTCCTGCAATGCAGCCTCATCCAGATGGGCGGCGTCCTCAAAGGGTTCCGCCACCAGCCGCGCAAGGTTGATCGAGCCGAGCAGACACGCGCCATATGGCGGCAGGGGCTGCTCGCCACAAGGGTTCGTCGCCGCGATGGTTTCCACATAGCTGAGGTTGTTGGCCTGATTGATGCGGTCAATGAAGATCACGCCCGGCTCGGCATAATCATAGGTAGCCTGCATGATCTTGTTCCACAGATCACGCGCTTGCACCGTTTGATAGACCTTGCCGCCAAAGACCAATTCCCACGGGCCATCGGCCTTGACCGCTTCCATAAACGGGTCCGTCACCAGCACCGACATGTTGAACATGCGCAAACGGGCGGGGTCGGATTTGGCGGTGATGAACTGTTCGATGTCCGGGTGATCGCAGCGCATCGTCGCCATCATCGCCCCACGGCGCGAACCCGCAGACATTATGGTGCGGCACATCGCGTCCCACACATCCATGAACGACAGCGGGCCAGAGGCATCCGCAGCTACGCCATGCACATCCGCGCCGCGTGGTCGGATGGTTGAGAAATCGTAACCGATCCCCCCGCCCTGCTGCATCGTCAGTGCGGCCTCTTTCAGCATATCGAAAATGCCGCCCATACTGTCGGGAATAGTGCCCATGACAAAACAGTTGAACAGCGTTACCTGACGCGCGGTCCCGGCGCCCGCGGTGATGCGTCCCGCGGGGAGGTATTTGAAATCCTCCAGCGCCTCAAAGAACTTGTCCTCCCAATGGGCCGCGTCTTTTTCCACACGCGCCAGATCGCGGGCGATGCGCCGCCAGCTATCCTCGACGGTTTGGTCAATAGGTGTGCCATCCGCCTGCTTGAAGCGGTATTTCATGTCCCAGATCTGCTCGGCGATGGGGGCGGCAAAGCGGCTCATTGGTGATTCCCTGTCCTGAAAGAGGTATCCAGACTACCTCAAATCACAACAAAACCACAACACCTTGATAGCATCGCCATGCAAGCTACAATATAGGGGTGGGCCTTGGGACGACTCTGTGGGAAAGCTGTGGATAAGTACGTAAACCTCATCAAACTTTCGGTCGGATCGGAAAGCGTCGATACGTTGATGGCGTGGCAGGACAGCCGTAAACCGCTCTATGAGGACGGCTGCCCGCGCCATGTCACCCGCATGTGGCCCAAACGCGAGACCGAGATTCTGAACGGCGGATCAATCTATTGGGTGATCAAAGGCGTGATCCAATGCCGCCAGCGCATCTTGCGATTGGACGAGGTTCGGGGCGAGGACGGCATCCGTCGTTGCGCGATCGTACTGGACCCCGAAGTACACCGCACCCAGAACGCCCTGAAGCGCCCCTTTCAAGGCTGGCGCTATCTGAAACCCGAGGATACTCCGGCCGATCTGCCCAAGGGCCGCGAGCAAGACGACGCCCTGCCCGACGATCTGAACCGCGCATTGGCGGATATCGGGTTGCTTTAGCTAAGGCGGTCCAGCAGTTCGGATAGAACGGCTTTGTCCTCAGCCTCATACTTGGCCACACGGCTGCGCCATAGCGTTGCCTGCGATTGCAGGATTAGCCCGTCGGTCAGGATTTTCAGGTGGTTCGCGCGCAGGGTTTCCCCGGTCGAGGTGATGTCAGCAATCGCCTCGGCGGTTTCGTTCATCACGGTGCCCTCGGTCGCGCCCTGACTGTCGACCAGCGTATAATCCGCCACGCCCGCGTCCGTCAGAAATTCCCGCACCAGCCGGTGATACTTGGTCGCAATCCGCAGCCGGTGACCATGAGTTTTGCGGAAGGCTGCCGCCGCCGCATCCAGATCGTCCAGCGTATCCACGTCCACCCAACAGGCGGGGGTCGCGATGATCAGGTCCGCCTTGCCAAAACCAAGCTGTGATATCTGTTCGACCTGCTGTTCCCAGCGCGGCAGTTTCTCATGCACCAGATCAATACCGGTCACACCCAGATGAATGCGCCCAGCGGCCAGTTCGCGCGGGATTTCCCCTGCGGATAGCAGGATCAGTGAAACACCGTCGATCCCATCGACTTTACCCGCGTATTCCCGGTCCGATCCGCTGCGCGACAGGGTGATGCCGCGCTTTTCGAACCAGCCAAAGGTCTTGTCCATCAACCGGCCCTTCGAGGGCACGCCCAGTTTCAAACTCATTGCGCGGCCTCCTCGATTTCAAGCATCAGGTCAGGGCGAATGACGCCACCTACGGCCGGAATTTCGGCCCCGTTCCCCAACTGCCGGGTCAGCGCGTCATAGCGCCCGCCAGTTGCAACGGGCGGCAGGTCGGGGCGACCTTCGGCGTAAAAACCGAAAACAAAGCCGTCGTAATATTCCATTGACGTGCGGCCATAGGCAGCTTCGAAATCCAACCGCTCCACATCCACGCCACGCGCCTGCAGCGACGCGACCCGCGCCTCGAGCCTGTCCAACGCCGGGGTGATCTGCGGTAAATCCACCGCCACATCTCGCAATTGTTCCAGTGCGAAGGGCATCGTTTCGCGCACGTTCAACAGGGTTTCCAGCCCGACCAATTCGTTATCCGAAATCGGAGGCGTATCGCGATCTTCGCGCAGCGCGGCGATCCGCGCCTCGATCTCGGCGGCGCGGCGTTTGCCGATCATAGGCGCTTCATTGGCAAGTGGGTCTTTGGCATCCAGCAGAGTGTCACGCCCTTCCGGGCCGGGCTTGCGACCAGCGAAGCGATCCAAAAGAACGCGGAAGCGGCGAGGCCGCCACAGGTGCCGCATCAGCGCGGCTTTGCGGCGGTCGGTGGTTTTCAGACCCGCAACGGCGGCGGTCAGGATACCGATATCCCCGGTCGCCGCGCGCAACGGCAAGCCACGCAATTGCAGCGCAAATAACGAGAAAACTTCCGCATCCGCGCCTGCGGGGTCGTTGCGGTCGAATACCTCGTACCCGACCTGAATATATTCATTCGAACGGTCCGGGTCGTGCTCCTGACGGCGGAAAACCTCACCGGAATAGGTATAGCGCGCTGGCTCGGCCCCGTCTGACATATGCATCTGCACCACGGGCAGGGTGAAGTCCGGGCGCAACATCTGTTCGCCCCGCAACGCGTCCGAGGTCACATAGGCGCGCGCGCGGATGTCCTCGCCGTAAAGGTCCAGCAGTGTGTCCGCAGGTTGCAGCAGCGGAGGGTCCACGACCTGCGCGCCTGCCGCCTCGAACCTGACGCGCATCATCGCGGCGCGGGCTTGTATCTGGGAACGGTTGGGCATGGGTCAGTCCTGACTGTCCAGAATTTCACGCACCTTGGCGACCAGATCACCGCGTGGTACCTCGAACTGGCTGGGGCGTTCTTTCCATTCCTCAAGCGTGGCGCTTTCGGCGATCTTGGCCCCAAGGATCAGGTCCTTGATCTGCACGATCCCGTTGGCTTTTTCATCGCCACCTTCGATCACCGCGATGGGTGAGTTCCGCTTATCCGCATATTTCAGCTGATTGCCAAAGTTCTTGGGGTTGCCCAGATAAACCTCGGCCCGGATGCCAGCATTGCGCAGCTCGGCCACCATAGCCTGATAATCGGCCATACGGTCGCGGTCCATTACCGTGACAACGACGGGGCCTTTGGCCTGCGCCGCGATCCGGCCCTTTTCGCGCAGGGCGGCCAACAGCCGGTCGACACCGATGGAAACACCGGTCGCGGGCACTTCCTGTCCAGTGAATCGCTTTACCAGATCGTCATAGCGACCACCGCCCGAGACCGACCCGAACTGCCGCTTGCGGCCTTTCTCGTCGAAAATCTCGAAAGTCAGTTCAGCCTCATAGACCGGTCCGGTGTAGTAGCCCAGTCCACGTACGACCGAGGGGTCGATGACAATGCGGTCAGGGCCATAGCCTTGCGCCTCAAGCAATTCGGATATTTCTTCGAGTTCCCGAACCCCATCCATTCCCGTTTGAGAAAACTTGTCCGTGCCGCCACCGCGAACAATGTCCGAAATAACGCTTAAGCTCGGCGAACCTTTCGTATCGTTCGCAACAAATGCCATAACAAGCGATTTTTGAATCTCAGTGAGTCCCGCACCTTGAGTGAAATCACCACTGTCATCGCGACGACCTTCGCCCAAGAGTTCTCGAACTCCGACCGGGCCCAAACGGTCGACTTTGTCGATGGCCCTGAGAACAATTCCTCGCTCAAACGAGTGCTTTTCGGGATTTTCTGGGTCCAACACACCCGCTACTTCCATCACACCATTCAAGAGCTTTCTATTATTCACCCGCACCAGATAGTCGCCGCGCGGAATTCCCACGGTCTCCAACGTGTCCGACAGCATCGCGCAAATCTCGGCATCCGCAGCCATCGACGCCGTGCCAACTGTATCCGCATCGCATTGATAAAACTGACGATATCGCCCCGGCCCCGGCTTTTCGTTCCGCCAGACCGGACCCATCGCATAGCGGCGATAGGGCGTCGGCAGGTCGTTGCGGTGCTGCGCATAGACACGGGCCAAGGGTGCTGTCAGGTCATAGCGCAGGGCCATCCAGTCGCCATTCCCGCCCTCGTCAAATTCCTGCCACGCAAACACACCCTCATTCGGACGATCCACATCCGGAAGGAACTTGCCAAGTGCCTCGACCGTTTCCACGGCGCTGCTTTCTAGCGCGTCAAACCCATAGCGATGATAGACGTCCGCAATCGTCTGCAGCATCTGCGCGCGCTGCGAGACTTCCTGGCCGAAATAGTCGCGGAACCCTTTTGGCGTTACGGCCTTGGGGCGGGGCTGTTTCTTGGGCTTGGCCATGTGGGGCGTCCTTGGGCGTTTAGTGTTCCGCGCGCGGTCTATCCCATGCCCCGCATCGGGGCAAGGCGCGCTTTCGCTGGTCATGGTCCGCCCGTGCCGCTATGACCACGCCCAAAGGAGATCCCCATGCAGCATCTGGAAGAACAGATCGCCCACCTGACCCGCACGGTCGAAGATCTGAACGCAGTCGTCACGGCCCAGCAATCCGAGATCGACCGCCTGACCCGACGCGTCGAGATGCTATTGCAACGCGAGGCTGAACGGGCACAAGAAGGGTCCGGCGGTGTCGTCTTTGGCGACGAACGCCCGCCGCATTACTGAAGACTTACAATCCCAAGGTCTTTTTCACCGCTGAATCGACCACACCACCCAACAGCGCGTCCTCGTCACCATCACATCCTTCGGTCAGCGCGGCCAGAAAGGTTTCGCGTAGTCTGGCCTTGTCTTCGTCGGACGCCGCATATGCCTCAATGTCGATCTGCCGATTATACAGAGACAAAGCCGTCATCTTGCCGACGACATCCAGAACATATTCGTCATTCCCGTCCGCCTCTTCAATGACCGAGGCGCAAGTGTGATACATCAACGGCAAAGCGTCCTGCTTCATCTGATCAGCTTCGTCGTCGGCCTTAGCTGCCATAGGCACCGCCAAAAACGCAGCGGCTGAAACCAGCGTGAATACGTGAAAACGCATATCAAGTCCTTTCGAATATAGCTTTTGCACTCGGTCCGACAGGTCCGGATACTACTTGTTGGCACCGATTATGGCCCCGACAACCGCGCCAGCCGCCGCACCTTTGCCGTCACCGACCAAAGCTCCGACCCCTGCGCCTATCAAAGCGCCCTTGATCGCGTCTTCTTCCTTTTTCTTGTCCGCGAGCGCCTGTGTCGCCGGCATCAGAACCAGCGAGGTTGCAACCGCGACCACCCATATTTTGAAATACAGCCTGGAATTTCCCATTTGGCGTCCTCCCGCGACTTAACCCAAATGAATTTCAACAGAATTCCAGCCTACCCCGACAGGCGTCTTCTGGCAATGAACCGTGGGTTTTCAGATTTCCTCAACCGACATGACACCGTCCAGAGATTTGATTGCCCCCTTGATCTGCGGGTTGATCGGAAAATCATGTCCCAGTTCCATCTCGACCTCACCTGGCAGGCCGGGGGCCATCAACAACAATTGGATCGGCCCGCGCGCGGCGTTTTTGGCAGCACCCGCCGCATCCTCCAGCACTTTGGCCACGGTGGGCAGGGCTTGTTCTTCGTCCACAAAAATGCGCAGACCGGTGGCCCCCGCATCGGCCACGACCGTATCTACTGGGCCTACCGACCGACCCAGCAACTTCAACTGATCAGCCTCCATTGTGGCTTCGGCGGTCAAAACTACCTGTGCGCCAGTTTCCAGATATTCCCGCGACTTCTCAAGCGTTTCAGAGAATAGCGTCACCTCATACGCGCCCGTTGGGTCAGACAATTGCGCAAAGGCGAACCGATTGCCTTTGGCGGATTTCCTTTCTTGCCGCCCGGCGACCACGCCTGTCATTTTCGCAATAAACGGGCCAGAGCGCGCCTTTTCCGTTACCTCATCCAGCGTCATCACTTGTTTGCGCTTCAATGCGGGCATGTAGTCGTCCAACGGATGGCCCGACAGGTAAAACCCGATGGCCTTGAATTCTTCGCTCAGACGTTCGGCTGGCAACCAGTCCGGCGTAGTGGACAGGCGCGGCTCAGGCAGATCATCCCCGGCCTCGCCGAACAGGGACACCTGGTTTGAATTCTTCTGATCATGGATCGCGGCTGAATACTGCACCAATTGCTCAAGGCTTTCGAACACGCGGCGGCGGTTCTTGTCGAGCTGATCAAACGCCCCCGCCCGTGCCATCATCTCAAGTGGGCGTTTACCGACCTTTTTCAAATCCACCCGGCGGGCAAAATCGAACAGGTTCACGAAAGGCTTATCGCTCGTTTCATCCTGCGCTCCTCCGGCGCGACGTCCATCGACCACAAGGTTCATCGCCTCAACGCCCACGTTTTTCAGCGCGCCCAACGCATAGACCAGATGCCCTTTAACCACGTCGAACGTCGCCAAGGACCGGTTCACGCAGGGCGGCACATAGGGCAGTTCCAGCCCCTTGCGGACTTCTTCGAAATAGACAGCCAGCTTGTCGGTCAGGTGGATATCGCAGTTCATGACACCGGCCATGAACTCGACCGGGTGGTTCGCTTTCAGCCAGCCGGTCTGATAGCTGACCACCGCATAAGCCGCCGCGTGGGATTTGTTGAAGCCGTAGTTGGCGAATTTCTCCAGCAGGTCGAACACCTCGGATGCCTTCTTGGCGTCCACGCCGTTTTCACCCGCACCCTTTTCAAACTTGGGGCGTTCGGCGTCCATCGCCTCTTTTATCTTTTTACCCATCGCGCGGCGCAGCAGGTCCGCGCCGCCAAGGCTGTACCCCGCCATGACCTGAGCGATCTGCATAACCTGCTCCTGATAAACGATGATGCCCTGCGTTTCCTCAAGGATGTGGTCAATCAGCGGATGCACGGATTCGATTTTCCGCTGCCCGTTCTTGACCTCGCAATAGGTCGGGATGTTCTCCATCGGGCCGGGGCGGTACAGCGCCACAAGGGCCACGATATCCTCGATACAAGTGGGTTTCATGCGCTTGAGCGCATCCATCATGCCCGAGGATTCCACCTGGAACACCGCCACTGTCTTGGCCGCAGAATAGAGCTTATATGTCGCCTCATCATCCAGCGGGATGGCGTTGATCTGGTTCTCGGCCCCCTCTGCCGGTTCGTAAAGCTCGGTGCCATCGGCGGCGATATGCAGGGGTCGCCCGGACTTGAAGATGATGTCCATCGCGTTCTGGATCACCGTCAGCGTTTTCAGACCCAGAAAATCGAATTTCACCAGCCCGGCCTGTTCAACCCATTTCATGTTGAACTGGGTTGCGGGCATGTCCGAGCGCGGATCCTGATACAGAGGCACCAGCGCGTCCAAAGGCCGATCCCCGATCACAACCCCCGCCGCATGAGTCGAGGCGTTCCGCAGCAGCCCCTCGACCTGTTGGCCATAGGTTAGCAGCCGGTCCACGACTTCCTCGTTGCGCGCTTCTTCACGCAGACGGGGTTCGTCTTTCAGCGCCTTTTCGATGGAGACGGGTTTGACCCCTTCGACCGGGATCATCTTCGACAGGCGATCCACCTGCCCGTAAGGCATCTGCAGCACTCGCCCGATATCGCGCACGGCAGCCTTGGACAGCAACGCACCAAAGGTGATGATCTGCCCTACCTTGTCGCGCCCGTATTTCTGCTGAACATAGCGGATCACTTCTTCGCGGCGATCCATGCAGAAGTCGATATCAAAGTCGGGCATCGAGACCCGCTCGGGGTTCAGGAACCGTTCAAACAGCAAGCTGTAGCGCAGCGGATCAAGGTCGGTAATCGTAAGTGCATATGCCACCAACGAACCCGCGCCAGACCCCCGCCCCGGCCCGACGGGAATGTCGTGGTCCTTGGCCCATTGGATGAAATCCGCAACGATCAGGAAGTAGCCGGGGAACCCCATCCCTTCGATGATGCCAAGTTCGAAATCCAGCCGTTCTTGATATTCCTCGGGCGTCACCGCATGCGGGATCACTGCCAGACGTTTCTGCAACCCCTCGTTGGCGATACGGCGCAGCTCAGCCACCTCGTCATCGGCAAATTTGGGCAAGATCGGATCGCGGCGATAGGCCATGAAGGCGCAACGTCGCGCTATTTCAACCGTGTTTTCAATCGCCTCGGGCAGATCAGCGAACAACGTCGTCATCTCTTGCTGCGACTTGAAATAGTGCTGCGCTGTCAGGCGGCGGCGACCGTCCTGCTGATCGACATACGCACCCTCCGAGATACAGATCAGCGCATCATGCGCCTCATACATATCTGATGTCGGGAAATAGACATCATTGGTGGCGACCAAAGGCAGGTTCTTGGCATAGGCCATCTCGACATGACCACGCTCGGTCAGGCGTTCTGCCTCGGGCTGTCCACCCTCACCAGGATGGCGTTGCAATTCAATGTAAAGGCGATCCGGGAACATACCGGCAAGCCGATCCACCAAGGCCTCCGCCGCCGGGCGCTGCCCCTGTTGCAGCAACATACCAACTGGCCCATCCGGGCCGCCGGACAGGCAGATCAAGCCATCTGACCGATCCGCCAATTCCTCCAACGTGACCTGCGGCAACTGCCCGCCCTTGTCCACGTATAAGCATGAACTGAGCTTCATCAGGTTTTCATAACCAACCTCAGACTGCGCCAACAACACCAGTGGCGCGGGTGCTTTGGGCTTTTCGCCGGGTTGCGCCTGAACATATGTCAGATCAACCTGACACCCCATGATCGGTTGCACACCCGCGCCACTGGCTGTCACGGAAAACTCCAAAGCTGAGAACATGCTGTTGGTGTCAGTAACAGCGACGGCGGGCATCTCCATCTTTTCACACAGACCCGGCAGCTTTTTCAGCCGCACAGCGCCTTCCAGCAGGGAATATTCGGTGTGAACGCGGAGGTGAATGAATCGAGGGGTACTACTCATGACCGCTACGCTATCCCAGCCTGCGGCCCGGCAAAAGCGCGAACCGCACCCTTTCAATGCCTAAAAAATCGGCGTCTATTATTCGGCTTTTCCAGAAGGTGCTTCGGGAATGGCAGCGCTGCCACTTCAAAAATATGTTTAATAACAAATGACTAATTGGCAGCGAGACCAAAAGATTCTCCATCAGATACGGTCAATGGTACATATCACAGGCAGTTTTTCTTGCCAGATAAGGCACGCTGTTTCTAACATCTGACGGCAAGCTATCCGCCCGCCACTCTTTCTACGTCGCATCGAAGGAGGGCACCCAAGGGCGCAACCGGGTAAGGCGACGGGTTTCACGAATGGATATCACGTTTCTTCTGAACGGAGAGACAGTGGAGCTGTCGGATGTTGATCCGACGGCCACCCTGCTGGACTGGCTGCGCGACGATCGCAGCCTGACCGGCACCAAAGAGGGCTGCAACGAAGGCGATTGCGGGGCCTGCACCGTCATGGTCACGGATGAGGGCGGCGCGAAGGCGCTGAACTCCTGTATCCTGTTCCTCCCGCAACTGCATGGCAAAGCGGTACGCACTGTCGAAGGCGCCAGCAGCCCAAATGGTGACGCCCACCCGGTGCAACAGGCCATGGTCGACCTGCACGGATCGCAATGCGGCTTCTGCACCCCCGGTTTTGTGATGTCGATGGTCGCAAGCCACGCAAATGGCACAACCGACCACGATACGCAGCTTGCTGGCAACCTCTGCCGCTGCACCGGCTATGCCCCAATCATCCGCGCAGCCGAGGCCGCCGAACAGCACCCCGTCCCGGAATGGATCACCGGCGACCAAACCTTCTCTTGTTCAAAAATACTTCGGGGGGAGGTCGCAGGCCGGGGGGCAGAGCCCCCCTACCTCCCCAACTCCGCCGACGAACTGGCAGAGCTTTATGCGCAATACCCCGATGCGACGTTGGTCGCCGGAGCCACGGATGTGGGCCTTTGGGTTACCAAACAACTGCGTGATCTCGACCCGGTGATTTTCCTTAGCCGCTGCGAAGACTTGAAACAGATCACGATCACCGACGAAGAAATTCGTTTCGGCGCCATGGTCGACATGAACCGGATGGGCGCGGCTCTGAGCGACCTCCACCCCTCTTACGCCGAGATGATCCGTCGTTATGCCAGCGTACAGGTCCGCCACGCCGCGACCGTGGGGGGTAATATCGCCAACGGATCGCCCATCGGGGACAACCCGCCTGCCTTGATTGCCCTTGGCGCAACTTTGCATCTGCGCAAAGCCGACGAGCGACGCTCGATGCCGCTGGAAGACTTCTTCATCGACTACGGCAAACAAGACCGCGCACCCGGAGAATTCGTTGAGGCCGTCAGCTTCCCGCGACAGGCGGACCGCCTAAAGGCATACAAGCTCAGCAAGCGGTTCGATCAGGATATCTCGGCCGTCTGCGGATGTTTCAATATCACCGTTTCAGAGGGCACCGTAACCCAAGCGCGGATCGCGTTTGGCGGAATGGCCGGCACGCCGAAACGGGCAACCCATGTCGAGGCCGCATTGATCGGTAAACAATGGACCGCTGCGACCATTCAGGCCGCGCTGCCTGCCTTTGCCGACGACTACCAACCACTCACGGACATGCGCGCCTCGGCCACTTATCGTCTGGAAACCGCTAAAGCGATGCTCGAGCGCTATTTCCTCGAAGATCAGGGCGAAGTGACCAACGTGTTGGAGGTGTCGGCATGAGCGTGACCAAACCCCTCCCCCACGACGCAGCCCCACTGCATGTTTCTGGCTCTGCGCGGTACGTGGACGACATCCCCACACCCAAGGGCAGCCTGCACCTGGCCTTTGGCCTCAGCCCGATCGCCAAGGGCAAGATATCAGGCATGGACCTGTCGGCTGTAAAAGCGGCTGATGGGGTTGTCATGGTCATGACGGCTGATGACCTGCCTTTTGCCAACGATGTCTCACCTTCAATCCATGATGAACCGCTGCTGTCGGACGGAACCGTTCACTATGTCGGTCAGCCGGTATTTCTAGTCGTCGCCACCAGCCATCTGGCCGCGCGAAAGGCCGCGCGTCTGGGCAAGATCGACTATGCTGAGGAAACTCCGATCCTTACAATCGAAGATGCACTGGCCGCCGACAGCCGGTTCGAGGACGGTCCGCGCGTTTATGCCAAGGGCGACGCGGGTGCGGCCATTGCGGACGCGGCTCATGTAATCGAAGGGTCGTTTGAACTCGGCGGGCAGGAGCATTTCTATCTGGAAGGCCAGGCGGCACTTGCCGTGCCGAACGAGGGCGCGGACATGCTGGTCCACAGCTCGACCCAGCACCCGACCGAGATTCAGCACAAGGTAGCCGACGCTTTGGGCGTTCCAATGCACGCTGTTCGCGTGGAAACCCGCCGGATGGGTGGCGGCTTTGGCGGCAAGGAAAGTCAGGGCAACGCTTTGGCCGTAGCATGTGCCGTGGCCGCGCGTGCGACGGGTAAGGCCTGCAAGATGCGCTATGATCGCGATGATGACATGATCATCACCGGCAAACGCCATGCCTTCCGTATTTCCTACAAAGCCGGGTTCGATGATAACGGTCATATTCAGGGCGTATCGTTCCTGCACCACGCCATCTGCGGCTGGGCGCAGGACTTGTCCCTGCCCGTGGCGGACCGCGCGATGCTGCATTCCGACAACGCCTATCTGTTGCCCAACGCGCGGATTGAAAGCCACCGACTGAAAACAAACACCCAATCCGCCACCGCCTATCGCGGGTTCGGTGGCCCTCAGGGTATGGTCGGGATCGAACGCGTGATGGATCACGCCGCGCATGCGCTTGGATTGGACCCTGTGGAACTGCGACGCCGGAACTACTATGAACCCGCGCACAAGGTGGTCGAAGGTGAACCAGCCGACAAACCACTCGGCCATCCCGACCCGCATGAAGACCTGACCAGCCGCGGCGCTGTTGAGATGGGCGACACGCCTTTGCGCCCTCTTCCCGCTGGCGGCAATACCACGCCTTACGGCATGGAAGTCAGCGATTTTGAGCTGCACGGCATGACCGCAGCGTTGCTGAAATCCAGTGACTATGCGGCGCGCAAGGCAGCGATAGAAAAATGGAATGCCGAGAACAGCGTGATCAAGAAGGGCATCGCCTTTTCTCCGGTGAAGTTCGGGATTTCCTTCACGCTGACCCACCTCAATCAGGCGGGCGCGCTGGTGCATGTGTATCAGGACGGCTCGGTCCATCTGAACCATGGCGGTACCGAGATGGGACAGGGCCTGTTCCAGAAGGTCGCGCAAGTGGCTGCGTCACGGTTCGGGATTCCGTTGGACATGGTCAAGATCACCGCAACCGACACCGCCAAGGTGCCGAATACATCGGCAACTGCGGCATCCTCGGGCAGTGATCTGAACGGCATGGCCGTCAAAGCCGCCTGCGACACGATCCGTGACCGGATGGCTGACTATCTGGCCGAGCGGCATCAGGCCGATCCGTCGACAGTCGCCTTCACGGATGGCCACGTTTCGGTCGGCGAAGAACGCTATACCTTTGCCGAGGCAGCGGCGCTGGCCTATCAGGGCCGGATTAGCCTGTCCGCCACGGGGTACTACAAAACTCCCAAGATCGAATGGGACAGGATCGCAGGCCGTGGGCGCCCGTTTTTCTACTTCGCATATGGGGCCTCGATCACCGAGGTCGCGGTGGACACTCTGACCGGTGAGAACCGCATCCTGCGCACCGATATCCTGCATGACGCGGGCGCATCGCTGAACCCGGCGTTGGACATCGGGCAGGTCGAAGGCGGCTACGTGCAGGGCGCGGGATGGCTGACGACCGAGGAGCTGGTCTGGGACGGCAAGGGCAATCTACGCACGCACGCCCCCTCGACCTACAAGATCCCGGCCTGTTCGGATCGGCCCGACATTTTCAACGTAGCGCTTTGGAATGGCGAGAACCGCGAGGACACAATCTATCGCTCGAAAGCGGTGGGTGAGCCACCATTTATGCTGGGTATCTCGGCATGGCTGGCGCTGTCGAATGCGGTCGCCGCGTGCGGAGACAGCTATCCCGCGCTGGATGCCCCCGCCACGGCTGAACAGGTCTGGCATGGCATTCAACGGATGAAGGGAGACATCTGATGGGATTTGACCTTGAGGCTTTGAGGGAGGCGGTCAACACCCACGGGAAAGTCACCCGGGTCGTCATCGCTGCGATCAAGGGGTCATCCCCGCGCGAAGTCGGTGCCGCCATGCTGGTCTGGCAGGGCGGGCAATCCGGCACGATCGGCGGTGGCACGCTGGAATATCAAGCAGCAGAAACGGCGCGCACTCAAACTGTGCCGTCCCGTCTGACGCAGCACGCGCTTGGTCCCGATCTTGGGCAATGCTGCGGTGGCGCAGTCTCGTTATTGACCGAGGTCTATGACCTTGATGCAGTGAACGCGCTGGACGACACGATCATCGCACGTTCAGCGTCCGGCGCCGAAATGCCCTTGTCAGTCAAACGGTTGATGGCACAGGTACGCGGACAAGGAACAGTTCCACAGCCCCACCTTCTTGACGGTTGGATGGTTGAGCCCGTCCACAAACCGACCCGCAAGCTGTGGATTTGGGGCGCTGGCCATGTCGGGCGCGCATTGGTCGATGTTCTGTCACCGCTGCCTGAGCTGGCAATCACATGGGTCGATACCGGCCCGGAACGGTTTCCCGGCGATATCCCGGCATCTGTTACGGCTGTACCCGCCGCAAAACCCGCCGAACTTGTCCGTCATGCCCCGCGTGATGCCGAGCATTTGGTTCTGACTTATTCCCACAATCTGGACCTGGAACTTTGCAACCGTTTGCTGACGCACGGTTTCGGCTTTGCCGGGCTGATCGGCTCGGCTACGAAGTGGGCGCGATTCCGGTCGCGGCTGGCCGCCCTTGGGCACTCGCCCGAACGGATTAGCCGGATCACCTGCCCCATCGGTGACCCCGGTCTGGGCAAACACCCGCAGATGATCGCCGTTGGTGTCGCAGCACAATTGCTGCGCCCCGCCCGGCAGAACGAGTTGAAGAAGGACCTGAGCGCGTGACCACTCCACTCCTAAGCTTACAAGGGCTGACTAAAGCCTATCCCGGCGTCGTGGCCAATGATCAGGTGTCTTTTGACATCGGCGAAGGCGAAGTTCACGCCCTGTTGGGCGAGAATGGCGCGGGCAAATCCACGCTGGTGAAAATGATCTATGGGCTGGTGAAACCCGACAGCGGCACGATGCTGCTGCGCGGCCAGCCCTTTGCACCACCCGAACCGCGTGCGGCGCGGGCTGACGGGATCGCGATGGTATTCCAGCATTTCTCGTTGTTTGACGCGCTGAACGTGGCCGAAAACATTGCGCTGGGGATGGAAAACCCGCCGCCAATGGGCGATCTGGCCTCGCGTATCCGCGAAGTGTCCGAAACATACGGCCTGCCTCTGGACCCGTTTCGCACCGTCGGCGATCTGTCGGCGGGCGAACGTCAGCGGGTCGAGATCATCCGCTGTCTGTTGCAGGATCCCAAGCTGCTGATCATGGACGAACCCACATCGGTTCTGACCCCGCAAGAGGTCGAGATCCTGTTTGAGACCCTGAACAAACTGCGGTCCGAGGGCACCTCGATCCTGTATATTTCGCACAAGCTGGAAGAGATCCGCACGCTCTGCGATCACGCCACAATTCTGCGGCTGGGCAAGAACGTCGGCGAATGTGTTCCGGCTGAAACCTCGGCCCGTGACATGGCTGAAATGATGGTGGGCTCGACCCTACAAACACCTGAACGCGGTGGCCGAGAATTTGGCGACGTCGCGCTGGATGTAAGCGGATTGTCGGTGCCCTCGCCTTCCGAGTTTGGCACGGCGCTGCGCAATGTACACATGACCGTCCGCAAGGGCGAGGTTCTGGGCATTGGTGGTGTCGCCGGGAACGGTCAGGACGAACTACTGGGCGTTTTGTCGGGTGAAATCCAGACAACAGCTGATGCGATCAAGTTCAACGGCCAACCGATTGGCAAGCTTGGCCCCACCGCGCGACGCAAGCTGGGCGTGCTGACCGCGCCCGAAGAACGTCTGGGCCACGCGGCCGCACCGGACATGAGCCTGACGGAAAACGCCCTGCTGACGGGTTCTGTCCGCGAAGGACTGGAAAGCAATGGGTTCCTGAAGTGGGCCGACACCAAGAACTTTGCGGAAAAGATTATCGAGGCGTTCGACGTACGCACGCCGGGGCCAGAGAACGCCGCGCGATCGCTATCGGGCGGGAACCTGCAGAAATTCGTGATCGGACGCGAAGTTCTGCAAAACCCGGACGTTCTGGTCGTGAACCAACCCACTTGGGGTGTGGACGCGGCGGCGGCAGCCTCGATCCGGCAGGCCATTCTGGACCTGGCGGCCAAGGGCACAGCGGTCATCTGCATCAGTCAGGATCTGGATGAACTGATGGAAATCTCAGACAGTTTCGCGGCCTTAAACGAAGGACGACTAAGCGCACCCCGCCCGACCACTGGGCTGACGGTAGACGAAATCGGCCTGATGATGGGTGGCGCACACGGCATGGAGGTAGCCCATGTCTAAAGCATTACAGAAAAAGATGAAAACGGGGGTGTGAGTAGATGATAGTGTTGGAGAAACGGCCTCAGCCGTCCAAGGCGTGGTCTTATGCCACCCCTCTGGTCGCGGTAGTGGCGACCATGCTTTTCGGCGGCATCCTGTTCGCCATTTTGGGTAAGAACCCGGTCGAAGCCATCGGTACCATTTTCTGGGAACCGCTGTTTGGTGAGTTCGCCTTTTACTACCGCCCGCAACTTCTTGTGAAAGGTGCGCCGCTGGTGCTGATCGCCATTGGCCTGTCGCTGGGCTTTCGGGCCGGTATCTGGAATATCGGCGCCGAAGGGCAGTACATCATGGGCGCCATCTTTGGCGCAGGTGCAGGTCTGGCCTTTTATCCGCTGGACGCGTTCTACATCTTTCCGATCATGGTGATTGCCGGTGCGTTCGGTGGCTGGCTCTGGGCAATGATCCCTGCCTTTCTGAAGGTTCGCTTTGGCACCAATGAAATCCTTGTTTCGCTGATGCTGGTCTATGTGGCCGAACAGATGCTGGCCTCGGTTTCGCTGGGTCTGCTGAAAAACCCCGAAGGGTTCGGCTTTCCCGGATCGCGTAACCTGCAAGCCTATGACAGTGCGCATAACGCGGAACTGATCGCCGGGTCCGGGATGCACTGGGGTGTGGTGACAGCGCTGATCGCCGTGATCTTTGCCTATGTCCTGCTCAACCGTCACATGCTGGGCTTTCACATCCGCCTGACGGGTGAGGCACCGCGCGCTGCGAAATTCGCAGGCGTGAACCCGGCCCGCCTGATCCTGTTTTGCTTGGGCGTTTCCGGCGCATTGGCAGGACTGGCCGGAATGTTCGAGGTTTCGGGACCTTCAGGTGTGGTCAGCATCGACTTCAACGTCGGCTATGGCTTCACCGCGATCATTGTGGCCTTTCTCGGTCGTCTGCACCCGGTGGGTATCCTGCTGGCCGGTGGCCTGATGGCGCTGACCTATATCGGTGGTGAAATCGCGCAGTCCCAGCTTGGCCTGCCTGCCGCCGCCATTCAGGTGTTCCAGGGGATGCTTCTGTTCTTCCTGCTGGCCTTCGATCTTTTGACCAACTACCGCATCCGTGCGGCCCGTAGCGAGGTAGCGTAATGGACCTTGGTGAAATCAACCCCGTCCTCTTGGTCGCCTCTTTGATGGTGGCCGCAACCCCCCTGCTTTTGGCCGCGATCGGAGAGCTGGTCGTCGAAAAAGCAGGTGTTCTAAACCTCGGTGTCGAGGGCATGATGATCGTCGGCGCAATCAGCGGTTTTGCAATCTCGGTCGAGACCGGATCACCTTGGCTGGGCTTTATCGCTGCGGCGATCGGCGGCGCGGTACTGTCCCTGTTGTTTGTGCTGCTGACGCAGGTTGCGTTGGCCAACCAGGTTGCCAGTGGCCTTGCGCTCACCTTGTTTGGATTGGGTTTCAGCGCCCTTCTGGGTCAAAGCTATGTGGGGATCAAACCGCCCAGCATGGGGGATATTCACATCCCGCTGATCAGCGATATCCCGGTTATCGGCCCGATCCTGTTCCAGCACGACCCGATCCTTTACGTCGGAATTGCTCTGACTGCGGCGGTTTGGGCCACGCTGAAATACACCCGCGTCGGCCTGATCCTGCGCGCGGTCGGCGAAAACCACGACGCGGCCCACGCGCTTGGCTACAAGGTCATCAAGATCCGTATCATGGCGATCTTGTTCGGCGGCGCCTGCGCGGGTCTGGGTGGCGCTTACATCAGCCTTATTCGCGTGCCGCAATGGACCGAGGGCATGACGGCCGGTGTCGGCTGGATCGCCCTTGCGCTGGTGGTCTTCGCCAGTTGGAAACCGTGGCGCGCTTTGCTGGGTGCCTATTTGTTCGGCGGTATCACCGTGTTGCAGCTTAATTTGCAGGCAGCAGGCGTTGCCATTCCTGTCGAGTATCTGGCAATGTCGCCCTATATCATCACGATCCTTGTGCTTGTGATCCTTTCGGCCGACAAGAGCAGCGCACCTGCCTCACTGGGCCGGACCTTCCATGCCTCGCACTAGAGGCCAACTGAACCAACTTGGGGAGTAACTACATGAAATTCACTTCACTTCTGACAAGCGCGGCAATGGCGCTGGGTCTGGCGACAGGCGCCATGGCCGAAGACAAAACCAAGGTCGGCTTTGTCTATGTCGGCCCCGTAGGCGACGGCGGCTGGACGTATGAGCACAACAAGGGCCGTCTGGCCGTTGAAGAGGAATTCGGTGACAAGGTTGAAACCGTCTTCGTTGAATCCGTCCCCGAAGGCCCGGATGCGGAACGCGTAATGACACAGATGGCGCTGGAAGGCGCGGACCTGATCTTTACCACTTCGTTCGGCTACATGGACCCGACGATCAACGTTGCCAAGAAATTCCCCGACGTGAAGTTCGAGCACGCGACCGGCTATAAAACCGCGCCCAACGTCTCGGTCTACTCGGCCCGCTTCTACGAGGGCCGCGCCGTACAGGGTCACATCGCGGGCAAAATGACCAAGTCGAACATCATCGGGTATATCGGCTCGTACCCGATCCCCGAAGTGATCCGCGGCATCAACTCGGCCTATCTGCACGCCAAGGCCGTGAACCCGGATGTCGAATTCAAGATTGTCTGGGCCTACACCTGGTTCGACCCCGCAAAAGAAGCTGACGCTGCCACCGTTCTGATCGAACAGGGCGCAGACGTGATCCTGCAGCACACCGACTCGACCGCGCCGCAGGCCGCCGCGCAAGAGGCCGGCAATGTTGTCACCTTTGGTCAGGCGTCGGACATGAGCGAATACGCCCCCTTCCCGCGCGTATCGTCGATCATTGATGACTGGGCCCCCTACTATATCGCCCGGACCAAGGCCGTGATGGACGGAACCTGGGAAAGCGCGAACACCTGGGATGGTATCCGCGAAGGCATGGTCGCAATCGGTGAGATCTCCGACGCAGTGCCTGCTGACGTCAAAGAAGAAGCGCTGGCTTTGAAAGCCGCAATGGCTGCTGGTGAATACCACCCCTTCACCGGCCCGATCAAAAAGCAGGACGGCAGCGACTGGCTGGCGGACGGCGAAACCGCCGATGACGGCACACTGGCTGGCATGAACTTCTACGTCGAGGGGCTGGAGGGCGAAATTCCGCAGTAAGCCACGCGTATATAGTGTGAGACAAAGCCCGCCTCGTTTGGCGGGCTTTTTTCTTGTCATGCATTCATGGCGCAAACCGCGTAAGATAGCCCAAGGCACGGCTTGCGAGGGATCGCCGATGGAGGATTTTCTGGACGGCAAAAGACGTGCCGCCATTCTGGCCATGGATGTGTTGGGCTACGCCCATCTGACAGAAACCGATGAGGTCGGAACCCTGCGCGCTGTACGCGAACTGCGGAACGCGATCATTTCTCCCGCTTTGGATCAAAATCAGGGGCGATTGGTCAAAACGATGGGCGACGGCTTTCTGGCCGAATTCCCGGAGCCTGAAGCGGCGCTAACCGCTGCGATGCGCATTCAGGCCGAGGCCGCAGCCCAGGCCCGGCAGCAGCCACCGGACGCGCGCATTCTGCTGCGCATTGGGGCACATCTTGGGGATGTGTTCGTTGACGATCAGGACATTCTGGGTGACGGCGTCAATATTGCCGCCCGGTTGGAAGGGCTTTGCCACGCCGGGGGACTGGCCGCCTCGCTGGCATTTGTCGATGCGCTGCCGCAGGGTAAGACAAAAAACCTGACACATGATGGTCAACATCAACTCAAGAACATCTCGCGCCCTCTGACCGTGTTTCGCTGGCAGGCCGAAGGGATATCGCCCGTGCCGTCCCAACCTGCGATCCGAACCGGGCCGCCGACCCTTGCGGTATTACCTTTCCAGAATCACTCCCCCGATCCCGGACATGCCTTTTTTGCCGAAGGGCTGGCTGAAGACATCATCTCGGGGCTGCAACAGATGGGTCGAGTGCCGGTTGTTTCGGGTGCGTCCAGCCTGTCCCTGAACCCAGAACTGAGTGTCGAAGACGCTGCGAGGGTCCTGGGGGCGCAATACCTTGTGACCGGAACACTGCGCCGGTCGGGTCCACGGGTACGGGTGACCGTGGAATATATCGAGGGATCGACCGGACTTGCCCTCTGGTCCGAGAAATACGACCGGCCGTTCGAAGATGTGTTTGAGATTCAGGACGACATCACCCTGCGTGTTGTTACCGCATTGGACACCGAGCTGGTCGAGGGCGAGATCGACCGCATTCGCCGCAAACGCCCCGACCATCTGGGGGCATGGGAAAGGTACCTGAGGGGGATGTCGGGACTTAGAAAGCCTGGGCTGGAAGATTTGCAAGCGGCACAGATTGAGTTTCAGTCCGCTGTGGCACTGGATGAAGACTATGGTGAGGCCTGGGCTGGGTTGGGATGGGCCTATCTTAAGGAATATGGGTTTGGTGCGTCCGAACGCTCAAAGGATGTTTTGGACAAGGGGATGGCCGCTGCGCAAAAGGGGCTGGAGCTAGCAAATAAATCTCCGTTTGCGCATTATGTGATGTCGACAGCCTATGTCTGGCAGGGAGAAAAAGCGTTAAGCCTCAAGGAATTGGAATACGCGATCCGCCTTAACCCCTTTTTCACACGCGCTAAACTGGCCTATTTCAACCGGTCCGAACTTGCCGATCCCAGTATCGGCCCACAGGCAGTCGAGGAAATACGCAAGGCTCTGGCCTTGTCTCCGCGGGAACCTGACCGCGGATTCTATTTCTGGGCAATTGCCCGAATGTATCTGGTTGCGGGTGAAAATATCGAAGCGTTGGACTGGGCAGATCGCGCCGTCAATGTGCGCCCCAACGATCCCAACATGCTGTATCGCCGCGCCATCTGCCTTGCCGCCTTGGACCGCGTGGGTGAAGCGCAAGAAGCTCTGGCCGCCTGCGAAGGCCTGTCCGAGGGTTATGTCGACCGGATGCGGGACTGGCGGCCCTACGACGACGCCCGTAACGAAAAGGTTTTTGCGGGGCTGCACCGCAACGGTCTGGCCGGATAACGTGTACCCGGCCAGACTAAGTTGAAATCAGTGCCCCGTCAGCACCAGCGTATTCACCGGCATCAGGATCAAGCGCAGGCGCAGGCCTGCAGCGTGGACCACTCCGATCGTGTCGATCACATGCAGGGCGGCTGATTGCCAAAAGCCCAACTCTTCGTGCTCTAGCCGTTCGTGATTGTCGGTATAGACATTCGCAAGGCAATTACTGCCCGGTGGGATGTCATCGGCCGTGCCTTTGTAGAGCGGCTCCATGTAAACCAGAACAGATCCCGGGACTGTATTTGTCTGAACATCTCGCAACTCGTCGGTAGGCCGAATTTGGCCCGAAGGGATCACGTCTTGCACTTGAACCACCACCATGGGGATCACGGTGAAAGGTTTGGTCATGCAACCCAGCTCTCCGATCATGCCGGGCTTGATGACCTGCGCTGACATTTGGTTGAACGCCGCCTGAAACCGGTTATGGCCCGACTGCGAGGGAACAAGGATACCCGCTGGCCGCAATAGCGGACTGACGTAGTCGCCGACCTGCAAGCCAAACTGTTCCACCCGGCCAGTGACGCCCGCGTTGATCACGGTCTTTTCCAGCTCGGTCATTGCGGCGTCCAGTTGCGCAGTGGCACTGGCCATTTGCGCCGGGATCAGCTCTTCGATCTGCTGCCGCACAGCCGCACGCCGCGCTTGGGCAGCAACCAATTGTGCCTCACGCTCGGCCACAAGGTTTTCCAGCCGGTCAATCTCGGCCAGGCGCACCGCACTGGAGCCTTCGTCCCGCAGGGTAGTGTTACGCTCAAGGTCCTCCAGCGACTGATCCAGCGCAGCCTTGGCGCCAGCGATTCCCGCCTCAGCTTCGGCCAGATCAGTCTCGGCCACTTTCAAGGACGCCTGCACCTGCGCAATTTCTGCCCGGGCGGCCTCGACCATGGCGGTTTGGGTGAAGTCCTCGATCCGAAAGATCGGCTGACCTGCGACAACCTGCTGGTTATTCGTCACATAAACCTCGGATACGCGACCGCCCAACTGCGGCAGGATCGTCACCGTCCGGAAATACGAGGCCGCTGTTTTGCTGGCCGGGTGAAAGTAGAACAGCGTGGTGATCACGGTCAGCGCCAGAATGGCACAGGTGGTCAGGCCCCAGCGCAGCTCATACCACATGGTGAACAGCGTGATCTCATGACCGATCCGCTTGCCCTGCACATAGCGGCGGAACAAATAGTCAGGCAGCACCGTAATCAGTGCGCACATCAACGTCTCAAGCATAACTTACGGCTCCTGCTGCACGGGCGGCTCGGAAGGTTGGGCCTCGGGCTTGCCCAAAGATCGGATCGCATCGGCAATCGCCCTAAGCGGTGCTGCAACGTCAGGGAACTGGAACCCGGCCACCAGAATAGCGGCAACCCAGAACAGCCCATTATGAGTGAACAGCGCCAGCAGCGCCAGAATGCCCACTAGCTGAAACTGAGGGTGGTTGGATTCATGCGCAATTTTTTCCGGGATCGAATGGAGTGTGAAATAGCCCACACCAATCAGGATGATGACCCCAACCGTGAAAAAAAACATAAACGTCAAAAGAAAATCACTGCCATCCGCCTGTGTCACATAGGACGGAATATGCCCCGTGGCCATTGGGTGTAGGTCTGCGGTACTCACCCTGCCCTCCTCTAATTGGTTGATCCTTGTTTGGATGGGTTGATGCGCAAATTCAACCCTGCTTAAAGTTCGCTGACACTTTCGCAAATAAAGCGCCATGCGCATCGCAAAGGGGTTAAATGATTGATTTCCTGATCATCGGCGGCGGAATAGCAGGTCTCAGCGCAGGCGCGCGGCTGTCACTTCACGGTAAGGTCATCGTGCTCGAGGCAGAAGACGTGCTTGGGTATCACGCCTCTGGGCGGTCGGCGGCGTTGTTTGAAGAAAGCTACGGTCCTGACTCGGTCGTCGCGCTGAACAAGGCAAGTGCAGAGTTTCTGGCCGCAGAAAATGGTGGATACCTCACGCCGAGGGGCCTGATGCTGATCGGAGGAAAAAACCAGCAAGACGTATTCGCCCGCGATGTGGTCGATTTGAACATGCAGGTATTGCCCGTTGCAGAAGCCCGTGACCGCGTTCCAATCCTGAACCCTGATTCAGTGGGGTTTACCGCGATCAGCGACGGTGCGTTTGATATTGATACCGACAGGCTATTGCAGGACTTTGCCCGTGTGATCCGTGCCAATGGCGGAAAGGTCCTGACCAGAAACAAGGTCACAGCCATACACAAAGACAGACACTGGATTGTCAGCGCCGGGCAGACTTACGATTCCCGAAATATTGTGAATGCAGCAGGCCCGTGGGTCGATGAAATTGCAATCATGGCTGGTATTGCCCCAATCGGCATTTCACCTCGCCGTCGGTCGATGGCACGATTGCCGGCCCCGGCCGGTCACAACCTGCGCGAATGGCCGATGCTTCTGGGCGTACAGGAGGCCTGGTATGCGAAACCCGATGCCGGGAAACTGATTGTCTCACCGTCCGAGGCTGATCCGGTCCCTCCACACGATGCGTATGCTGACGACATGGTTCTGGCCGAAGGTCTGGCCAGATATGAAGAGATGGTTACCGAACCTGTCACTCGGGTCGAGGCCAACTGGGCTGGTTTGCGCAGCTTTGCGCCTGACGGCACGCTGGTTCTTGGCCCTGATCCCGTAGATCCAACATTTATCTGGTCCGCTGGTCAGGGAGGGTATGGGTTCCAGACTGCCCCAGCCGCATCGAAGCTGGTGGCCGATCTTGCGACCGGCCACATGCCCGAATTGGATGACGCCAGTGTTCGGGCTCTGAAACCGGAAAGGTTATGCCAATGAGGAAACGAAACCTGCCTTCAAATGCCAGTGTTGCCACCGAAGGCGAAGATGGACGGCTAGTTGCACCCGCTGCGTCCCGTAATTCAGACGTGCTGTGCGACCTCTTGGTGCGGTGGGCACCCACCCAAGGTCGGGCGTTGGAAATAGCCAGCGGCACCGGACAGCATGTCAGCGCCTTCGCACAGCGCCTACCACAGCTTCACTGGCAACCAACAGAAGTCGACCCAGAGCGGCGCGCCAGCATTAACGCGTATTGCCGAGATCTGCCCAATACCACGGACGCCGCTGCACTGGACGCGACGTCTGACGGGTGGCACCAACACTTCGCCGGGCAGGACCTGATCGTGTTGATCAACCTGACCCACTTGATCAGTTGGCGAGAGACCCAAACGCTGATCTCAGAGGCCGCACTTACCCTGTCACCAGAAGGGCGCTTTGTCCTCTATGGGCCGTTCATGCGATCGGGGACTCTCACCAGTGACGGGGATCAACGTTTCCATGACGCGTTGGTGCAGCAAGACGGCGAAATCGGCTACAAGAATGACGAGGACATCGCGGCGGAAATGTGCGCACAGGGACTGAATGTTATTGGGTTGATCGACATGCCAGCAAACAACCTCGCCTTCGTCGCCGAAAAACCCCAGACCTGATCAAGATCAAAGTTCGAACACGTATTCTCATTCACATTCCGCTTACCATATGTGAATGAGGATAGACATGACTTGGCAGGAAAAGCTAACGGACACCCGCAAGGGACTACGCACTCTCAACACCGCAATCCCCGAAACAGCACGCGCGTTTGGGTCCTTGGGAGAAACGGTCAAAAAAAGCGGAACGCTTGACTACAAGACGAAGGAATTCATTGCGCTAGGTATGTCAATCGCTATCCGCTGCGAACCTTGCATCACATTGCATACAGAAGCCTTGGCCAAGTCAGGCGCGTCCCGAGAAGAGGTTTCGGACGTACTTTCTATGGCTATCCAAATGGGCGGAGGACCGTCGATGATGTATGCAGCCAAAGCTCTGGAGTGTTTTGACGAATTGTTGGTCTGAACGCCTTTACCCGCAAAAAGCCTGCATACGCAGGCTTGCCTCCGGCGGAAGTATTTTGAACAGAAGAAGAAACGGTTTCTTAACATATTGAGGCCACAAAATCTCTTGCGGTACAGGCGGAAGCGCCGATGGCCGTAACAGGAGAAGGCCCCCCTTGCCAAAAGCAGGGGGGGCTGGATCATTTTCCAGCCCCCGCTTCTTCTGTTTAGAAATACTTCCGCCGGAGGCATGGGCCGCTGCAGGCGGCGCATTTCTTGGGCGCTGCCAACAACATCGTACGGGATCAACCGTCCTTACGGATGGTCTCGTTTTTCGGATCGTAGGGGCTGTCACAGGTGACAACCGCATCCCACAGCTTATCCTGGATCTTAACCTTCAGCTTGGTGCCTTCAACCGCCAATTCGGGCGTCACATAACCCATCCCGATGGATTTCTCGAAGGCCACGGAATAGCCGCCCGAGGTCAGACGACCCACACGCTCACCTTCCGGCGTATATAGCGCCTCGCGGCCCCACGGGTCAGCATCTTCCGGCCCGTCGATAAGCAGGGTGCAGCATTTCACACGTACGCCGGTCTCTTCCAGCTTGGCCTTACCGTAGAATTCCTTGGATGGGTCGACAAAGCGCGGCAGGTCAGCCTCAAGCGGGGTCGCATCGCGACCAAGTTCAGTGCCGAAGGCGCGATAGGATTTTTCCTGACGCAGCCAGTTCTGGGCCCGGGCGCCGACCAACTTGATACCGTGTTTCTCACCCGCCTTTTCCAGAAGATCGAACAGGTAGTTCTGCATCTCGATCGGGTGGTGCAATTCCCAACCCAGTTCGCCGGTATAGGCCACGCGGATTGCGTTCACGGGGCACATGCCCAATTCGATCTGACGGGCCGACAGCCACGGGAAACGCTTGTTGGACAGTGCGGTTTCCGGATCGGCGTCTTTGATGACCTCTTTCAGAACGTCACGCGACTTGGGTCCGGCGATTGCGAAGACGCCCCACTGGGTGGTCACGTCCTGGATCTCGATGTAGCCGAACTCCACCATCTTGTCCTCAGCCGCCTTGCGCAGATAATCCGCGTCATATTCGGTCCAGGCGCCGGCAGAGACGAGATAGTAGTTGTTCTCGCCATTGCGGACGATGGTGTATTCGGTGCGGGTGGTGCCGTGTGATGTCAACGCATAGGTCAGGTTGATACGACCGACCTTGGGCAGTTTGTTGCAGGTGAACCAATCCAGAAACTGGGTCGCACCGGGGCCTTTAACGACGTGCTTGGTGAAGGCCGACGCGTCGATCAGGCCAACGCCTTCGCGGATCGCCTTGGCTTCTTCCACCGCATGTTTCCACCAGCCACCGCGGCGAAACGAGCGGCTTTCCTTATCGAAATTGTCGGGTGCATCAACGGGGCCGAAATAGTTCGGGCGTTCCCAACCGTTAACCCAACCGAACTGAGCGCCGCGCGCTTTCTGGCGGTCATAGGCCGGGACGGTGCGCAGAGGACGGCAGGCTTCACGCTCTTCATCCGGGTGGTGCAGGATGTAGACATGCTCATAGCACTCTTCGTTCTTGCGCGCGGCGAACTCGGTCGTCATCCAGTTGCTGCTGTAGCGTTTGGGATCCAGCGAGGCCATGTCGATCTCGGCTTCGCCATCGACCATCATCTGTGCCAGATAGTATCCGGTGCCGCCTGCAGCCGTGATACCAAACGAGAATCCTTCGGCCAGCCACATGTTACGCAGGCCCGGAGCCGGACCAACCAGGGGGTTGCCGTCGGGGGTATAGCAGATCGGACCGTTGAAATCGTCTTTCAGGCCGGATTCGGCGCAGGACGGAACGCGTTCGGCCATCGCCATGTATTGATCCGCGATCCGGTCCAGATCCAGCGGGAAAAGGTCCGCGCGGAAGCTGTCCGGCACACCGTGTTCAAAGCGCGCAGGGGCGCCGTGCTCGTAGATGCCAAGAATCCAGCCACCACGCTCTTCACGGGCATAAGATTCATTGTCGGCGTCGCGCACAACGGGATGTTCCGGGTTGCCTGCTTCGCGCCAATTGACCAACTCAGGGTCTTTGTCCATGACGATGAAGGTGTGTTCGACTGGGATCGCGGGCATCTTGATGCCCAGCATCTTGGCGGTACGCTGTGCGTGGTTGCCCGAAGCGGTCACGACGTGTTCAGCGGTGATCACCACCTGCTCGTCGCTCTCAACCAGATTGCCGCCCTTTTCCACCATTTTGGTGCAGGTGACTTCCCAATGGGTGCCGTTCCAGTGGAAGGCATCGGCCTGCATCTTGCGGACAATGTCCACACCGCGCTGACGGGCACCCTTGGCCATGGCCTGCGTTACGTCGGCAGGGTTAATGTAGCCGTCCTCGGTATGATAAATCGCACCTTTCAAGTCCGAAGTTTCGATCAGCGGCCAGCGTTCCTTGATCTGCTCAGGTGTCAGCCACTCGTATGCGACGTCGCAGGTCTCGGCGGTTGAGGCATAGAGCATGTATTCGTCCATACGCTCTTGCGTTTGTGCCATGCGCAGGTTGCCGACCACGGCGAAGCCCGCGTTCAGGCCGGTTTCTTCTTCAAGTTGCTTGTAGAAATCGACAGAGTATTTGTGGATGTGAGTTGTCGCATAGGACATGTTGAACAGCGGCAGCAGCCCCGCCGCGTGCCAGGTCGAGCCCGATGTCAGCTCGTCCCGTTCAATCAGCATCACCTCATCCCAGCCCGCTTTGGCCAGATGATAAGCGATCGAGGTCCCAACGGCGCCACCGCCTACGACCAGTGCTTTGACTTGGGTTTTCATAACCGGGCGTCTCCCCTTGAATTAAGTTGACACCATATGGCGCATTTGAGGGGCTCGGCGCGACATTCATCCGACCAGTGATATAAAAAAAACGACCCCCGGATTGCTGGGGGTCGTTTTTCCGTGTCTGGTTTCGATCTCTTAGCCGTCAGTCAGCGTGCAGGTCTTGAAGGCGTCCTTGGTGGCGCATTTGCTGACTAGACCCGCGCCACCCTTGTTGACGCGGACCTCGGGCGCCTGCGCGGTTTCGCTATTTTGGAACATGGACTTCAGCCCATCCAGAAAGCCACCGCCCTTGCTGCTTGCTTCTTGCGGGTTATCGCCACCTTTGAATGACGCAAACAGACGGCCGAACATGTTTCCGCCTTCCGCGTCGGCTTTTTGAACCTCACCATCCAGAAGAGAGGTAAGGCCGGTGCGATAACCAACTTGGATCAGATCATCCGCTGATTTGATCTTGTTTGCGGTCAAGTCGAACGTATCGCCCGGCAACCCGTATTGCGCAGCCAGGGTGTTCGCGACAAGCCAAAGCCCGTTGATGTTGTCAAGTCGAAGCCGCGCCAGTTCAGCCCGCAGCTTCATGAACTCACCACGAAGGCCTGCCATTTCGATCGCCAGCTCTTCCTCGGTCTCGAGGTTCGTGGTCCTGTCGTTGCTAACACCGGGTACCGGCTTGCGAAGCAACGCATTCATACCGTCATAGTCCAGCTTCGCCAGAAACTTCCTGACCTCATGCGGGGGCGCGTTGGAATAGAGTTGCATCCGGACCTCCTGACCAAGGCCAAGCGTGCCTTTGTAGATGTCAAACTCGACCGGAGCATCCAGTTCCGTGATACCCGCCGTGACCATCGACCAGAAGGACCGGTCATTCACGGTGATCACGCTGTATTTGTTCTGCTTGAATTGAAAGTAGGCCACGCCACCGACAATTGCGAATGGGGCATAATCGGCACCGCTTTGGCCCAGCGTGTCAACGGATCGCACGATATTGCCTGTCAGGGTGTTGGACCGCGCGTCCTCTTTCAGTGAGACCTGAAGCCAGATTGTATGCGTGCCGTTTTCATAGACCCAACTGGTGCGATCCAGCTTTTCAGCCAGTTGCTGCACCTTCTGCACCGCCACCTGCTTGGCTAGCGGGCGGGCGGCCTCGCTAATACCGTTTTGAAGAACACCTTCGCGGGCATCACGGGTATAGTCGCGATCCACAATTGCGCGGCGCACCCAGTCTTCGCCCGATTTCGGGGCATAGGGTTCGCTTCCGGCGCGCCAACGCTGCTTACGGTCGCGTTCAATCTGCTCGGCATCAAGCTCTTCGTTAAACAGTGCGAAACGCTCTTTGATCGTGTCGATATAGCCGCTGGCCGACAACGTATCCGCGCGTTTCTTATCCTGCTGATAGTAGTCGAGCCCGGCAATGACCAAAACAACGACCAACGCAAATCCGACAATCCGTAATACGCCCATTTGAATACCTGAAAAAATTACTGCTCGTTGCGGTAACTGATACAGGCGAATTTGGGCATCCTTGTGTCCTAGGCGCGACGCTTCCGCAACGTTATCAATAATTCGATGAAGGAAAAATCTTTCCTGGATTCATAATGTTATCGGGGTCCAACGCCCTTTTGATGGCGCCCATATAGGCAACGGCTGGCCCCAGTTCTTTCAAAAGATACGGGCGCTTGCCCTGTCCGATTCCGTGTTCACCGGTACATGTCCCCTCCATTGAGATGGCAAGGTCATTGAGCCAGCCCACAAATCCTTCGGCGTTGGCCACCTCGTCAGGGTTGTCCATGTCAATCAGGAGCAGCGTATGGAAGTTTCCATCACCCACATGCCCAACCATAGGGGCCATCAGCCCCAGTTCACTCGCACGGTTCTGCGTTGCCGTCACACACTCTGCCAGATGTGAGATCGGTACGCATACGTCAGTCGAGATTCCGCGTGCACCAGGGCGCAGTTGCAGACACGCCCAATACATGTCGTGCCGGGCTTGCCACAGCTTGTTCCGCTCTTCCGTCGTTGACGTCGCGGCAAAATCTGTACCCCCGAATTCCTCGGCGATCTGACCAAAGGTTTCGGCCTGCTCAACTGCACCGCCTTCCGATCCGTGAAATTCGAGCAGCAGCAATGGCGTTTCCGGCAGGGTCAGGTTGGAATAGGCATTCGCAGCCTTCACTGACATTTCGTCCAGTAACTCGATCCGGGCGACCGGCACGCCGTACTGGATCGTCATCATTACAGCTTGGCAGGCCGCATCAACCGTTGGGAAGGAACACCGCGCCGAGGTGATCGCCTCGGGGATACCCTGAAGACGCAACGTGATCTCTGTAATGATACCAAGCGTTCCCTCAGCACCGATCAGCAACCGCGTCAGGTCATACCCAGCAGAGGACTTCTTGGCCCTGTGACCGGTACGAATAATCTGACCGTCGGGCATGACAGCTTCGAGGCTGAGGATGTTGTCTTTCATGGTCCCATAGCGTACCGCGTTGGTCCCTGACGCCCGGGTTGCCGCCATCCCCCCCAAAGAGGCATTCGCACCGGGGTCGATGGGAAAGAACAGCCCCTGATCACGAAGGAATGTGTTCAGGTCTTCGCGCGTCACACCGGGCTGCACGACACAATCCAGATCGCTGGCGTTGACTTTCAGCACCTTGTTCATCTGGGTCAGGTCGACCGAAATCCCACCGGCGGGCGCGTTCACATGCCCCTCAAGCGAGGTCCCCGTGCCAAAGGCGATCACTGGGACCTTGTGTTCGGCGCAAAGTCTGACGATCTCAGATACTTCTTCGGTCGAATGCGGGAACACCACGGCGTCCGGGGACTGATTTTCAATCCAAGTCGTGGTATGCCCATGCTGTTCGCGGATCGCCTGCCCTGTTTGTAGACGATCCCCGAAGGTAGACTTCAGAAGGCCAACGACCGTCTGAATGCCAGCCTCGTTCCGCGGCAATGCAACTGCTTGCGCCATGGTGTTCCCCCCTAAAACGCCGGGCTATTCGCCCAGCGCAATCCCTTCGCGGCGTGGATCGGCACCGCCTGTCAAAACGTCCCCGATCTCGATGGCGTGCAGCCCCGAGGTCAGGTCACGTGGATTAACCTCGTATCCCAGGGTCGTCAGCGCATCGACAAACCCCTCGGCCGATGTGCCCTGTTCGACATCGTAGGTGCCAAAACGGTTGACCAGATGGGGCATCGACAGTGCCTGCTGCACGTCCATGCCCCAATCCGCCCACGCAATGATTGACTTGGCAACATAACCAATAATCCGGCTTCCACCGGGTGAACCGATGGCCAGAACCGGTTTGCCATCCTGCATTACGATGGTCGGGCTCATCGACGAACGGGGGCGTTTGCCCGGTTCAAGGCGGTTCGCGATCGGAACACCATTGCTGTGGGTTTTGAACGAGAAATCCGTCAGTTCATTGTTCAATAAGAACCCGTTGGTCATCAATCGGGATCCGAACCCGTTTTCGATCGTTGTGGTCATCGACAGGACGTTCCCATACTGGTCAACGATCGAGATATGAGAGGTCGACGGCAATTCCAGCGACACGTCATCCGCCCAATTCGACGAATGCTCGAATTCGGGGTTCCCGGGTGCTGCATCAATCAGAGCCGCATCGCCGCTCATCAAGGCGCCACGTTCCGACAGGTAGGCCGGATCAACCAGCCCTTTTGTCGGCATCGGGACAAAGTCGTGATCCGCCATGTACCGCCCGCGATCCGCAAAAGCCAGACGCGAGGCGTCGCCGATCAGTCGCCACGTATTGATATCCTCGGGCCCCATCGCCGCCAGGTCATAGCCATCCAGCATGCCCAGAATCTGACCCACAGTCAGCGCACCAGAGGAAGGCGGCCCCATTCCGCACACCTCATAGGCGCGATACGCTGCGCAGACGGGTTCGCGTTCAATCACCTGATACAGCGCCAAGTCAATTCCGGACAGAATCCCCGGATTCCCCGGTGCGCTCCGCACCGTGTTGACGATACCTGCGGCGATCTCGCCCCCGTAAAAACCCGCTGATCCTTCGCTGGCAAGAACGCGCAGAGTGTCCGCATAGTCGGGGTTCATCAGGCGCTGGCCCTGTGCCAATGGCGCCCCATCAGGCAGGAAATACGCGGCGGTCGCCGGGAAACGCGACAGGCGTTCGGCGTCTTTTTCCACAAGGCCGGCCAAACGCGGAGATACAAGAAACCCTTCGTCAGCCAGCGCGATCCCATCGGCGAACAGGCTGGGCCACGGGCTGCGGCCCCAGCGCCGGTGCGCCTCTTCCAGCAAAGCAGGCGTGCCCGGAGTGCCCACCGACAGACCACCCACGACGGCGTCAAAGAATTTCAACGGTTCGCCATTTTCATCTTGGAACAGCCGGTGATTTGCCTCCAACGGCGCGGTTTCGCGCCCGTCCAGCGTCGTCAGTTCGCCAGTAGCGGCGTCGTACCAAACAAGAAACGCCCCACCGCCCAGTCCGGACGACTGCGGCTCGACCAGGCCAAGCACAACTTGTACAGCTACCATCGCATCCGCAGCCGATCCACCGGCCCGCAATACCTTGGCCCCGGCTTCAACGGCCAACGGGTTCGCGGCGGCCACCATCCAATTCTGCGAAGAAACCGGCGCGCCAGCCAGTTTCGCCTCAAGCGAGGCGATCACTTCTTCGGTCAGGCCCTGAACCTTCCCTTCGGAGGCACCTTCGGGGGCAACAGCGTCGGCTGTCTCTTGTGCGAACAAAGGGCCCGAAATTGCCATTGCGGTCGCGAACAACCCTGAAATCAGACTTCTTTTCATATTATCCTCCTGAAAAAACGTAAATTTGCGGGCTGCCGCACATTCCTACAGCATTGCAGGAACCACCTGGTCCGGTGGGCGGTGGCCATCTTCGAACGTCTTGATATTGATGATGACTTTCTCACCCATCTCGATACGCCCTTCCAGTGTGGCCGATCCCATATGCGGCAGCAGGACGACATTCGGCAACTGCCGCAGGCGCGGGTTCACGTCCGTCCCGTGTTCGTAAACGTCCAATCCAGCCCCCGCGATATCGCCGGACCGGATCAGACGGGTTAGCGCGTTTTCGTCAAGCACTTCTCCCCGCGAGGTGTTCACAATTACCGCCGAAGGTTTCATCAGCTTCAATCGCCGCGCATTCATCAGGTGGAACGTGGACGGTGTGGACGGGCAGTTGATCGAGATGACGTCCATTCGCGCAACCATCTGATCAAGGCTTTCCCAATAGGTCGCTTCAAGCTCTTGTTCCGTTTCGGGACGAAGCCTGCGGCGGTTGTGGTAATGAACCTGCATCCCAAAGGCGCTGGCCCGGCGCGCCACGGCCTGACCAATGCGCCCCATGCCCAAAATACCAAGACGGCGGCCACCGATGCGGCCACCCAACAGGGCGTTCGGGGCCCAGCCCTCCCACTCACCTTTTTGCATCACCGACAGTCCCTCAGGGATACGCCGCGTGACGGCAAGTATAAGCGCCATGGTCATGTCGGCGGTATCATCTGTCAGAACACCCGGAGTGTTCGAGACAAGAATTCCACGCTGCCGCGCGGTTGCGACGTCGATATTGTCGACCCCTGCCCCATAATTCGCGATCAAGCGCAGGTTTTCACCCGCCTGTCCCAGCAATCCGCCGTCAATTGTGTCTGTGACCGTCGGTACAAGGACATCCGCGCTTTGGACTGCGGCGACCAGTTCTTCTCGGGACATTGGGGTGTCCTCGGTCCGCAACTGAACATCGAACAATTCGCTCAACCGGGTTTCTACCGCCTCGGGCAACCGTCGCGTTACGACAACACTCAGACGTTCTCTTGGCACCTGTGCACTCCCACTGCTTTGCAAACCTTCGCGCGCCATGGCATCGTGGCGCAGGATAAGGCGGGGCACAAGAACACCCGAGGCATTGAGTCGACCTTTTTTCGAAACAAGATCAACAGGCACAAGAGCAGACAGTCCGTGAGTGGTATTCTACCCCCAAAGCGCCGTTTGACGGCGGTTTTGTCCGCATTTCTGGTCCTGGCTGGTGCAGTCGCTGCCAGCGCGCAGGACAAGCGCGGTCAGGTGACCAATCTGCCGTTGCCCCGATATGTTTCGATGAAAGCCGCCGAAGGCAATGTACGTCGCGGCCCGTCCCTGACCCATCGAATCGACTGGGTCTTCAAACGCCGTGGGATGCCTCTGCAAATCACCGCCGAATATGGAAACTGGCGGAAGGTTCAGGACCGCGACGGAGCCGGCGGCTGGGTACACTATGCGTTGTTGTCTGGCGTTCGCACAGTCCTGATCGAATCTGACATGCTGCCCGTTTATGCCAACCCGGACCCGAACTCGCAGGTCAGCGCACAGTTCGAATCCGGCGTGGTCGCCCGACTTGGAAGCTGTACCATTGACTGGTGCCGAATTTCGGCTGGCGGATACAAGGGCTGGACCCTCAAGTCGAACCTTTGGGGGGTCGACCCTTCGGAAGTCCGGGAATGACCCTGCACACCTCAGGACGTGCGCTGGATGAAATCGCAGGTTAGCTTTACCAGTTCAGGGCCTACGTCCTCTTGCAGAAAATGACCCGCATTGGGCAAGATCACATGAGGTTGCCCGGCCGCGCCGGGGCAAAGACGCTGAAACACCGCATCTATCCCAGCCATTACGTTGTCATCCGCACCAAAAGCCGTCAGGACGGGCGTTTGCAGGCCGCGCAGCACACCCCACGCCCGCCGGTTCGCATCCGACTCGGGATCATCGGGCGAAGCCGGCACCAGCATCGGGAATTGCCGCGCCCCCGCCTTGTAACTTTCGTCGGGATATGGCGCGTCATAAGCCGCAATGGCCGCGTCTGACAACGGTTTCGCTGTTCCACCCTTTAAAATCCCACCGGCTGGAAAAACAGGCACTTCCTGACTGAATTTGCGCCAACTATCAAAAGCCTCTCCCATCGGCTGATCGCCGGTCGGCAGCGCGGTATTGGCGACGACAACGCGCGCAAACCTGTCGGGCATTTCGGCCCAAAGCCTCAACCCAATCAACCCGCCCCAGTCCTGACAGAACAGCGTGATATTGCGCAGATCCACCTGACGCAGCCAGTCCCCCATCCAGGCGACGTGGCGCGCGTAGGTATAATCGCTACGTTCCGTCGGCTTGTCCGATCTGCCAAACCCAATCAAATCCGGCGCAACAGCGCGATACCCCTGCTGCACAAACCCCGCAATCATATGGCGATACAAATACGACCAGCTCGGCTCTCCGTGCATCATCAACACCGGATCGGCATCAGTAGGCCCTACATCCACATGATGGATTCGTAATTCTCCCGCCTCAGTATCGTCGACCAAAGTGTAGTTCGGCTGAAAGTCATAATCAGCCAGACCTTCAAATCGAGAGTCCGGCGTGCGTAGAAATTTCATGTGTCACCTATGATTGGGTATCCGGGATCTTGCCAATGTTGGTCCCTTTGCGAAGTTGAGCGTAACATTCAAATGCCCGTAGGCCATATGAAATTAACGGCATTTTCCTATGTGGGCGTATCAAGAAAGTGTTTTTAGGCCCTCCGCAGACCCACTGCATGCCAATCGGCACAGTGCCAAAGAAAGACCCCGAGAAAAGCCACCTCTGAGCACCAACCTTGGGGTCAAAAGTTTTTTCCAGACCTTCCTCATTTTTTTGCGGGAAAGGTCTTGAACCCTCCAAACAACAATCGTAGATAGCGCCTCACCGTTGGGGTGTAGCCAAGTGGTAAGGCAGCGGTTTTTGGTACCGTGTATCGTAGGTTCGAATCCTACCACCCCAGCCAGTCCTTCAGAACATGGAACGACAGCAGGCACTTGGGGCTAAACCCTCCGAGAAATGCCCCAGTTTATGCCCCAGTGGTTTCGGGTGTTACGGGTGCCGAAGGTGGGCCCTCAGAGGTCGTTGAAGGCCCATGCCACGGGTTATAGTCGATCGCGATCGACACCGTTCGCCCAGTAGTCCCAGTCGTCGCGCTTGTTATCCGCCGCCGACCCCTCGATCAGGTGCTCAGGACGGACGCAGCGCTCGTTATGACAGCGATGACGAACCACCGTCGCCTCATCGATCACCGCCCGGTTAACAACACAGTAAACGAACCGCGCAGAGGCCACTTGGCGACCGATATCGACGTTTGTTCCAGGTGAATTTCACGGCCAAATTCGGTCGTTTTTTGTATCAGCAGGAAAAATGCACCTTAGAAGTCCATTTTAGCCATAAAAATATGGGGTTTCAGGCCACTTTTCGCCCCATGAATTCTTCCAGGGCACACTATAGAAGGAAAGAACGCGATTATGCACCTGGTGCGTGCCCCCCATAAACGGTCTAATCAGCCGTCTCCTGATACGGGGTGCGTGGCTAAGCCGGGAGCATCAATGATGGGAGATAACCATCAATGGAAACCAAAAATAATTCAACTGCTGGAGCGGAGGTAACCGAGCAAGTCCAACGTCTAGCCAAGGCCCATGGCGATCAGATCGTTCGGAGGGACAACAAGTTCTTCGACGTGGAGAATCTGAGTGTTCCACTGTCGCGCAATGACGTGGAGCGGATGATCCTGAACCGGGTACGAGACGAGCATCCTGAAGTTCCACTGAGCAAAGATCTAGTCAAAACCTTATTCAAGCTGCTGATCGAAACGCAGCATACTGACGCCGACCGGTCGTTTCAGGTCTGGAACGGAACGGCAATCTGTGAAGCCGGTAACTCTAACCGACTGATACGGTCGCGTGGAGCAGTTGCAGCCAACACGTGGGTCGAACCGGAATATCGCCAACTCAGGATCAACTCCGCTGAGCTTGGCGTCGTCGGGCAATTCTTCGACGAGTTCTTTCAGCTCGAGCACGACCGTGAGCAGTTCATGAACTGGCTGGCATGGAGCCTTCAGAACGAGGGAGAAAAGCCAGCTTGGGCTCCGTTCCTGTATTCGCGGGGAAGAGGTACTGGGAAAAGTACAACGGCTCGCATTCTGACCGAACTCTTTGGCACTTCGAATACCGTCGTTCCAAATAACGTCAGCAAGCTAACGCAGCAGTTCAACGCCACGGTTCTGACAAGCAAACTTGTGGTGTGTGAGGAAACCCAAATCACGCCGGGGTCGCCGCAGGAAAACGCTATCAAAACCTTCATCACTGACCCTTACGTTCTGATAGAGCGTAAAGGGATTGAAGCTGAACGCGCAAAGCAGTCGTGCTGCTTTCTGTTCACCTCGAACATCTGGCCATCATGGATCGGTGAGGGTGAGCGGCGTTATCTCGTAATGGATGTGAACCATGACGGTCGATCAGGGGGTTCTCGCGCCAACGAGTTTTCGAACCTCGTCGGTCAGGTTAATCAGTTCCTGGATGATCCGGCGAACGTGGCCCGTGTCTATAACGCCTTGATGCAGAGACAACTGCCGGTCGGATTCAGCGCCAAAAGCCTCAACATCGCAGACCATCAGACCCCGACCATGGAACGACTGCATCAGACCAGCCGAGACACCATCGTTGATCGGTTGGAGGAAGAACTGAATGCTAGTGGGCTCGTCGCCCTGCCTGAAGCGGGAGTGGTTGAGTTCGTCCAGACGAACCTCAAAGGAAACATCAACCAAACCAAGCACCTCATGGATGAGTTGGACTGGCAGAAGACCAAGGCCAAGTGGGGTGGCAAAGACTATCAACGCGCGATTTGGGTTAAGTCCGGCTATTGGATCGAGCGGGGTAAAATCCATGGTCCTGACTTTGAGCCAGTGAGCATCAACGATCACATTGCTGGTGACAGCCGGTTCGACGAAGTGGAGATCATATAATGGATGGTCAGCACTTCTTCTTGAGAGACGACTGCGAGATCTGGCTGCAGGACATCATGGACACCCACTACGAGGAGGCCCTTTCGAGGGCCAACTCCGTCATATCGCAAACCACAGAGGATGAGAACGGGTGCTGGGTTACCTCCACGCAGGGACGGCCGAAAACACGGTTCAAGGGCCGACAGGTAGCCTCTGCGCGGTTCGTTTACTGTGTTGTTAACCGGGCGGTGATCGATGAGGCGACGGTGGTTCGTCATCGCTGTCATAACGAGCGCTGCGTCCGTCCTGAGCACCTGATCGAGGGGTCGGCGGCGGATAACAAGCGCGACGACTGGGACTACTGGGCGAACGGTGTCGATCGCGATCGACTATAACCCGTGGCATGGGCCTTCAACGACTTCTGAGGGCCCACCTTCGGCACCCGTAACACCCGAAACCACTGGGGCATAAACTGGGGCATTTCTCGGAGGGTTTAGCCCCAAGTGCCTGCTGTCGTTCCATGTTCTGAAGGACTGGCTGGGGTGGTAGGA
>NZ_WQGG01000021.1:0-36028 GCF_013034565.1 Ruegeria sp. HKCCA5491
GGTCACATCCAGCTTGCCGCCGGTCGAGGTCAGCTTGTCCTCGGTCACCGCGCCCTGAGAGGCTCCGGCGATGATTGCTCGATCGTCGGTGCCCATTACGTTTACGACCAGTTGGTGGCTCGTTCCATCAACGCTGTGTATTGTGAATGTTTCGCGCTCGGTCTGCCCGGAAACCAGCGCCTGAACCGAGGGAGAGGCGTTTTCGAGCCTGTAAGTCCAACGACCCGACGCATCGATCTGCAAGCTACCGAAGCTTCCAGTCAAAGATGTGGGTTGAAAATGTGCTTCGCCCGGATCCGGATCGACGATCGTCAGCGCGCCGGACACCGTCAGAACACGATCCTCGGACGTCGTTCCGGTATCCGTTCCCGAGATCCTGGCTGCGTCGGGTTGTGGCAACACATTGAAAGGCAGCTGAACCTGTGCGGAGTGACCGTTTGGATCAACGACCGTTGCGGTTAGGTGCCCTGATCCGAACCAGTCGGTCGGCGGAGTCATGGTCAGGTTCTTAAGGTCGGTGCCGGGACCAAGGATCCACGTCCCACCCGGACCTGCGTGCCCTTGGTTCATGATCGTTCCGGGGGGCAACCCACCGATGGTCACGGTGGAGCCACCCTGCGTGTTGTTGCCGTTCACCACCGAGATCAGGACCGGCACAGGGTGGCCTTCCTTACCACCGGGGATCAACCCGGCGATGGCAGGCCCACTGGGCTGACCACCCGTCACGATGTGGCTTGGCGTCTGTCCCGAAGCGTTACCGCCACCGCCGATTGAACCGCCAGTTGAAACGGAGGGAATGATCACATGTCCGACATTTTGACCTGTGCCAATTCCCGGCAAAGCATGAGTGAAGTCGGGATGTCCTGCACCAGATTTCTGGATATGAGTTGGGGGCAACGGGGCCAGGCCGGACGAGGCCAACCAGTCGGAGCCGGACTCCGCCCCCGGACGACCCGGCTCGGAATGCAACTCGGAAAGGTCGGCGCCCATATGGCGTGCCAGGGCCGGCGCGGAGACCATCAACTGCCGGTTGCCGGAACCGCCGCCACCTTGCTCTACGCCATCCGGCGCCGCATGGGCGCCTTCGTCCTGTACATCCGGAAGATCGCTCGTGTCGGTCACAACCCAGGCAAAAACCTCTTCGGACAACTCGTCTCTGGGATCCGCGGTCGAGCGGGAGGGTTGGGATTTGCTCGGGCTCTGATCGGACATCGCGTCTCTCCTCACCTCTCAGTCAATGCCAGGTCGAGATTGGTGTAGATGGGTTTCCAGACATACTGAAACACGGTCTTGGCACCGGTCTTGATATCGGCCTCGCCGGTCATTCCGGCGATCAATGTAAGTCCGTCCTCTGCATCGCGGAAATGGTCGCTGTCCAGCTGCACAAGGACTTCGTAAAATGCTGTTCCTCGCTCATCGACTGATGTTGTTGGCGAAACTTCCTCGACCTTGCCGGGCAATGCGCCGAAGCGACTGTAATCGAAGCTGTCAATTTTCAATCGAACGGGTTGCCCGACTGAAACGAAGCCGACATCGCGCGGCGACAAGCGACCGCTGAAACGATAGCCGCCATCGGCGGGGACAATTGTGACGACCATTCCGCCGGGATCGATGACATCGCCGATCGTGTCGTCGGGGATCGACTGGACTACCCCGGAAACGGGCGACCGGATCTCTGTCTCCGCGACACGGCTCTGAAGGCCGGCCGCTTCGGCCTGCAGTGCACGCCGCTGGGAATCCGCTTCGGCAATCCGGCTACGGGCCTTGGCATACTCATCCAGTTCGACCTGTGTCAGAGACGCCTGCAGCTCGGTAATCTCGGCCTCGGCAATGGTTCGCCGACCGGCGAGCTGGGCAAGTTCGAATCGATACTGCGCTTCTTGCTCGCGCAGTTCCGCGAGCTTTGCGCGTCCGCTCAGTCCCCGATCCCGCAGGTCCTGTTGAACGGCACGCTCCTCCTCGGTGACTGCGATCTGTTGAATGAGTTGGGGGCGTTCTTCATCGATGGCTGCAATCTCGGCGCGCTTTTCTTCGATCTGCGACTGGATCACTGAGCGTTCGGCGCGAATGAAGGCACGAGTTGCCGCAAGTGCAGCCGTTTCGCGTTCCACGAGGTCATTGAAATCTTCGGCATGGGCCGAGAAATTCGGTTCCCGCCCCTCTGCAAGCGCGAGAAGCCGCTCGATTTCAAGCGACAATCCCGCAATACGCGCTTCAGCCGCCCGGAGTGCCGATTGTGCCTCCGCCTGATCCAGAAGCGCCACGATCTCGTTCGCTTCCACCATCTGACCTCGCGTCACCCGCAGCTCGGCCAGTTGACCTCCGTGCCGGCTTTCAACCCGCTTCACCTGCGCGATGGGTTCGATTTCCCCGCGCGCCTTGGAGATCTCGTCCACCGGCGTGTAGACCATCCAGATCACCAGTGCGGTCAGACCGAGCAAAACGACAATCGCCGCACGACGCATCCAGACGAAGGTCGACGTATCGTAAAGGTCGAAAGGTTGATCTCCGCGATTTTCACCCATCGCTCTTCTCCTCCGTCGAAGCTTCTGCTTCTGGCTTTTCTGTCTGAACGGGCCCGCAATAGACGACGTTGCCGGCGTCCAGAACGATAGCGATATCGGCATGCGCCGCGAGTTCCGTGTCGTGGGTTGCAAGGAAGATCGTAGCCTTGCCGCGCGTTTCGTCGATGAACTTCGCGATCTCGGTCACAGCGTCCTTACCACTCGCGGCAAGCGGATCATCGAGAACGAAGAAACTGCTGTCATGTCCGACAATTGCGGACCACGCTATACGTTCTATCTTGGCTTCCGCGGAAAACCCAGCGCCGGGCTCCGTTCCACTTTGATCCAGCCAAAAGCGCTTGTCACCACCGACGTAGGCGCATCGTGCGTCGATCTCGTCGGGATCATATTGGGACATCTGACGCCCGTTTAGTGTCAGGTTTCCGGATTGCGGGCTGAAATGCCCTGCCACGAGCTGCAACAAGGTCGATTTGCCCGACCCGTTCGGTCCCATCACAACGACGACGCTGCCGGCGGGCACATCGAATGTTACGCCGGTCACGGCAGGTGGCTGACCGGCTTCGTAGCGGTAGAACAACCCCTGAGCGGCCACAGCGGGCGCCTCAGGTTCAAGCGCGATTTGGAGATGAGCCTCTTGGCCTATCGTTGGCGCGCGGAGTTGTGTCTCAAGAGAGTTCCAGCCGTTGCGGATTGCTTTAAGTCGCGGGATCGCAAGGAACAGCGATTGCGCTGGACCGGTGATGCGCCAAGTCAGCAACATTGTTCCGATCAGTGTTCCTGGTGACAAATGGCCCTTCAGCGCGAGATCGATTCCTACGACCAGTGTTACGAGCGCGGTGCCGGATCCAAGCGTGGTCGCGATTGCAGACTGGGAGCCAATCTTTGTCATCGAACGGTGCGTGTCGCGCGCACTTGAGCGCAAGGCTGCATCGAACCGCTGAAGCCATTTCTCGCCCAACCCGGCGCGTTGAATAGCGCCGTTGGCGTCGACCAATTCCCCAATCATCTGCGTGCGCCTCATGGATTGGCGGGCGGCAAACGGGTCCCTACTGCCGGTTCCAGCGTTCATCAACAAACCGAAACCAAAAAACATCAGGAGGTAGATCGCGGGAATGATCGCCATGCCTCCGCCAACAATCACCAAAGCGGCAAAGGTCAACAGGATAAACGGTGCATCATAAATCGCCGTGATATTCGGGGAGGCGAACAGGTCAGCGGCGCGTTCACCTTGTCGGACCTTCATGACAATCGCACTGCCCGAGTTGCCGGCCGCGTTCGATACAGGCGAGCGGAGCGCCTTGCCGGCCAGCAATGTCGAAATTTGTCCAGAAAGCGAGGCGTATTCTGCGGCAGCAAAACCGGACCTGACGCGGCGCATTGCCAGCATCGTGATCAAAACAATCACTGCACCCGATAACAAGGCCGGAAGCGAGTCGACGGCGCCGCCTCCCAGTACCCGATCATACACCGTCATGGTGAAGAAGGGCACCGCAAGAGCGCATAGGTTAATGACCAGAGATTGCCACGAGACATGCACAAAGGCATCACGCGCGCGAGACAAGATATTGGAATAGGTGACCTTGGCGGCTTCGGCTTCGGGGAGCACACGCAGATACAGAAGCGGCCCCTCAAGTGATAGATTTTGAACAGCTTTGTCGCCCTCTCGGAACGAAGCGAGATCACCATCACGTCTTACGACGCCAAACCAGTTGGTGCCGTCTGTTGCAATCAGCGCGCCGTCGTGTCCGTCGCTCCAGGATGCCGGAACGCGCTTGTGAATTGAAGCGTGAAGCCCAATTAGGTTACCTGCTCGCGCCATATCGGACAGCGATGACGAGAAACCTCCGAATGCCGCCTCTACCGCCTGATCGGAGTGGCGCCCGTCTAGATATTTGAGAACGGTTTGGAGGAAGTTGGCGGCTGCTGACATTACTCGACCCCCTCGATCCAGTTTTTCGGGTTTTCGAGTCGCTTGGCATCTTCAAGACCGGCGAGAAGCTCTTCAGACGATGTCTGTAAGAGTATCTTGAAATCAATTGCGCGGGACAGCAGGAACTCCGACAGGTTCCTCACCGTATCGACATCGAGCAGCGCTTCGGGTGACTCGATAATGACCAGCCCGGGGCTGCCCGCGAATGCCTGTACAATCGCGGCGCGCTTGGTGCCGCCATCCGAAAGTGGCCGGCCGGAAGATGCGAGCACCGTGTCGTAGCCATGGGGAAGTCGACAAACGACGTTGTCCAGTCCGATCTCGCGCGACAGGGACAGTGCTTCTGGCTCTAGATCCTTGTCCAAGCGGGACAGGCAATCCATGAGCCTACCAGCCAACAGCCGTGGCCGAGCAGATACGATCCGAACTGTCTCCGAGTCCGACAGGTCGCAGGGCAAGTGGTCGACTATGGCTTCCAGCTTTTCAGACACCGTTTGATGCGGTGAAGCTTCGAGCACCCAGATGCCACCGCCAGTCGAGTTCAGGTATTCGGTCGTACGGTGCGACGGCTGACGCTCGCTCTCTCCACTGTTTTCAAGGATCGCCTTCGACTGCTCCGCCGCGACAGCGGCGGGCTGGGCACGCAGGCCCGTCGCCGCAACACCTATAAGCTGTGATGCCGCCCGAGAGCCAAGCAACGTGCAGGCGGCAAGCCCGCCGGTTGTCATCTGCCCTGCGAGCACCTCTACGGCGCCCAACCAGACAACGCCGACCGTCGAGATCAACGCGCCACTCTGCAAGAGGTCAAATTGAAAACTGCTGATGTTCTGCGTCGTTCTGTTTGCTTTCAACTGGACAGAGCGATCGTGAGTCAAACGGGCAAATGTCGAGCCGAGGCTGATCAGCGTCGTCGTGTTTGAGGAAGTGTTAGCGAGCGCCGTGACACTGGCCTCGTACTTTGCGCCCGACAGCAGTTCCTGCTGCAGGGCAGATCGATTCCGCGGCGCAACCACAAGGAACGCGATCACCGAAACGGCAGCGACCAACAAGGGCGCGGCGACAACGATTCCGCCGAGATAGGCGACCAGAGCGAGGAAAACGATCGAGAAAGGCGCATCGTATCGGGCCAGCATTGTTTGACCGACACTCTCATCACGCGCCTTGGCGGGGGCGGAAGCAAGCAAAAGAGCATCCTCCCGGCTGTGATGGCCTTTAAGAAGTTGTCGAGCGGTATGAGACCAAAGCCTGTGTTCTTCCAGTGCCGACCACCGAGCAAACACGCCGGACCTTACATATCGAAGCATTCCCGAAAACACCAACGCGACAACAACTGCCGAGAAAATGACGATTGCAGATCCGGCTGCCTGATTCGGCAAAATCCGGTCGTAGACCTGCAGGAGAGCCAAAGGAAGCGCCAACGCAAGTGCGTTGATTCCCAAAGAGACAAGGCACACAAAAACCCGCGAGTTTGACTTCATAGCGGGAGCGCGATTGGTTCGCTTACTTTGATATGCCGTGTTGGTACTCATTGGCTTTTTGATCAGATCTCAAAAAAAGATTTACCTAAACGTATCTTGAGAAAAAAAGGAATCAACCGGAGAACGCGGCTGGGCGAAGATACCAGTCCAATGCTCGGTCGCTTTTTCTTACGAGCTTTTTCTGCAGGAACGCCAGAAGAAGACTGCGGTGGGGCCGGGGTCTGACTTGCAGGTGCAGAAGTCGACGGCAAAGTGACGCTAGTCGATGCGAACAAAACAGAAATCAATCTGCAGAATTTTGAAACTGCGCTATTAGTTCGGCTGGTTCTTAAAGTCAGGTTCTAACTACTGCATTGGGTCATTTTGCGTGTCGAATAGTGCTGATACCAAGTGTATATAACAACTTGATCGACCCCAATGCGAACCGAAAGTCAGACTATTGTTGGAACGTCCGATCGGCCTCGAGAGCCATACGTTCTCTATGTATTCCGAAGCCTCTTTCTCTATTTGATTATTTTGAACAGGAGAAGGTACTGGGGCCTTCCCTTCATTGCTTATACCGGCTCCTAAGTCCCTCAGCACCCATGCCAGATTTCGGCTAAAACCCCCACATGCGGCCAGTTCTCAAGTTAAACTCTTCTCCCACAGAGATGGTGCCGAAAATCGGATGTTTGCGCCTCGAAACTAACTCTATGTGGAAGTTTCCGGCCCCTTCTTGACCCACTCGGATCAGATCAAAGCAATTGCAAAAATTGACGTAAAGGGCCAACGAATATGGTGCTGGCTGCAATAACGCGGATCATGTCTTTCTTTTCAGTTTTCTCACTGAAGTCTGATATTCAATACGAGTGCTTTGAGCCGATAACATTGCGGTTACCCAGACTAAGGGTCATCGATCCTGCAGGACAATATCCCATCGCGCTGGTTCGTTGGGGTCTTGTGCCTCGATAAATGCGTAGTGGGTTTTGTTCCAAGGAAGCACCCGGTTGGTCAGGTTGTCCAACACATAATCTCCTTTGGATGTCCTAACGACTAGTACCGCATGCCCTTCGCGGTGAAGATCCAACACGGTAGCGAGAAGTAAGTGATCCGGAGAGATGCCCAATTTCTGAAGCTCTACCTTCTTGAGCATCGCGATGTCTTCGCAATCTCCGCCTAAGTGCGAGGGCAGTGCCCACTTTTCAAGAACGTGATACTGGCTCTTGTCAGACACCTCTGGAGTTTTTTGGTTAATGCTTTGATTTACTTTTTTTATCTTCTTCCATTCAGCATCGGTAATCTGATGAGGGTTCGGTGATTTTTGACAAATTGGCGGATAGCTCGAGCAAACACTTTCAAACCCTTTTGGCGCCGGCCATTCTCGACCCAAGTGCATGATTGTGTCCGCAATAGATGTAGTCGAAAGGGTACAAAGAACACCACAAAGACCAGCCAAAAAATCTAACCGCATAGTCATTTTTGACGATTCTTCCTCAAAATATCCAAACCAGTTTATGTCCGGCGAAAGCGCAAAATCAAATCTTGATCATCGGAAACTTCGATCTTGAAAGCGTTTGGTGATCGAATCCCAAGACAAAAGCAGACTGCACCACAGAACTTATCTGAAGGAAACCGCCAAGATAGCTGGGCACAGTTGCATCGCCTGAAATGAACGGCTGCTTAACCTGCCCACCTGATGGATTAATGCTCTCCCGTCTAAGTTCACGCACTGCGGCATCGGAAGGGTTGGCAATTGGCCGCTTGTGGGCAGTTTGCATCACCTAGTGTAGTTCGACTGAATGGCAGCTTTGTCCGCACAGCGGCCACTGATGCACTGCGCAGCGAACGACCGCATTGAGCCCATTTTGACCGATGCTGCGCGATGTCCCAATGACAGCAATGCGCAGAAAGCGGACTTTGCAAAGTCTTGGGTACAGATCGTATTAGAAGTCTATTTTCTCAGAACTCTGGGCCTAAGCATCGATGGCTGGGGATTAGAAGCGCGAACGACGGATGCAGTTTCAAGGTTCAAATCCATCTCAGCGGATCGCCCAGAGACTGTTGATCTTCCCCGAGTTCAGAGCGGAGTGAACAGATAGAATGATGCGGCGTGACGCCAATTTATTTCCTACCGACCCGGAGCGGGCAGGGATTGGCTCAAGGCAGTTCCAGGAAGGGTCAAGATAGACGCAGAAAACAAATGGCTGAACAGAGTTCTGGACTGTGACATAGATGATCTTCGCCGAGGTTGGGTGTGGGTGAACTAGTAGTTGAAACGCAAACCTAAGCCGGCACCTTTATCGTAGGGGCGGTCGGAACCTATACCGATGAGGAAATCAGCATAAATTGCGATGCCAGGACTGAGGTTCTTGCCAATCTGGAACTCAGCGGTCGCTGGCCAAGCATCGTTCTCCCAGTCGTATGGTGCTTTGATATCAGCCTTGGCCCAGTACCCATCGCCAAACGGTTGTAGCGCAATCAACCGCATCGCGGTTTGGTTTATGTCCGTCGGGCCATTGTATGAAGCAAAATGCTGGAGCAGTGGGATCAGCGTCAGCCCTGATTTCGTGTTTGCAAAGGCGAACCCGCCAAAAGGCGCAATTTGATCGGACCCGGTTCCAATCCCTTTTTCCGGGTCGCCAAAGTCCAGTATCCACTCCAGACCAATGGCCGACTTGATGGCCCACGTTTCGTTGAGCGGTCTCTGAGAAGGGAAATAGATCGCTTTGAGGCTCAATTTCTCAAAGTCAGTGAACCGAGTTCCAGTCACATCCGTTGAGTTGTAGTGCAACTCATATTTCAGTTTCAGATCAGGCCGCAGCATGTATGCGCCATCTATAAAGGCGTCCTGCTTGTCAGCACCGTTGCCCAAATCAAAATACTGATACCGGATGTCCGTGTTATTGACTGCGGCCAAAGGGTTTGAAGCGTTTTCATCGGCGATTGCTGAGGCCGCAACAATGACAGTCGCCAATGCAAGGACAAGCGCTTGGATTTTCATATTGTTTCCAGAATTTTTGTTGTGGATGCCAAGCCCCACATCAAGCATATTATCAACTGATGCGGGGCTTGCATGACTCTTATCAGCTTCACCTTTTAGTCGGGCTGAATGTCCCGCTTGGCGACAAAGGCATCCACCGCTGCGACGGTTTCAGGACGAAGGTTCACGATACCTTCATAGGGACGTCCAGTCGCGGCCGGTTGATCGGGGTACATTTCCTTGAATTTCAGGTGGCGGGCAATAATGCGGTTAAACTCGTGTCCAGCCCATGCTCCGATCTCGGTCGATACGCTCTGTTCTTCGCGGGGGTCGCGGAACAGGTTGTAGAACTTGGCCACGATAGCATTTTCACCTTTGGCCGGAACTTTGAGTTTGATGTGTTCCTTTACCACCTCTTTCAGCGAATTGATCGAGTAGATCAGTACATGATCCCTGCGCCCATGCGTATCGCCAATAAACATCAGGGACGTCTGATCGACACCGTCAATGATCCGGTCGCGGGGGATGGCATCCATCGCTCCGCCGATACGCGCAATTGACGTGAACAAATCAGAGATATGAATAATGTCCGATACAATCGAGTCTCCCTCGATCAAGCCGGGCAGGCGGGCAAACGCGTCCACCCGAACGCCTCCTTCAGACGTATCGGCCTTGCCGCCGCGGAAGACCAGCGGCGAAAACCCACTGCCGGGGGCATATTTGGTGAAGTGACCGTTGTCGCCCATCAAAACGATTAGGGTATTGTCCCTGAGCCCCAGCGCATCGACTTCGTTCAGAATGACCCCGATCCATTCATCCAGCTCTTCCATGCTTTCAACGAATGTACCGCCGTTGGGTGTCGTGAACGCCTCTCTCGTCGTGCGCGTTGTCGACAGAGGGACAAGCGGCCAGTATTGCAGGAAGAACGGTTCATCCCGTTCTGCTAGCAGGCGCAACTGTTCCATCGCCTGTGCCTGATAGCGGATGTTCATTTCATTATATTTGTCCTGGGTCCATTTCTCACCCGGTTCCATATGGACTTCGCGGACCTCCCCGCCAATAACAGCTTCAAGGCCGGTAATCATGTGTCCCGGATCAGGGCGAAACCAATCATCCAGCGTGTATTTGGAGTTGTAGTTGTCTTCCCCTATGGCCATGGTGATTTCTTCCTTGGCTGCATCTTCGTTGAAGATGGCCAACTGGCCCTGCTGATGGATGGGGAACGCGGCGTAGTCAAAGCCCTGATAAGTAGGCCAGGATTCCTGAATGTCGCCCATATGCCATTTGCCAACATGCGAGGTGTTGTAGCCTACGGATTTCAGAACTTCGGCAATTGTGACTTCTTCATCGGCAAGGCCAAAACCTGAAATATCGACGGCGGTATCGCCCATCCCATTGCGATACGGCTGGCGACCCGTCATGAAGGCGACACGCGACGGTGTGCAGGACGGCTCGGTATACATGCGCGCAAACCGCATGCTTTCCTCTGCGAGCGCGTTGATATTGGGCGTCGAATACCCGCGTATCGCGTTCATCTCGGGCATACCCATGTCGCCAAAACCCATATCGTCAATAAGGATGTAGAAGATGTTTGGGGGGTTCCCTCCGTTTTTCTCACGAAAATCGGCCAGCAGTTGGTCAACCTGTGCGTCGTTCTCGACCCAAACGGCTTCGTTTTGCTGCTTCAGCACATAGTATTCCGCATCATGCACGATATTGCTGTCCTGAGCTGCCGCCGTGATAGCGGAGCCGGCAAAGACCAGCGCGGAGAGGAACAGTTTTGATTTCATGAGATACCCCTGTTTCATGATTTACTTGTTTTCAGACCTTCAAGGATCAGATGATGGCAAAAGGTCGAAAGGGAGAGTTCGCTGTCTTCAGCCTGTGAGCGCAACAACTCTTTTTCGCTTTTGGTTAGCAGTGTTACGACGCGTTCGGTGCGCGCAGTATCGTCAGGCAACGATGGGCGTCCGAACCTCTTCCCTCTCGATTTGTCTGCTTTGTCTTGCAATTGTCCAAGCCTACATATTCGAATAAAATTTCATGAAAACTACCTGCGGGGCGGAATGGACGACATCAAAAAACGATCAGCCCCCAAAAAAACCTGCGCCCCAAACACACTTTTTTTGCAGGACCCTTCGCAATTCCGCGAGCTGTCCCAATGGGATGTCGAGCTACGCCAAATTGAAGAGGGAACTATGAACTCTTCGGTATCCGTTTGGGCAGGTCTTGACCTTCAAATGATTGATTTGTCGTTTGATAAGGCTGTGTACCAAACCGGTGTTTCTCGCCCTGACATTCTAGCGTTTGGCTTACCAGACAAAGGGAGTGTACGGACTTGGCTTAACGGCTCACCCTCAGACACCGCTCTGATGAATTTTGGTAGCGGAGACCCTTTTGAAGGCGTGAGCAATTCAACGCTCACAGGCCTGACCTTTGGCATCGACATCCGAAGGGCTCAACGGATCGCCGACGATTGCGGTCTTGATATCAGCACCGTGCGAAATGACGCTTTAAGATCTTTCGTTAGCGACGCTGGCAAGCTTCATTCCTTAGTCAAAAACAAAGCGCGCTTTCTAATTGGATCAGCGGCCGGACCAAGCTCTGATAGTGAAGAGAGTGATATGATCTTAGAGCTTCTGGAAATGCTGGTGGTAGGCGAAAAATGGAGTGATCGGCGAAACAGTAAAAATAGAACCCGTTTAGCACAACAAGCCGTTGAGTTCATGCGGGCCCATTTGATGGATAACGTTTCAATCGGTGAAGTATGTACAGATATTCAGGTATCCGCATGCACTCTTCGTCGCGCGTTTCAGGAAACATATGGGGTGAGCCCCAAGCAGTTTTATCTAAGAGCCCGTCTCGGTGCTGTGCGCCATGAACTGGTATCCTGCTCGCCAGAGGAGAGTATATCAGACATCGCAAACGCTTACGGATTTTGGCATATGGGTCAGTTCGCGCGAGACTACAGAGCACTCTTTGGACAACTGCCGACACAAACGTTGTCAGGCAAAATGAACTGAAACAGAGCTTGGCAGTACGCGGCCTAACTTGTCCGCAACACTAGAATTGCAAAGTCGGATTTTGAAGGTCCGCTTAGGGCTGCAAGCAGGCGAAGGCCGCCGAAGGGCGAAAGACAGCTTTGTCCGCAGAGCAGACATTCGCCGCGATTGAGTGAATGACTGCTTCGAGCCCAAAGTGACCGATGTTGCGTTCGGCACAAATGTCAGCACTGCGCAGAAAGCGGATTTTGCAAAGTCTCGCCAAGGCACCAAAACGGACGCTTATCGCTGTCTCGTATGCAGCAGGATAATTTCCCAAAAATGATCGTTAGTCTTCTGTGCCGCTGACCCAAGCCACCTTCAAGTTTGGATCGAAGAGCAACGGTTTCACCTCTACTTGCCTAGTTCTAAGCCAGACAGGCTCAAATTCTCTGTTGTCCGCCAAAGCATCAAGGCTTGTATCGTGCGTAGTCGAAGTCCATATACACGAGGCTTACGTTTTTCTTTTTCGACCTGCTGTCTCCCCAATTTGGCGTTCAGTCTTTCGATTCAGACCGACCACGCCGAGTCGCCGCAATGATGCGGGCGGCACGTATTAGGAGACTTCCACCATGGCAAATGGCACAGTAAAATGGTTCAACTCAACCAAAGGTTTTGGCTTTATCGAGCCTGAAGATGGCAAGCGCGACGTGTTCGTGCATATCTCAGCAGTTGAACGTTCCGGCCTTAGCGAATTGAAAGACGGTCAGAAAGTTACTTTCGACGTCGAAGCTGGCCGTGACGGACGCGAAAGCGCCGCCAATCTGGCACTCGCCTGACCTTTCACGGGCACCCATAAGGGTGCCCGTTTGAACAATGGGCGACTATAAGCCGTCGGAGACCAAGTAAGTTGCAACCTAAAGACTGGACGCGGGTGCTCGCGCAGTACCGTGTGCCCGATGCGAAGCGCAGTGTTTTTGAACTTGCGATCACTGTTTTCCCCTTATTCGCGCTATGGGCCCTAGCGTGGTTTGCGTTGTCATTCAGCGTCTGGATCGCAATATTTCTGGCCATCCTGAATGCCGCATTTCTGGTCCGTATCTTCATCATCATGCATGATTGTGGTCATGGATCTTTCTTTAGAAGTCGCCGCGCATGCAATTGGATCGGCCGGGTTCTGGGTGTTCTTACCGTTACTCCCTATGACGTTTGGCGGCAAAGCCATGCGATTCACCATGCCTCAACCGGTAACCTTGATCGGCGTGGTATGGGTGACATCCCTACATTGACCATTGAGGAATACCTGAAACGGAATTGGTTCGGGCGTGCCGCGTATCGTCTGACCCGGAACCCCGTCTTCCTGTTCGGTGTTGCGCCGATCTATACGTTCTTTATTCAATACCGCTTACCTGTTGGCTTCATGCGGTCGGGCTGGCTGTATTGGGCAAGTGCGATGGGAACAAACGCCGCAATTGCAGGGTTATTGGCTCTGATTTTATGGGCCGGAGGCTTTGAGGTGTTGGCGTGTGTTTTCCTGCCAACCGTGATTGTCGCATCATCCATTGGTATTTGGCTTTTCTACATTCAACACCAGTTCGAACACACGACTTGGGATCGGGAAGAGGGCTGGAACCTTCAGAACGCCGCGTTCTATGGCAGTTCTCACTATGCCCTGCCAGGCATCCTGCGGTGGTTCTCTGGCAACATTGGTGTGCACCATGTTCACCATCTCGCCAGCCGCATACCGTTTTATCGGCTAAACGAGGTTTTGCGTGACCATTCTGAGTTGGAAGATTGCCAGCGTATTACTTTATTTGAGAGCCTTCATTGCGCACGGTTGCATCTTTGGGATGAAAAAAGTCAACGTCTGCTGACATTTTCCGAGGCTTTGTCGAACGCCAATTCCAATAGGTATTTAGTGTAGTCTGGCGCGGACCAGATAGGCTTCGACGGTATCACCTCCTAGGGCGCGAATGGCCTCTAATCGGTGAAGGCCTTCAATCAGCACGAACCTCTTGTTGTCCGAGCGTATCTGGATCGGGGTCTTCTGGCCGTTCTTCAGAATATCTTCGGCCAGCGTCAGCACTTTTTGCTGATCAAGTGTTTTTGCACGTTTCACAGGTACATAGATCAATTCAAGCGGATATGGTCTTTTCTCCAACATAAGCTACGTGAGCAACCTTTCGTGCACTTGTTCCGGTTCGGGTTTCGCTTCAAAAGCAGGCGCTGGAACGCACGTCATAGAACCGAACGAACAGCGTCGCGCAGTTCCTGATGCATGATCCAAGTTGCTGGCTCATCGTCACTTTCGATGTGAGAAAAGGCCAGGACCTGGGCGGCGCCATCATTCTGTGCCGATCCGGCTTCGGGAAGTTCGAGTTCCAGATATTCAGCAATTAATAGTCCGATTTTCTTGAAGACCTTGATGCAGGCCTCGCGCGATTTGTAACAGGCTGCCTGAGACAAGTGACCAATAGTCAGACCTTCCTTGCCTGCGATTGTAAGTGCTTTGAGCATTGTTACCTGCGCAGGGGTGAGCCTGATCTGGCGTAATGCCTCTGCATATTCTCTTTCACTGGGAACGAAGGTGCCGGAGTTTCCCTCCAAACGGCGTTGACCGCTTCGCTTCCTGTCTCGTTCTTCGAGAATTTCTTTTAAGGCTTCAATGGCCAATGCTGGTGTTTCGCCAACTGCATCGGCAATCATTGCCTGCGTTTTAGCCGGTGGCTTAGGAAATGCCCGTGCAACACTATTGCCGCTCAGAACGCCAGCCTTAATCAAGTACTTTCCAAATTCTTCTTCAATCACTCCTGATACGTCAGCGTTCCGCGACTTACGAACACTGCGGTCCTGAAATGCTCTTTGTTCCAGACCATGAGCTGACATCTTTGAACCGGGAAGAGTTACTTGAGGGGCATTTTTACGCATCAGAGAAACACCACGGTAATTATCGCCACAACACACACCGCTGACGCAATAGATATCTTAATCCTGTAGGACCGGCGACGCGCCTTTTCGGCTTTGAGACTTTTACCCAGGTTTTCGTCAATCGAGTTATAGTTCACGGCTTAGTCCTTCCGGATTTGTCAGGCGACTTTGGTTTCCACTAACTTATTGTCGCGGCACATTTTCGGTGCACTGGTCGTTCTGTCTCGTGAACGGCCGGTTACATTCCCAACCATCACCTCTTCGATTCAAATGAGCGTTTGAAGGGACAAGGATCGCAACGCACTTGTCCCGGTTTGCGCGAAAACCACGTTCGCATTTCCATCCGGAATAAGTTTCAGGCGCGAGGTATGCATGCTGTGGAACTGCCACGGGCTCACAGCCGCTATCCGCTGCCCTATAACCTCTGATGCACACCCAACCATCCGCGCTGTTTTTGTCAGTCAGGCGGCCGTTGCTCGGGACATTTATCGCAACACAATCCTGGTTCTCCTTACGAAATCCCCAGTTGCAGTGTATTTCCTGCACGCCAAACCGGGTTTCGACGTATCCATTTTGAGGTGCCATCACTTCTTCACAGAGTTCTCCGACACGCTGGAACAGCCGATTGCACTCCCACTGATCTCCGGTTGATGCAAGATAGGCATTTTCAGGAACTCTTATTTCCTCACAGAGTTCTCCGACATTCTGGAAACCGTGATTGCATTCCCAGCCGCTACCATAGGAGCTACCCGTCAAATATGCGTTTTCTGGTACGTTTGTTCTTTGGCACGATCCGTTCTTGTTTTCGAAACCTTCGTCACAAACCGATCCATCGGCATTGCCTGCGACTTGGGCAGGAAGCTGCGTTCCTGAGAGCAACACCAAGAGTGTCGGGATCAGACAAAGAATGCAGCGCGTAAACACGATGAACGACTGATTGAAACTGAGCCTGAGACCTGATCTATCGGGCATCAAGCACGCAATTTAAGAGCCATGTGCTGTTCATACGGCGCCTTCTTTCATGGGTCACGCGATGACTGGAGCACGTCAGGTGACAGTTGCAAATGCTTGCGAGGAACGAGCTCATAGCGAAGACCCCAGCGGAACCCGTTCCTATGCTGAGGCACATGCTACAATTAGTCTGAAGGCCATTGGATTATCGTAACCGGCAGCATCGCGGCAGCGAGTAATTTTTTACCAATACACACTTGTCGTTCCTAGTCTGTGAAGAGTCAAGGACGCACGCTCGTCAAGAAGCGTGTGCTGCGGAATGGTCAATTTTTGAGACCGGCGAGTTATTAGGTGGTTAAGAGAGTAACTGAGAGGCAAAATTCACTTTGGGGCAATTTAGGTTGACAATTCATCTGTGAAATCGCCGGATTTCTTGGGCAACAATCTTGGAGGTGGTGAACGCTCGCCGCTCCAGCCTATTGCCGACACCGAACTAGGAGATTCGCAATTTCTATCGACAGTTTTGCGGACACTGAGATTGGAAGACACCTGGCCGACGCTGCACGTCGTTGCCGCATGGTTTTCTTCACTGGATTACCAGCATCAGGAAAGTCATTCCTGTTGCGTCAGCAGATATCCATTTCGGTCTCCTTGGGACGTCGCGTGCATATTATGCGTTGGGATACAGGTCTCGCGGCGTTTCAGACCGAAGACATACTCGCAAAGTATCCAGATGTTTCGGATGGAACTCATCCGTTGATCCGAAAGGCAGCCGGGCTGTGGGGGCGGAAAGCCCTGGCGCGATGGCTGGCGAAGCATGCCGACCCCACAGACATGATTGTCGGTGAAGTCCCTATCATCGGAAACAGGTTTTCAGAGTTCATCCAGACGCAGCCGGATCAGATTGAGCCTGCCTTAGCTTCAGAGGAAACCAAATTCATTTATCCGGTTCCCACAAAGGGCTTGCGTGCCAATCTCGAAGCTATTCGAAGGTCTACGTTTGCGAACCCTAAACATCCTGATGAGGCCAGGGACGCGCCACCATCCACAATGGAACTGGCTTGGCGTTTGACGTGTGCCAAGGTCGCAGAATTGGGTTTGATCTCTGAAGCGGACAGTCATTCTCCGTACGAGGAGATGATTTATGTGCGGTTTTTTGAGCACCTACTGCAACACCGAAACGCTATCAGAATTGGGGTTGATACAATTTATTCAAATGCCGGTTCAGCCCATGACCTAGATGCGAACGTCTTAGAAATCAGTGCTAGCTCAGGCGAAGTAAAGTACGCAATCGCAGAGGTAGAGACTACTTTTACAGCCGAAGAAGCCGCCCGAGAAGTTGAAAACTGGTATCGGGTGTAGCCCTCGTGCGAAAGTTCGCTCTTTGGCGTTTTGGAAACTGCAAAGTCTAACTGTGAACGTCCGGTTTGGGCTGACTACGGTCCTTTGGAGTAAAAATGCGGATGGCTGCAAAGTCCGCATGGCAGCCGTTCGTCAAATCGGATCGAATGACCGCTCCGAACCCATTTCGGACACTCCAACTCGAACCAACCTTCGGGTATGCGTTATTTTTGGGCCGATGGCGGCGACAAGGTGATCTTTCGAAAGGCACTTGATGCACCACCGACCGAACCAGCATTGGAAGGTCCGGTCGGTCGCTCTGAATAACGGAAACTCATTACACCCCCATCTTCAAAAAGACCCGCATCGTTCGGAGGGAAACCAAGTGAACAACGCGGGCTGTAGTTTTGGGGTGTTGTTGTTACGGTACTGATCGAAGGATGGATCAAAGTACCCCGCGCCACCTTTATCTGGGATGATAGGCAACGCGGGGAGATAATCTGACCATGGGACTAGCCAGAATATGTCGAATGTGCGGTTAGCCGCTGGTAGTCAGCCAAGTTGGCATGAGCGCAAATTCTGTCCGCTACTCTCCAAGTTCGTTACCCGCCATTTGCACAGCGCGGCCACGTTTTTCGACGCGGAGGTTTAGGCCGAAACAAGCAAGAAATTCTCAAGCGCGCGAGAGCAAACTTTTTGGCGCGCGTAAAATTACTTGAATTGTTGCTTTTTAGATTCAAGTATTCGCATGCGTGGCAAATTTGTATTACCTCTGCTGCTCGCGCATTCGCCAGATTTGTCTGGTTGCCTCCCGGAGATTCTAGTGAGTGGTTTCGTCGGGAGGCCATTATTTTCGGTTCAATGTTCAATAAATTAGAGGCCTGTGCGTTACCAAGCTACTGAAGCAATATGGCTGCTTTGATCCGCGGAGCAGATTTTATTGGGCTTGAAACGCTCGTTCAGGAATGGCAACCCAGCATGAATCAGCGTCACGTGGGAAACGCCAAATGAAAAACCTTTTTCTAACGTGCTGCTTTGGAGCTATTTCTCTAGGATTTGCAGCGATACCTTCAGCCGCGCAGCACCGGCTAGGTTGGGCATATCAGGTTGATGGGCTTGCTGCGTTTCAAGGGGACGCGGATTTAAGTAACGGTGGCGAATTCTCTGCAAGCCGAGCTTTTCTACGCGCTACCGCACTTTACAATCTGGAAGGAGGAAACTCCATTGGGCTTTCAACCAGCTTCGGCAAGCTGGACTATAGCTTTAGTCAATCGAACAACCAGCCATGGGAGAATATCCGTGACTTGCGCGTTGCTGTTCCCATGCGATTTCGTGCGAGCGATAGAGCAACAGTTTTTGTGTCACCACAGATCAGGTGGGATTATCAAAGTGGAGCTTCCGCATCTGATGGTAGGACCTACGGTGTTTTCGCGGGTATTGCTTGGCAACTTAACGAGCGCCTGACGATAGGACCGGCCTTTGGCGCGTTCTCTCAATTTGATGATGGTGGTACCGATTTTTTTCCGGCCCTTCTGATCGATTGGGACCTAAATGATCGCTGGAACTTGAACACTGGTTCAGGGATTGGAGCGACACAAGGCCCCGGGTTGACGCTGAGCTACACGTTGACTGAGACCATAGACCTTTCCTTAACCGCACGATCGGAGAGAATTCGATTCAGGTTGGATGGGGAAGGTCTCGCGCCAGACGGGGTGGGCGAAGACAAGAGTGTCCCCGTCGTACTTTCCGTTGGATACAACCCAAATCCTGGTGTTTCATTGAGCGTATTCGCAGGCGCAGAATTTGACGGCCGCCTTACGCTAGATGATGCGAATGGAGCAGAAATAAGTCGCCAGAGCTACGATACTGCGCCATTGGTTGGACTGGCGTTTAGGGTCAGGTTCTGATCACAGCATTGACCAGGTTTGCCAGTTGCGTGGGAATTGCTCTTGTGGCTGAGTTCGAACGTCCGCTTTGTCCGCGAAGCGGTCATTCAGTTACAATGCCACCAATGTCAGCTTTGGTGCACGCAAGGCCGTTACTTCACAGAGTGCCCATCTATCATCGGAACAAAGCGGCGGATGATGGAAACCATAAAACTTCTGTGAACACATTTCGTGTGGTTTGGTAGATTACCGACACCTGTCGTTTCGGAAATCAGCAATAAATAGCGTGATATGTCTTCTTCTTTCCGGTGTCCCGGTAAGCGAAAAATTTTAGGCGGGCTTTTAGGCGGGCTTTTAGGCGGGTATAGAAGCTTGCAATAAAAAAATATTTTTAAAAACAAAAGTATATGGCGGAGACGAAGGCTGTATAACTAATCCGTTAAAGTATTATTAAATATTAGCAATGCGCAATCTTCTTTTGAAAGTACCACCAAATATACCACACCGACTCTGATATCAGGCAGAGCTTAAACCGAGATCCAAGCAAAGCAGATGATCCACTTACTATCACAAAGAAGCCACTCATGAAGAGATCAACGTATGCCGCCGATGAGCTCAAAACGGCTATCGCCGCGATAGCCAAGTGCAGTAGATTCTAGAAAAATCAGATAGTGCACAGTCCACTTACGAGACAAAGCAGATTAGTAAGCTTGCTTTGTACAACGCCCGCTTCGACGCGCTGTGGCCCGCCTAAAGACACAATTCAATCCTCACTCCGCCACAAGTGCAACAATATCATTGCGGAGCTTAGAATGGTTTTGATGGGCCGAATTTCTATTGTTGAATGTTCCCTGATACACCAAAGCGAAAACGGGTGGAGTGAAGTAAAAAGATACAACGGTTGACAACAGAACGCCTCCGGCGATTGCCACGGCGAATGGTGGCCAAAACGCACCTCCGCCCAATATCAGAGGCAGGAAGCCGCCGAATGTTGTGACCGTAGTCGAGACAATGTGACGGCTGGAACCAATAACAACGCGAGCCATGGCCGCCTGATCGCCCTGGCTGGCCTGCCGGTCTTGTTGTAACCCGGTCAAGATAATGATTGCAGCGTTGATCGAAACCCCGATTGAACCAATGACCCCAATTATCGCGTTTATTCCAAATGGGAATTGCATAACTGCCAGCGACAGCATTGAAAGGCCTGCGGACAAAACGCAAACGACCAAGGTCACAAGTGTCAAGCGAAACGAGTTAAAGGTTAGCACGATGGTCGCAATGGAAAGAGTTACGATCAAACCCACGGACGCGAGCAGATTACCCACGGTATTGGATCGAGCATCACTGTCGCCGCCTAAAGTCATCTTGTAGCCTTGCGGCAGAACAAACTCCGACGCGTCAAGCGCTGTTAATACGTCCTGCAATGCTTCTTCAGGCAAAACACCGGGCACTATGAACGCCTGTATAGTGTTCTCGCGCGTGCCATCCGTTCGGGTTATGACGCTTTCGGCCGGTTCGATCACTGGCCGGGCTAGTTCTGACAACGGTACACCAGGAAAAACTCCGGTCGCAGAAATTTCAGCAGCGTTCGGCAAAAGGATCGGCATACTGACAATTGCGCTAAGATCTGATCGTACCTCGTCGCCTAAGCGAACGCGTACTGGCAATTGTTCTGTCCCTTCGATCAGTGATCCGCCGGTAATGCCCACAAGGGCCGAGTCCATCTGGCCAGCTATATCCGCCACGTCCAGCCCCAGCAGACGGGCTTTGACCTCATCAATCTCGAACCGAATTTGTGGGTTGCCTCCGTTCACACTCGCACGCGCCTGGGTTACCAAATCGAGATTGGCCATGACCGAACGAACTTCGTCGCCCAGATCGCGCAAAACCGTGATGTCCTGCCCCTGAATTTTGACTTCAACCGGTGCGGCGACTGGGGGCCCCTGAACAAGATTGCGAACGATGATCTGAGCGTCAGGAAAGTCGACATCTAGACGGTTCTGCAACGCTCCAACAAGGCGGGCAGCGTCGTCGGCCGTGTCGGTCGTGATCATGGCTTGTGCAAACCCAGGCTCGCGTGAACGGTTACCAACGATATTGTAGTAGAATGCCGGGCCAGACTCACCCACAGTCCAGTAAACACTCTTGACGCCGTCATCGGCCAGTAGGATTTCATCAATCTGTCGCGCGGTTGCTTCGGTGGTGGCGATTGAAGTTCCACCCGGCATGTCGACCTCGATATAGAACTGGTTTCGGTCGACGCCCGGAAAGAACTGCGCAGTCAGGGTTGGAAAGGCCGCAAAGCCAAGCACGGGCAAGACCGATGCCAACGCGATGGATCGCACCGGATTAGCAACGGACAATCGAATTGACGCCTCAAACAAGCGGGCAAGCGGGGGGAAACTGATACCACGGCTCAGCATTCCTGCGTCAGGTCGATCGGATAGTAACCAGCCGGCAACGGCCGGAGTCACTGTCAACGCCACAACCAAGGACCAGACAAGCATAAGCACAACGGCTATAGCGATAGCACCGACAAAGTCGCCAGCGGGCCCCGGAAGCAAGATCATCGGCGTGAAGGCAAGCGCCGTTGTCACAGTCGACGCCAGCAACGGTGTGGCCAACCGGCGAACAGCGTCTCGCACGGCCGCAAGCCGTTCCATCCCATCCTGCAGACGACGCCGAATTTCATCCGTCATTACGATCGCTGCGTCGACCAGCAGACCGAGTGCAACAATCAGACCCGTTACGGACATTTGATGAATTGGCAATCCAATCATGTTCATTGTTGCCAAAGTTGCCAATGAGACAACCGGCAACACCAAAGCTACAATCGCTGCTGCCCGCACCCCCAAGATAATGAACAAAACAGCCACGACCAGAGCCACGCCAATTGCCATGTTGATCCCAACCTCTGACAAACGATCCGTCGTGTACTGGCTTTGATCAAACAGCAGTATTTCTTTCATCCCCAAAGGTACCGATGCGGCCCCGGCCTCAAGCTCATCCCGAAGAAAACCAGTCCAGCGGTCGATCTGTACGCCATCCTGCGCCAGAACCCCGACTAGAACGGACGGATTGCCGTTGGCAAACGCGATTGAAGACTGCGGTTCGCGCGCGCCACGGTCCACGCTGGCAATATCTCCGATCTGCACAACGGCACCTTCCGCGTTTTCACGCAAGACGATGCTCCTAATACGGTCCAGAGTTTCGATTTCACCGCTGATGCCTATGGTCAGGTCGACATCGGACTGCAACCGCCCAGACTGAACCTTTCCATCTGCTTCGGCGATTCTCTGCGAAATTTCTGCGGCGCCAAGCCCAAGCGCAGCGGCCTTGTCCACATCGACACTTACGAGCACCTCTTCTTCCGGCTGACCGAAATAGTCCACTGCCCGCGTAGCAGGTATCGCGCGTAATCTGTCACCCAACGCTTCGGCATGACGCGAAAGCAAAGTTATCGGAAAGTCAGGCTCTTCGGCCGCGACCGCAATAACAGCAGAATAGGCAGAAATACCCTCGGCATCGAATTCCGGCTGCCCCACTCCACTCGGAAAGTTTTGTCGAGCGTCCTCAACCGCATCCCGAGCCTCGGCCCAAACCTGCTCAATCGTGGCCTCGTCCAGCGTCTCGAGCAATTCCACCGAAACAACCGAAACGCCCGAGCGGGATACAGAGCTGATTTCGTCCACCTCGGCAATTTTCCGAAGCTCTTCTTCGATTTCTGCAGTAACTAACGCTTCGACCCGTTCAGGGTCTGCACCCGGGAACTGCGTCGTAACAGTTGCGAAGAGATTGGTAATCGTTGGGTCTTCCTGCCGCCCCAGTGATAGGAAAGAAGACAGACCTGCAGATACAAGAACCAAAATGATGAGGGCGACGAGCCGGGGATGGCGAAAGGTAAGGGTTTCCATCATATCGCTCCGTCACTCGTAAATGCTGAAGTCGACGCGCTGACCGACGGTAACGCGCTGCGGCCCTTGATCAATCAGGACGGTGCCTTCAGGAAAAACGCCTCGCACAAATACACGGTCATCTTCGGCGTGAAGCACTTCGACCGACGCCAGTCGCACAGTCTTCTGCGCGTCAGCAACCAGCAACGTCCATTGCCCGCGCGTCCCCTCTTTAAGTGAAGTCGTGGGCACCCAGGTTCCTGCGTTCTGGACGGGATCAAGTACATGCACCCGGGCAGTTTGTCCGAAAGCAACATCCGGTTTATTCCTAAGATCGAAAAGCGCAGTTCGGGTTCGGGTTACCGGATCAATATCGGGTCGCAGAGTTGCAAGGTCAGCCCTATAGCTTTGATCTTCTATTTCGATTTCAACGTCGGATAGCAACGCAGGGTCAACGTCGAGCGGGATACCGATCCGAACCTGCGGCGACACGACCTCGACTATTCCCAAAACCAACTGGCCCGAACGCAAAGTCTCTCCGCCGTCCACGTGCCGAGCGGTTATTTGGCCGGCAAAAGGTGCCTCGATGCTGGATTTCGCGATCCGAACGGTGACGTCACGCAATCCCGCATCCAGTTCACCAATTCTGGAAAGTAATTCATCTTGCTGGGAAACTGCCTCATCGAGGCGAGCCTGACTGGTAAAGCCTTGCTCGATGAGTTTAGCGTTTCGCTCGACGGTTTTCTTTGCGAATGCAAGTTGGGCTGCAATGGCATCGCGTGATGCTGACAGTCTTTCGCGTTCGACCTCCAACAAAGCTACGTCTAGTGTTGCGAGAAGCTGGCCCTTAGCGACCTCTTCACCCTCATCCACCAGGATGTGGTCCAGCGTACCATTCAATTCGAAAGAGATATCCGCTGAACGCTGAGGTTCGACTTGTCCGATGAATACACGGTCGACCGTATAGGCGCTCTCCGACGTGATGAGCGTTGCTGAAACCGGGGTCACTGCGGCCGCTTCCGGTGAAGGAACAGCATCTGCCCTACGATTAAGCTCTGAAGCGCCTAGGTAAACTGCAGCAGCTGCGACGGCTATAAAACAGACAGTTACCCCGAGACGCACAATACCACGCAGTATTCGCGAAAATAGGTTCGTCTTGGTCGTTTCAATTGGTATTTTTGCAGGACTCGACATTTGGGGACCTCATCAAGTTAGCATCTCTAACATATGTTAGAAGTTCTCACTTTGACAAGGAATACGTGATCTGGCACATGTTGGATCATGAGCAGCACAGAAAAATATCACGCAACAACCAGCCATTCAGTAAGCAAGAAAGCCTACCATCACGGTGATCTCCGCGCTGCGTTGATCGAGGCAACGAGGCAGTTGGTTGAAGAGAAAGGACCAGACAGATTCTCCGTTTCCGAGGCCTGCAGACGGGCGGGCGTATCGACTGCGGCACCGTACAAACACTTCAAAGATAAGACAGAAATGCTGGTCTCGACAGTTCTGGAAGGGATGGACCGTCACCGAAGCAAAATGCTAGCAGCGCTTGACGGCATTCCTGAAGGATCTCCCGAGCGCATTACTGCAATCGGTATGGAGTATATTGCTTTCGCCTTAAGTGAGCCCGGGATATTCAGATTAAAATTTGGCGGCTTTACAGACCGCATCGCGGATCCCCGACTGGAAGAAGGCGGTCAGCAAAACTTTTCGATTCTACTAACTGAGGTTGCAAAATGCCTTGGGGAACCGGGAATCACAGAAGAAGTCCGTCGTCGTGGTTTTTTGTTGTGGAGCTTCGTACACGGGCTGTCTTTCATTCTGCACGATAGAAGACTTGCGGAAAAAGGCGAAGAGTTTGATCTGCACGCTATTCTTGAGGACATTTCGGAAAGAATGCTGAATTAATCGTTCTTTACTTAAGAAATGTGACTGCCCGCTGATAGGATACAATCTAGAGAATTGTCACGCAGACTTCGACGCGACTGCCTAGGTTCACAAAAATAGGCATCCAAAACGCGCAGAGAATGTCCGTTCTACAGCCAAGGTACTTTTGCGCCAATGCTAAGTACTGAGATTTGCTGTTCAAACAAAAAACGCTAATGACAAGCACGTTGGCGCAGCGGTCACTGATGAACTACGCACAGAACGTCTTCTTCGGGCCTCTAGCTACCGACGCAGCACGGTCAACCGACGGCGACTACGCACGGAAAGCTGACTTCCCAATAGCGTTTACTGAACCCGTCCCAAAACCAATCTCGGGGTGTGTCCAAGGTCTCAATCGCGCTCAGCCATATAGTCTGTGCTCATGCCATCTGCCGCAAATAGGCTTCGGCCGTCGTGACATGCTTGTTTTTGACTTCTGTCGACATGCGTCCAGCCGTACGGCACATCATCGCCCATCGAGGATTGCCGGCAAGTCTGTCGGTGTGTTTCAGAATAAAACGCCAATACAGACCGTCCCATATGTCGGACCAAGGCCCTTTGTCCCAATGGCTCATTTTACGAACGTAGTTTGAACCGGAAAAGTACGGTTTGGTGGTGATTAAACCACCATCGGCATGCTGGCTCATCGCGTAGGCGTTTGGAACCATCACCCAGTCATAGCTGTCGACGAACATTTCCATGAACCAGCGATAGACATGGTCCGGATCAATCTCACACAGAAACATGAAACCGCCCAGTATCATCAGGCGTTCAATGTGATGGCAATAACCGGTTTTGAGCACCCTTTTGATCGTGTCGTCCAGCGGATCAATGCCAGTGGTGCCATCATAGAAAGAGCGGGGTAAAGGGCGGTTATGGCCCCAATGATTTGTTGTGCGCATTGGCACACCAAGGTCTTCATATGTGGCGCGCATAAACTCGCGCCAACCAATGATCTGTCGGATGAATCCCTCTACCGAGTTCAGGGGGATGCCCTTTCGATCCGCATGCGCGAGGGCCGCGTTCAAAACTTGTTTGGGCGTCAACAATCCAATATTCAAGGCAGGCGTGAGAACGGCATGCCATAGCCAGTTTTCGCCCTCAACAATAGCATCTTCATAGTCGCCAAAACGTTCGAACCGCCGCTCCAGAAACTGCGTTAGCCAATCGGATGCAGCTTTATGTGATGTCGGATAATACAGCGTTTCCAGACTACCCAGTGCATTCGGAAAATCAGCCAGAACACTCGCCTTTGCGGCTTCATCAACTGCATCATGGTCAGGCCAGTCGATCCACGGCAGGCTATCCAGCAGCGCTTTGGGTACTTTTTTGCGGTTTTCTTCGTCAAAGCTCCACTGTCCCCCGGTCGGTTGACCACCATCCATCAACACGTTCATACGGCGGCGCTGGTATTTGTAGAACTCAGCCATGAGCCAACGTTTTCGACCGGCAAACCAATTCAGATTGTCGGCCCGCGTATTCAAAAAACCGGGTGACGGCTGGATATTCAGCGTGATTTCGGTATTGCTAGCTGCCGCCCGAAACCGTCTTTCTGCAACGAAGTCTACTGGATCAGCCATGATTATTCGGCTGACACCGCGATCACGCAGGCTTTGAAACAGTCGCAGACATGCAGCCGGTTGCTGCTCATAAGGCCATATCCAGGCATCAAATCCGTTGGCGACCAAACCGTTGCGATAGTGTGCCATGGAAGCACGGTGCAGCCAAAGCTTTTGCTTGTGCATCGCGACTGGATAGTGCGCATCGCCAAGGAACAGAGGGTCTTCGAAAAGCACAACGATGTCTGGCCGGGCGACCAGACTCGGGTGCTGGGCAAACAATTGGTTGGGGAGTAGAAGGGCGGCAGTGGACACGGGTTAAAGCCTTGGTTGGGTGGCCAGGTTCAATTGGCCCAGAAGCGATGGGATATTCTTTCGAAGGCCGAAGTATCCGGCCCTTGCATGAGGCCAAGTTATCGCGTCGTACGGCCGCATTATCCTGATCAATGACAGACCAGCATCTCTCAATAAGGTTTCCGCACGATCCAATCGTGAACGGGTGGGGCCAACAGGCGGATAGGCTGTTGCAATGGTCGTGACACCCGCATTTCGCGCTGCCTTGATCAGCGGGGCACACCAGTCGTCGGCCGATTTTGGGGGTTTTCCATAGGGTTCAAGGACGTTGCTGATCGCGCCCTTGACAAAGTCTTTTGCGGCGTCTCCCATCGGGTTTGGAGACCGGCCATGCGTCGCCAAAAGTCCGATTGCGGCAACAGGCGATGTCGGCATTATGCTTTCACCCGACAGATCATCCTCGGTCAACAGCAACAGATAAGGACTGTCTGGGGGTGTGCGCGGGCTTGAAAGTGGAATGAGCGGGTGATCAACCGGCTCGGTCAATGGTTCTGCAATTTTGGCGAGGCCTATTGGTTGAAACCGTCCTTCAGTGTATTTGGCAATATTGTCAGGGCGCGCGAGGTAGGTTTTGCCTTTCGTGTGCAATCCGCCAACCCAACGCCAGCTCAGCGTGTTCGATGCGGGATCGCCATCCAGCAAGTGTCGCAAAAAGAAATCTGCCCCAAGCTGCCACGGTAAACGAAGCGTATAAATCCAAATTGAAGCGAACCACATGCGCGCATGGTTATGAAGGTAGCCAGTCGCCACCAGTTCCTGAGCCCAATGATCCAAACAGTCGATGCCGGTTTTGCCGTTGACGGCTTCATTGAAGCGGATCTTTAGGCCCTCGTCATTTGCTAGCTGCTCGCAAGCGCTCAACAAGTCCCATTGATACAGTGCCCAGACGCTGGGCCTTTGTTCCAGCCAGCCCTTGAAATACGTGCGCCAAAACACTTCTTGTACGAACTTCTCTGCGACGTCGAAACTATGCGACGCTAGTACCGTCGCCAGAACCTCGTTCTCCGTTATCAAACGGTGGCGCAGCCATGGCGACAAAGCCGATACATTACTACGCCGCTCGGTCCCGAAATCGTAGTTCCGCGTACTTGTATATTGCCGACCAGCGCGGCCAACGAACTGCCTTAGCCTTTTCAGACCAATAGTACGTGTAGGTTTGAAACTGATCGTTTCTTTCGCTTTTGCGAGTTCTGGAAATCTCTTGGTCATGCAGCCGACCTGCATTTTTTCGAGCAGTATTTCACTTCATCCCAAACGTTTTCCCATTTCTTGCGCCAAGTGAAAGGGCGCTGACAAACCGGGCAGATTTTTTGGGGCAAATAGACTTTCTTCCGCATTTTCATGACTGGTCCCCCAAAGGCAGGTCGAGTTGCTTTTGATCTCGAGAAGCCCTTGAGCCTCTTCGGGCATTTGGTCTTGTCTTTCGACTTGCGTGTTTTTTTACGATGGCTCGTGCTGTGGTGCGAAACTCCGCATTTCGGCGGACGCCCCAAACCCGCTCGCGCGCGGCCTTGGCTGCCGCGAGATGGTCAAAAACTGGCTCTGGATAGAGCTTTCCAAGGATTTGTTTCGCGTTTTGAGCTTTCCAGGGTTCGTGGATGTGCTGATCCGCGATTTGGGATAACTCCGGTACCCATGTCCGAATGAACAACCCTTTTGGATCCTGATCATGACCCTGCTTAACCGGATTATAAATCCGCACAGAATTAATGCCGGTAGTGCCTGATTGCATCTGTACCTGGTTCCAGTGAATCCCCGGTTCGTAGTCAGTAAACATGCGCGCTAAATGCTCCCCAGGGGCCCGCCAATCCAGCCAGAGATGATAACTCGCCGCGGCCATCACCATTGCGCGCATCCGAAAATTGAGCCAGCCCGTTGCTAGCAACGACCGCATACATGCGTCGAAAAAGGGGTACCCGGTTTCGCCGTTGGACCAAGCAGCCAAGAGTTCAGCATCTGGTGCCGTGGGACGAAGACCGTCGTATAGCCGGTGCAGGTTTTCAAACTCAATCCGAGGTTCATCCTCGAGTTTCTGAATAAAATGGCAATGCCAATGCAATCGGCCCGAGAACGAGCGAAGCGACTTGCGCCAGTCCTTTGCATGCGGCGGCAATCTGCGTCTTTGCTTTTCAGCAGCTTGCGAAACCTCGCGCATCGAAAGCGCCCCCCAAGCCAGGTAGGGCGATAGCCGCGAACACGCAACGGCCCCCTCCAACGGGCTGGACATTTCGCGTTGGTATCTTTTGCCGCGGTGGGTCAGAAAGCTGTTCAACCGTTCCAAACCCGCAGCTCGTCCACCGGCTTGACGACCAACGCACAGATCATCCCACAGGCCGAGGTCGCGCGCCGTGGGAATATACCCTAGTTCTATGTCGATATGTTTCAGCGCAACTGGTGACGAAGCGGGCAATGCCATGAACCTATCCCACCGTTCCGCCCAGCCGTCGCGAGACTTGAGCCTGCGAAAAACGCCATGGTTCTGCACTTCGTGCCAATGCACACCATGATCCCTGCACCAGGCCGCGACCTGGCGGTCCCGCTGATACGTCCATCTGTTTCCTGTTTCCTCGTGTGACCAAAGGACGTCAATTAGACCGCGATCTTTCAACTCGGAAAGGACCGACACAATTTGCCCGGTGCGAACAACAAGTGGCTGGCCCAGTTTCCCGAGCTCTTTTCGCAAACCAGCGATTGTCTCGGCAACAAAGTCCCACTGCCGTTTTGAGGCGTCACGCTGCTGCCAAAGCTCTGGCTCAACCACGTAGAGTGGCAGAACTGGCCCGACCTGAGACGCTTGCGCTATTGCCGGATGATCATTTACCCGTAAATCCCGTTTGAACCAAACGACCTGCACGATACCTCCGTTCTTCTAGTATTGTACGTGTGGCCTCAAAGAATGGATCTTTGTTCTAACCCCCCTCTCCATTTCGCTGTAGACGCAGCCTTTGCACCGGCGCCATCGGTCTTCGGAACTTGAAGGCTGGAAGCTTCCGCGAACTCACTGACTAACGTCTGGCCCAAGTTTACGTTGTTCGAATTCAGATTTCTGAGTGCAGGTGAAAAAGACCACCACAACGATCTGTATGCCACTAAACACAGCCAGCGCGATTAGCGGCGAACCGCAGAACATGAACCCTCGAAGCACCGTTAATGGGAGAAAGCTAAGTTCAAACCGAACCTTCTCGTTTGCGCATCGAAACCGGACATCTAGGCTCAAGCAGAATTTAGCCTCGCCGATCATTCGATACGGAAACCACTGAATTTGTTTGATTGACGCAGTCAAATTTCTGTGGCGGCGACTAGGAAGTATTCTTCTACAAACAGCGAGAAAATTATGAACCTCGCGCCTCATTCAACATATTCTCCGGTTCGCCTGCAATTCCAGCGAAGCTGCCGATTAGTCTAACTTGCAGCATCCCAAGTTGCGGCTTCATAGCGCATCTGTCAGCCACGATTGCCCACTCGTTTCTTTGGATTTTGCGCTAGCTCCTACAAACGTACTGGCGAGCCCCAAGAGGTAAGGTCAAACAAAATGTACAAAATGGATAATGCTGAGGTTGCACTCAATTCTGATGACGCCGATCAATACCTTACTACGGTGTATTACGACGGATCGTGCGCGCTTTGCTCCGTTGAGATAGGGCATTATGCTTCTTGCCAGGGCGCTGAACACCTGCGGTTTGTCGACGTTTCAGAACCCAATGTTCGTATTGGCCCAAATCTAACGCGACAAGAAGCGATGAAACGATTCACAGTGCGCCGACCAGATGGAGAACTTGTGTCCGGTGCGCGCGGGTTCAGGGAACTCTGGGGCGCGTTACCCAAATGGCGTTGGCTGGCACGCGCGACAGGCTTACCGGGGGTAACGCCTCTGTTAGAACTTGCATACCGAGTTTTCCTGCCCTTAAGGTCGACGCTTTCGAGCATCGCGTCTTGGTTAGGAGCGAAGCCAGTTAACAGGACGAGTTCGTCAAAATAATCAACTTAGGCTATGGCCATTTCGAAAGGCTGGATTGGCCCGTCAATCGTGTTCTCGAATCCGCAATTGGCAACCTGCGCGCCTTGTTCACGCTTCGTATTGGTTTGGTCACGCTGATCCGTGACGCAGGTTTGTTATTGTTCGGTTTCTTGGTTCTACGTGAATTACGATCGTTCAGGTGACGTACTTTTCGAGAAGAGTCTTCACAGGCAACGAAGCCCTCAATCGAGTGGCCAATAAGAATATCCCCCCAATCTTTCGCTGAAGGTAAAGAGTTTCCATTGGCATTTGAGGTGGAACATACCCGGCCGCGGCCAAGGCCATACCCTGTCTGTGCAAATGGTTGAAGAACGTTCTGTCAGCAAAATGAAACTCCTTCGCAGACAGGATTGCGTCGAAAACGCAACGTATCATTCCGAGGATCCTATCGTCGAATGGACCATCACCTTTAATGAGCTTCATATGCATAGCAGCGTTACGAAGATCTGCGTCATCCTTGCGCAAGCCTGCACGCAGCAGTCGAAAATAACCATCTATTGCAGATGGTTGCAGTGCGCGAGCCGCGCCAAAGTCCAAAAGACCAATCTTGCCATTTGACGGGTTGTATCGGTAGTTGGCGAAGTTCGGATCGCTTTGCATGATACCGAACTCGAAAACCTCACGCAGTGTGAGTTGGACCAAGGCGTCGGATACTCGATTGCGTTCCTCGCTGGTCGCATCACTCAAGGCTTCGATAGGGCGGCCTTCCAGAAAGGACATCATTAGAACTTCTGGAGTGCTCCAATCCGGATAGAACTCTGGGATTTCAAATGCTTCATCATTTTGCAAGAGGTCAGCAAAATGGCGTAGGTGCTGTCCCTCGCGTTCAAAGTCGGTTTCTTCATGCAGTTGACTGCGCGCCTCTTGGATATACGGATCCAGATCAAAGGTCTTGGGAAGCAAACCTGACATGCGAACCAGAGCAGCAACATTGGCAACATCGCTGTCGATACTGCGCGCGATACCGGGATATTGCACTTTGATCGCCACTTCGCGTCCGTCTTTGATAGTTGCACGATGTACTTGCCCAATGCTCGCTGCCGCTACGGGCCTAACATCGAAGGTTTGGAAGGATTTTCGCCAATCCGGACCCCAAGCTCGATTTAGGACGTTGCGCAATTGTTTCGGCGGCATGAAATGCGCCTGATCTCGCAGATGCGCCATGATGTCAGCCAGTTCAGACGGCAAGACCTCACCTGCATCCATCGAAATCAATTGACCCACCTTCATCGCGGCCCCTCGCATGCGAGCAAGTTGATCCGCGACTCGTGCTACGTTGCCGGGTGTCATCAACAAACCACGCATATCTGGTCGCGCACCGCGACCGATCTCTCTTAGGGCGCGTACTGCCACGTTCCCTGCAATGCCTGCAGTCATGCTGCTCAAACCTGCAACACGGACCAAACGGCTTGTAGGAACGGCCAAAGGGGTTGTCGAGGATTTAGGATCCGTCATTAAACCTCACCAAAATTCCGTACCCGGAGCGCCTTTTATGCGACCCTTCAAGTTTTCGTTGACCCAACCTCCATAGAAGTCCCCGGGTTGCGGGATCACCCGGTACTCACCAACAAAACAAACGTCCATAAGTCGGGCGTATAAGGCGAGATAGCCCTTAATCCGTTCAAATTTGATGGTTGGTGCAGCATAACTCCACGCAGCTTTCTTAGCCGCAGCTGCCCCGCTCTGAACATCCCAGTAGCTCGCAACACCCTTCCACTCGCAGAATGATCTACCCGAGGCCTTTGTCAGAACGGCATCAATGTCTTGCGGCGGAATATAATACGTGGGGGCGTGGTGGGTTTCGAGAACCTGAAACGCCTGATCGGTTTCCACGATTGTTTGACCGCCGAGCTCGATCCGCACTCGATGAGGCACTGCCCGCAGCGCAGGTGGTCGCGGATAGTCTTGGACGTTTTCAGTTGTCCAACCTGTCATTTCGAACCTTGGTTATGAATCAGTTGTTCCATCTTCGAACTAGCGCGCCGACAGCGTTATTCTAGCGATAGAGCTTTCAGCGTATGGCGGGTGAACTTGCACCAAAATTGGGCTTAGTGTCAGCTTCGGACAGGCAACGTTATTTGACCGACTTTGCAGCCCGAACCGTCGAAATGAGTGTCCTAAATCTACCAGTTTGCCAATAGTTCGCCCATGCGCTCTAGGCCAACGTCGAGGTTGGCAGCAGCACCTCCCCCCACACCCAGTCGGATGTGGTTCTGCATCCCGTAGGACGATCCCGGTAGTAGAAATGTCCGATAGGGATCGGCGAGCAAGCGTTTGGCGAACACGTCGCCATCAATCCCATCGAGCCGTGCCAAACCAATTAATCCAGCCTGAGGTTTGACCCAATCGAGGTTGGGCTGATCGGCAACAAACCTATCCAAGCGTTCCAACGTTTTCATCCCAGCTGCCCGTGCAGTTTTCAAAGCCTGATTATATCGGTCAGACCTCAAGGCGATTTCGGCGATGACTTCGCCGAGAATATTCATAATTTCGCTCGAGTTTTCCCGCAGAATAATAGCGTCCCAAATGAGATTTGAATCACGGCATATCATCCAGCCGGTGCGTAGCCCCTGGAGCCCCAGTGCCTTGGAAACGCTGCCCGTCGTGATACCCCTTGGATACAAACCAGCAATCGAAGGGGCACGGGACCCGTCCCACTCCAATCCCGCGTAAACCTCGTCAACAACCAGCCATGCACCTACGCGATCTGCGATTTGGACAAGCCTTTCCAGCTCTGCTTGTGTCATCAACTGCCCGGTGGGGTTATTGGGGTTGGTCATAAAGATGAGCCGCGTGCGCGCTGTTACTGCGGCCTCAACTTTGTCGAGCGGCAATACCCAACCAGCACTCTCTTCGCGGTCGACAACTTTTAGCGTCGCGTCAACTGCCTCTGCCAATACGCCCGCTTGTGGCCAGCCCGGGCGTTCCGTTACGACTTCGTCGCCCGGTTGGACCAATTGCATGAATGCAAGATAATTGGCTTCCGCGGCGCCGGCGGTGATCAGAACGTCGTCTGGCTTGCAAACATCAGACAAGCCGGCGCGGTCCAAAACATGCCGTCGTAAAGCGCGCAGACCCCGAAAGCTCTTTTGGTTCCAATCCAACGGCAGCGCTGGATCCAGCGCATCCATGAACTCACCCAAACGCGGCGACTCGGACAAGGAAAACCCAACGAAAGCTTCTGGATCCGCTTCCGTGGTATCCAGTAGGTATTGAAAAAGTGTGTGTATCTTGACTTTCATGCTCTACTCAAAATCTTTGTAGTCAATCAGGGAGAGAGTCTGTGCAAGCAGAGGGATTTGTCAAAGGGCGACCGATTGACCTTGTGGTTTTGGACTACGGGCTGTTCAAGGTCCATTCCACTGGCCGCATCATAGGTATCTGCGGGTTTCTGATCCGAACAGATTTGGGAGAAGCAATACTCATCGACACTGGATTTCCTGAAAAATACGCCATTGATACCGACGCCGCGGTCAAAGAAGATCGATTGTTCGAGTTTGGCGAGGTTCTGAAGTGCGAACCAGATAATCTGCCACGCGCACAGCTGGCAAAACTCGGGCTTATTCCTTCAGACATTACATTACAGATTTGTACGCACTCCCATATAGACCATATCGGTGCATTGGGCGACTTTCTAAACAGTCCCATTCTCATCTCCTCTGCCGAGCGAGCCTTACCTCGCCCCTTGTATTGGGGCGATATGCGGCCGATGGAATGGCCCGAGCAGGATTACCTGGTTATTGATGACGACGTAGAGATTGGGCCGGGTATCTTCGTTTTGATGGCACCCGGTCATGCGCCTGGCCAAATCGCGGTTATGGTCGATCTTCCGTCGGGGGCGATTCTATTGACCAGTGATGCGATTTCCCGACCAGCAGAAATCGACGAGAAGTTTGCCGGGTCTTGGGACGAAGATGCAGCAATTTCCAGCGCAGACAGGTTGATGCGTCTGGCATCCGAGCGAGATGCCTTTGTAATCTATGGGCATTGTCCAAAGCAGTGGCCTGTTCTGAAAAAAGCACCAGAAGTCTACAGCTGATCCCACCCCGTGAGCCATTTTCCATAAATGCAACGGTGCCTAGGAGTTATCTGACGTCGCGCCCTTGGTTCAGAATAATCACATTCCCGCTGGAAACATCACCGGCCGGCGAAATGAGAAACCCGACCCAAGAGGCGATTTGCTCAGGTAGCATCGCGCGACCATGCGGCATTGCACTAACGGCTTTCTCCAAAACTTCCTTAGTCAAGACATTGAACAACGGTGTCTTAGTCATGGCAGGAGCCAGAGAATTCACACAGATCTTTTCCTGTGCGTATCGACGAGCGAGATCTTTGGTAAGAGTATCCAACGCCGCTTTTGACGCTCGGTAGTGTGGAGGGTCAAACACATCGAAATTGTAAGCTCCGTTCGACGAGATATTTACAATCTTTTTGATGCCTTCGCGTTCCAACATCAACTGAACCGCCTGCTGGCAACAGTGGAACGCGGAGTTGAAGTTGATTGTCATCTGCTGTTCGAGTTCTTCGGGAGGAATGTGCGGGAAGTCCGACATGAAGCAGGTGCCCGCGTTGTTTACCAAAGCATCCAGACCGCCATACTCTGACCTGATACCATCAAACGTGTGAGCGACAGCAATGGGATCCGTTAAGTCAACGCAGATAGGCGTGAAATCCAAAACCAGTTCTGCCGCAAGTTCGTCTAGTCGCTCTTCACTGAGGTCCAGCCCAATCACATGAAACCCATTTGTCCGCAATTGGCGACAGATGGCTCGACCCATCCCTCCCGCAGCGCCGGTCACAACCGCTGTTTTCATAATCACTCCTCCAACCATGGCCAGATCTGGAGTACTGCGAGCTAAAAAAAACTTGCAACCATTTTATCCGAAAGCGGCGAAAATCAATTCTCTTCGAATTCGGTGCACGTCCGTTGAGGGCTCAAGTTAGATTTCGCAAAGTCATACGAGCGGCCTAAAGACGACATCTTGAAGCTCGGATATTCGCTGCGGGTGAATTGGTCTTGGATTATCAACTTGGAACTCGGTGGCCAAGCGTTCAGTCCACGACCACAAGTCTATCCCTTTCACCTTCCATTGTGCTCAGCAATGGCCGCGCGCCATTGTTCTTCGAAACTCACCAGGGGAATGACCAGTCCAAGCGCGAAACGCTCGGGTGAAGTTCGAACTGCTTGTGTATCCAAGCGAAGCCGCGATCTCCCCGATCTTCATATCGGTGGTCTGCAACTGTCCGTTATCAGGGATTTTGGGACAGATGGCCGCCTGAGCTAAGAGAGGATCTG
>NZ_WQGG01000022.1:0-14357 GCF_013034565.1 Ruegeria sp. HKCCA5491
CCCTTACCGGTGCAGTTGGTCTGGCGAAGCTGGACCGCTCCAGATTGCATCCAGAATCCTCCAGAGTGGCCCGGAGACGGACGAGAGACGTCTCTGGCTGGTCAACCCAATCAGGAACGTCAGCGGCGCTCTCTGGGGCAGAGAGGGCGTCTTCTGCCTGCGACCGAACCTGTTCCACCAGTGTCTCGAACCGGGCGTTGACTTCTGCGGCACGAACACGGGCGGTGTTACGATCACTGGTCTTGAGGCTCTGCTTCAGCGCCTGAGCACCCAGCGCGAGAGCCACGTCAACGGGATAGTTACGTCTGAACAGCCACGTATGGCCCTTCAGATAGGCATAGCGAATGTGAGCAGACATGGTCTCCTCCTTTCACGTTTGAAATTTGGGATGGGTTCAGTTGGTTGATACGAGTCGAACGATCATCTCGATTGCCGGTTCGCCATAGGACCCAGCCAGAGGGCCGGTGACAGCAAAGCCGGTCACGCAGTCTTCGAACACCTCGTCCACACGGACCAGATGTTCAGGGACGTCATCAAAGGCGCGGACGACAACGATGTCACCGGGGTTCAGTTCCAGCTCAGTCATCGTCGGACCTCCACGTCCAGAGGACCGCCAGCAGAACCAGCGCCGAAACAGCGGGATGGGACCGAGAGACCACCCAGAGCATCGTTGTCAGGACAGCCTTGGGTGGTGGGTGCAAAATAAAACCCCCGACGAGAACGCCGAGGGCAGACAGGTACTTCATGGATCAAACTCCTGCAGTTGCTTCTTTATTTAGATGCAGGGGTTCTCTCGGTTTCTGGGGAGCGGACGTTCAAACAGTCTGGGCGGATGACGGGGTTGCGGGACAAACCCGCCGTTGGCCGGAGTGCAGAGTATGCTTTGATCTGGGCCGCAAATCAGAATCTGAACTTGACACCAAGAACCGGCCCGTGCTGATCGACATCATATTCGAACGCCCCTGTGGACAGCGTGTCGCTGTAGTCCATGCTGAAATATCGCCACCCAAAGAACAGCGAAGTTGTCTCCCACGGACGCCAATCTACACCAACATTAGCTCCGACTTGCAGGTCGTTACCGCCTGCGCCAAAGCCGCCAAGTTCCAAGGATGCAATTGCGGTCCATCGCTCGTTGAGCACCCAAGTGCCGCGTGCGCCGATAACGGGTTCCCACCAGCCTTCATCACCGCCCAACACTGGGATTGGTGCCGGAGATGTCACTGTAATCTCCTGGCGCAAAGAGTTGTAACGTGCGCCAGCCTGTAGATCGATGGCGTAGCGCTGCCCGTTGCTCCCAATTGCATCGACGGCTTTGTACGCCGCAAGCAAACCCAGCCATTCCTGACGAATATCAGCGCTGAACGGAGCGCTCACAGGGGTAGGCAAACTGCCATCGGCTTCAAGCGAAACATAGTTGGCATCGATTATGAAACCCCAATCGCCGCGCCAGGCTTCGTATCGACCGGCTGCGGCGAAATCGAGGAGCTCCAGCGCGTCGCCAAAATCCAGATCAAGCGGGACTGTCACTCCTGCAACCGTCGAGTCCCCGCTGGTTCTTGCTGGCAGGAACGCATAGATCGCAAGAGTATGACGCCAATCTGTTTCGCTTTGACCGGCGAGCGGAATTGGTTCAGCGATGGCTTGCTTCGAAGCGAGTACTGTTATTGTTGATAAAACAATTTTCAATATGGTTTGTTTCATAGGTCAACTCGTTTGGCTATTTTGATTCCTAAGCTAGCCGAGCCGCCAATTGGGCGGCTCAAATCTCGTAACCTTAATGACTTTGGGCTTTGAGACGTGCTTCTTCAGGAGTCATTGGTTCGCGGTGAGAGAACTGTTCGACACGACCGTAGTGCATGCCCAAAAGCTTCTGCATCGGCTGAACCACCCACAGGCCGGGATAAAGTGCGCCGTATTTCTCGCTCAACACTATTTCTGTCCTAAACCGGCCAACCCACCCGGAGGTAGCTGCGCGTCGCTGCCGAACTCAGCAGCAGTTTCCGCCCAGATATCAGTCAAAAGTTCCTCCATGAAATAGTCACCAGACAAGATAAACTCTGAAAGGATTTCTTCGCTCTTGTCCTCAGCCACTTTGGGGCGTGTTGGCGGTGAAGGCCAAATTTCCCCGTCCACTACGGCCATCCTGACTTTGATATCGTCCTTTGTGACATTAAACACCATATAATCCTGCGCCATGGCCAGTGGTCCGTCATACACTTTCCGGATTTCTTCTAGCTGAGTTGGCAATGTGTCGTGATCGTTGAAGAAGTGATACCCGACGGCCAAGCGCGGCTGGGTTTCAGCCATGAGTTTTCCGAACTGGCTGGGCGACGTATGTAACAACGTCCCGAGCAACAACGCGAAATCCGGCGAATAGTTCTGTTTTTCAATCAGCGTAGCGGGCGGCGCGAAACTCTCGTGGATTGAAAGATCCACCCCTTTGGTATGTTTGACCCACCAATGTGTCGGCGACGAGTCGCTTGAATAGGCCACCTTCATACCATTCCATTCGAGAATGAAGCTTACCGACCCATCAATTGCGTGCACTGCGGGGATGGATCGCACGACAACACCATTTTCTTCAAAGATGATCGCGTTAACACCCTTGTAGTCAAATTCATTCACTTCCAATCGGAGGCCGCGATCGTCAAGTTTGCCAATGATCGATTGCACCTCCCAAGCGTACATTTTTTCCATATGCTCCATCATCGCTTTGGTGCCCAGTTCCGGTGTCGGGCCGCTTGGCCCCCAAATACGCAAAGGAAAAGTGCGATTTGCTTTCAGGCCGCCGATCCAGAGTGAAGGCAAATCGGCCATGTGATCGAGGTGAAGATGTCCGATGAAAACCTTGTCGAGGTAATCGTAAGGTATTTTCATCGCGGAAATCCTAGCCATGGACTGTGCGCCGATATCGAAGAGAAACTTGTCACCATTGCCCAGTTCGACAAGAAAACAAGCCGCCGCCTGTTTCGGCCGCACAGTCGGCATGCCGCTGCCACAAACCGTGACACGTATCTCCTCAGCCCCAAGTGCTTCCGTTCCCGGGTAATAGACGTCGCCGTTGTGGCTTGGTTCGCTAGGACCAGGAACTGATTGCGCAAAAGGCGTACCACTGCTCCAGATCATGGCTAACCCCGCCAAAGTACAAATCAACGAGACTTTTCGCATGCCGCTCCCTCCGGAAAAACTGATGGAACACGGTTCAGCCTAGCAAGTCGCAGATTTTAGTCAACACTAGTGTCTATAAATCAGAGATCAGTAACTCGATGCGGGCGTTTCTCAGTTCAGCGCGCTCCGATGTGGATTGGTCTCGGAAAAGATCGCGTTCTGCTGAAGTGAAGCCGACGAAAGTGCGTGCACGCACCTCACACGACAGACCTTCAAATCCAAGTGCTTGAAACAGTGACCTGACCAGCTGAAGTCGCTCTTGCATTTTTTTTTCGTAAACTTGGGCAACGGCTTCATCCTGTTTAGCCCACTGCCGAATTGATGCGTCGTGTCTAGCAAGGTCTTTGAGATCAACGGTTTCTGCGATTGCTTTCAGAGCCTCAACCGGCGTTTCCAATGGGTTGCTGTCCAAAACTTCGACAGGTCCCTGTTCCAAACTACCCCAATATTCGAGCAATGCAGCCAAAAGTGCTTGTCGGTCCTTGAAGTGAAAATAGAATCCGCTTTTGTTCACACCGATAGTTTCAGCCAACCGCTTCACCCGTACCGCGCCTACACCGCCGTGCTCAAGAGCATCCAGTGCTGCCGCTAGCCATTGCTCTCGGCTAACGCCGAAACGACCACGAGCCCTTATTGGATCGACATTTTCCATTTGAGCCTGCTATCCTATTTGACCTGCGCGGTAATCAAAGTTCGATTTGCATAACTTATCGATCGGCCCGATGAACGTCTACTTTGGGCTCTAACCAGTCCTTCGCTGCATCATGCCTTAACGTCCGCTCCGCCCCCAACCGCCAGCACCAGCGAGCCCCCGGAATCGATCGTCAGCGGGTCGTCTCAGCGCCAGTGGACGGGTCTCTAGCGGTCTCGTAGGCTGCCCCTCCAGCAGCCTCTTTAGCGATAAAATGCCCCCGAAACCGCCCCAGTTTCTCGAGCTTCGCCAAAAAGCCTATAACGATCATCGGAAGGCAAGGATTCCTACCACCCCAGCCAGTTTATCTGAACATGGAACAGCGACAGGCACTAGGGGCTAAACCCTCCGAGAAATGCCCCCGTTTATGCCCCAGTTGTTACGGGTGCCGAGGGTGGGCCCTCAGAGGTTTTTGAGGAAACCCAAAGCAACCGTTTACTGGCACTGAAGACTGGTCGCTAGTGTTGGTGGTCGAACTAACCCCATCAGTAATCTGCGAAGCATCGAGAAAAGCAGAGCAGGAAGCCTGATGAAATAATGGTCACTCCAGGGTCTCTGGATTGACCCTTATTGCATTTGCCAGTTTCGATTAACTCGTTGCGGAAAACCTTAGGCTATCAAATGTATCTTTGAATCGTGTCCTCGATGTCAGCGCGATTGATCCCGATCTCGGACAATTGTTTATCGCTGAAGCGGTCCAGATATTGGGCGGCACGAACAATATCGCAGCGAATTGCCCGAATTCTCATTGCCCTGTCGAATAACAGCAATGCACTCGTAGACGGTGCCGTCTGGTCGGTTGGGCGAACAGAATCAAACATTTCTCGGTACCTCCTTTGCTTATTTTCTCATGACTGACGATAGGGAACGCCAAAATAGACGCTCTGGTATGCCCTTTGCTTTATCTGTTCTCGTGGGACGCCGATGTCGTGCAATTGACGATCGCTCAGTCGTTCCAGTTCTTTTACAGTGTTACTGAGAACCCTGCGCCTGAACTGTTCTGTTTTTGCTTCGGCATAGTCCGAAATCAAAGCTGAAAATACGTTTCTGTATGGTCTTTGAATCTGCGCACCTTCCATAGAACTCTCCTAGAAAACTGAACTACGTTTCTGGTTACAGTTCAAACTTGGGAGTTGGTTCTTAATTTTTCTAAACCAGAACATTAAGGTCCGTTTAGGCGGTTTGACTTATCTTTCTGGCACTGGGCATCGCGTGGTGAATTCACATATGCACCTGGTGCGTACCCCCAATAAACGGTCTAATCAGCCGTCGCCGCAGTGTAGATCATAAGATGGATGGGCAGCCCTCCTTCTTGAGAGACGACTGCGAGATCTGGCTCCAGGACATTGTGGATAATCACTACGAGGAGGCCCTTTCGAGGGCCAACTCCGTCCTATCGCAAACCACAGAGGATGAGAACGGGTGCTGGGTTACCTCGACGCAGGGACGGCCGAAAACACGGTTCAAGGGCCGACAGGTAGCCTCTGCGCGGTTCGTTTACTGTGTGGTTAACCGGGCGGTGATCGATGAGGCGACGGTGGTTCGCCATCGCTGTCATAACGAGCGCTGCGTCCGTCCTGAGCACCTAATTGAGGGGTCTGCGGCGGATAACAAGCGCGACGACTGGGACTTCTGGGCGAACGGGGTCGATCGAGACCTGCTATGACCTGTGGCATGGGCCTTCAAAGACCTCTGAGGGCCCACCCTCGGCACCCGCAACACCCAAAACCACTGGGGCATAAACGGGGGCATTTCTCGGGTATCGGTGACCCAAGTGCCTAGTCTCGTTCCATGTTCTGATGAACTGGCTGGGGTGGTAGGAATCCTTGCCGCCCGATGATTGTTATAGGCTTTTCCAACCGGTGGCCGAAACTGGGGCGGTTTCGGGGGCATTTCGAGGGAGAGCCCGGGACATTTCTAACCGCTAGAGAAGTCGCTTACTGGTGCTGGCGAGACCGCTAGAGGACCTTCACTGGCGCCGAGACGACCGCTGACGATCGATTCCGGGTGCTGAAGACTGGTCGCTGGTGTTGGCGGGTTGGTGGGGCTGGTGGGGCGGTCGCTCGAGCCTAGTGCTTCGAATGGCTGGCCTGAGAACTCCGAGAAGACATCACAAGAAATGAATTTGTTTATCATGCATCAAAGCTTCTCGCCTGCTATCATCGCAAACATAGTCACGGTTTGAAGATTTGGGAGGGGGAACTTATGACCACTAGACGCGATGTATTGAAGGCAATTCCAACCGTCGGAACGGCATTTGCTGTTTCGTCCGCCGCTCTGTTAGACGAAGCAGCTGCACAGAGCTCGGCTTCCGCACCGCCACTTGAAGGGCATTTCCATCCGAAAGGGAAGGCACCGTCCAAATATACACTGGAAATTCTGGACGAAGCGAAGCGTACCCTTCCATTCTCTGATGTCCAGGACTTCGAAGAACAGCAGCGCGGCCTCATTGCTGAGATGCAGGACAAGCAGATCATGGCTGATGCCGGTCACGTCGCGTGGGACAAGAAGCGATTTGATTTTCTGAACAGCGATACTGACTTTGACAGTATTCATCCATCCCTGCAGCGCATTTCCCGATTGAACCAGAACTATGGTCTCTACGAAGTTATTCCCGGCATTTACCAAGTGCGTGGGTTTGACCTCTCCGATGTCACTTTCGTGCGCGGCAAGATTGGGTGGATTGTTATTGATCCTCTTATCTCTGCGGAACCTGCTCGCGCTGCTCTGGAGTTGTTCCAGCAGCATGTGGGCGAGGGATTACCCGTAACAGCGGTGATATATTCGCATTCCCACGGCGACCATTGGGGGGGTGTGCGCGGTGTCGTTGATGAGGCCGATGTCCGCGCAGGAAAAGTTGAAATTATCGCACCCCGCGATTTCATGGAGCATACAATTTCCGAGAATGTATATGCTGGCAACGCCATGAATCGCCGCCTGTTTTACCAGTATGGGCTACTCCTGCCTGCAAGCCCTCATGGTTATGTCGGACAGGGTCTTGGACAGGGTGTGTCAGCCGGTGCTGTCGGACTGATTGCGCCGACCCGAATAGTTGAAGAGGACATCGAAGAGTTTGAGGTGGACGGTGTCAGGATGATTTTCCAGAACACACCGGGGACAGAGGCACCTTCGAATATGAACACCTACTTGCCCGACATGAAGGCTTTGTGGATGGCGGAAAACGTGACGGCGACGTTACACAATATTTACACGCTGCGCGGTGCACCTGTACGTGATCCGTTGCGTTGGTCGAAGTATATCAGCCGCGCGCTTCATCTCTATGGTGAAGAAGCAGATGTGATGTTCTATTCGCACCACTGGCCACGTTGGGGCAACGACCGAGTCCAAGCGATTTTGCGCGATCAGCGAGACCTTTATGCACACATGAACAATCAGGTGCTGCATTTCGTCAACAAAGGCGTGACGATCAACCAGATTCACAACGTCTATAGCCTGCCGCAAAGCCTTCAAGACAAGTGGCACTGTCGCGGCTATCACGGTTCACCCCAGCACAACAGCCGAGGTGTTGTACAGCGTTACATTGGCTTCTGGGACTGCAACCCGGCAACGTTGATCCCGCACTCGCCAGAGGACTCAGCGCCTCTCTATGTAGAAATGATGGGCGGCTCAGACGCAATCATGGCTCGAGGAGTCGAATTGCATGACACCGGTGAATACCTTCTGGCCAGCGAGATTCTGAACAAGCTGGTGCAAGCGGAACCGTATAACATGTCGGCCCGGAACCTGCTGGCAGATGTGTACGAACAACTCGGCTATCAGCAAGAAAACCCGGGACTTCGTAATTCCTTCCTGTCCGGAGCATTTGAGTTGCGTTCGGGTATCCCGGGGGGCGACATTCCAGACACTTCGAGTCCGGACGTTATTCGAGCTATGTCGACGGAACTGTTCCTGAACTTCCTTGCCATCAAGATGGACAGCCGCAAAGTCGAAGGGCACGAGTTCACTATGAACTTGGTGACCCCCGACAATGGTGAGAAGTTCCTCGTGGAGTTGCGCAACGCGACGTTGACAAATGTCGAAGGGTTCACTGCAGATGGGCCCGACCTGATTTTGACAATCAACCGTGCCGACTTGGAGTTGACAATGGCCGGTGAGAAAACACTGGATGCGCAACTTTCGGATGGATCAGCTCAAATAGAGGGCGACCCCACCGTGCTCGGTATCCTCGCTCAGGCAATGGTCGATTTCGATCCGTTCTTTGAAGTGTTGCCCGGGACACGAGAACCTCATCATGTGGAGCCGCATTCGGACGCGTTCGAGGCGGTCACCGGGCTACCTGCAATTGAATAAACCGCAGTGTCGAAGCGGATCTTTGGTGTGGGCAGGTACATTGCCTACACCATGAAGCATTGTTTGGCAGCTTTGCCCGCAGAACAGTCATTCAGCCAGCCCTCACCCAACGTCGACTTCGAAAAAAGAAATCAAAGTTAGTACCCCCGGCAACCCGCTAAGGGCCGCCGAGGGTTATGTCTACGAGGGTGGTCTTCGGTTGACGACATAGTCAGCCAACCATTGCCAGTAGGCTTCAGCGTCACGGAACCCCTGTGCCCGAGCAGCCAGATCTTCCGCTGCTTTACGGGAGCAGCCACCATCGTATTCGGCGATAGCAGCCCGTTCCTCGAACGCGTCGATGTCAGGGAAGGTCATGTCGGGAGTCTTATCTGATCGACGATCGACCGACGCTGCTCGTCACTAATGCCAGCCGAATAGATGCCGTAGGTGATCCCGTTCTCCGACCGTGCCGATTGGTGACCGACCAGAGATGCTGTGAAGTGCTCTGGAACTCCTGTTCGCTCGCATTGGGTGATGAACCACTTGCGGGTCGAGTGAAACACCAGTCCCGGTCGCTCCAAGTCTAGCCGCCGTCGTAGCCGCGCGAACCCCTTGGTGACATGCGCCACGGTCAGGTCAGGGAACAGAGGACCGGATGCGGGTAACTGCCGGAACGTCTCATCAAGCGCCGGGTGAACCGGAACCAGTCTCTCCGCCGCATCGGTCTTCAGCAGTCTCAGTTCATTGGGCTGAACATGAACGAAGCACCCGAGGTTGCCCTTGGTCACGAGGTCTTCCCGAAGCAGCCCAACTGCTTCCCCCGCGCGCATTCCTGACAGCAGACAGGTCAGCAGAACCGGATGTAACTCCCGGTCCTTGGCTCCCAGCAATCGCACGACTTCATTGTCGGTCGGGACGGCATAAGGCGCTGGGCGCACCTTTCGATCGAAGAGAACGGTCCTGAACGGATTGACCTCCAGATGCCCCTCATAGACCACCCAGTCGAGGAAGTGATTGACCTGAGACCAGATCCGCCGCTGGGTTCTCGCAGTTATGGTCACTGCCCCCCGAGACGAGAACGCGACCAGCTGGTCCAGGGTTAGCCCACGGGTCCGTTCAGACTTGCCGATCATCGGGGACAGTTGGGCTATTGCGGACAGGAAGTCTCGCCCGTCTGCTCTGTCCAGGCTGCAAACCGACTGGTCACCAAATCGACTAGCGAATAACCCGACAGAATATCGGACCGATTTGAACCCGCTGGGTCGTAGTTCGTTACTGCGCTTGTTCAGATAGGCCCGGCTCAGGTCACGAACCGGCACCTTTACCGGCGCTGTTGGTTTGATGAACTTAGACCGCTCCAGATTACATCCAGAGTCCTCCAGAGTGGCCCGGAGACGGACGAGAGACGACACTGGTTGGTCAACCCATTCCGGAGAAAAACCGTTGACCTCTGGGGCAGAGAGGGCTTCTTCAGCCTGCGACCGAACCTGTTCCACCAGTGTCTCGAACCGCGCATTGACTTCAGCGGCTCGGACGCGGGCAGTGTTGCGGTCACTGGTCTTGAGGCTCTGTTTCAGGGCCTGCGCGCCCAGCGCGAGAGCCACGTCAACGGGATAGTTACGTCTGAACAGCCACGTATGGCCCTTCAAATAAGCATAGCGAATGTGAGCAGACATGGGCCTCCTCCTTTTCTGTTTTGATTTTTTAGGGTGTTAGTCGTAAGGGACGATCCGCAGGATCATCTCGAGTGCCGGTTCGCCATAGGACCCAGCCAAAGGGCCAGTGACGGCAAAGCCGGTCACGCAGTCTGCAAACACCTCTTCCACGCGGAACAGATGTTCAGGGACGTCATCGAAGGCGCGGACAACCACGACGTCGCCGGGGTTTAGCTCCAGCTCAGTCATCGTTGGGCCTCCACGTCCAGAGAACCGCCAACAGAACCAGCGCCGAGACAGCGGGATGAGACCGCGAAACCACCCAGAGCATCGTCGTCAGGACGGCCTTGGGCGGTGGGTGCAAAAGAAAACCCCCGACGAGAACGCCGAGGGCAGACAGGTACTTCATGGATCAAACTCCTGCAGTTGCTTCTTTATTTAGATGCAGGAGGGTCCTCGGTTTCTGGGGGGGAAGGTGTGAGTGATACTCGCTGGCTTGTTTGCGCCCGACACCTGCGTTAGCGTGCATGTCCCAAGGCGAATACTGGGTGAGGCCAGAGCAGGTCCATTGCACAGGGTTGAGTTGTCAACGATTTCGCGGGGTATGAAAATGGCCGATACTGAATGCAACTATCAACGGATAGTCTCGGTTGAGGAAGTCAGGTGCGCTCTTGAAGAGGCGCAGTGTCAACAATGTGGCATCACCACCAAAGAGTTAATGTGGCGCGGGGAGTTGCTCGAGATTTGCGGTGAGGAACTTTGCTCCGACATCTCAACGGGCAAGAAAACGTTCATCACGATTGCACTATGCCCAAGTTGTCATGCACGGGCTCATCAGGACGCCGAGAACACGCATAACCCCTGCCAGATAAAGGCTCGGTGGAGTCGAGAGGGCCTAGCGTAGCGGGTTGCCGGGCACCCGCCTCTCGCTTTGTTTTCTTACTTTCTACAAAGCGGACGTTGGTTGAAGGCGGGCTGAATGACGGCTCTGCGGACTTTCCAGTCGATCGACCAGCGTAGAGCGATTGGCGCACCCGCCGAAAGAAGAGCTGGAGTAGGATACAAAGTGCTCAGCCAGCAACCGGCATTGCTGTCACTAGCAGCAATTGCTGAGCTCTAAATACAGCTAACATCAGGATGCTCGCAATCCTATCGCCGAAGACTGCAAAGTTTCCGCTTGTTGAGCACTTACTGCTGTCGCGTAATTGCTTGTTGCAGGGCGGTAGTCTGAACGCCTTCCCACGCTCGCCACAATATGATCTATCATGCAGCGTCCATTGCCAAAGGATGTTGAAGGGAAGCGTTATGACAGCGATAAGTTTTGCTGATTGGGGAGCTATCGCTGACCGGCCAGACAGCTCTCGCGAAGAAAGGCTTCAACACCGTTTTTTGATCGCTACGGGTCTCGTCATGTCTGGAGGTGGCCTTCTTTGGGGAGCGGTGGCGTCGGGAATGGGTCTGTATCTGCAAAGCCTCGTTCCTTTCGGGTATGTGGTTTTGACAGCGATCAACTTTGGCGCATTGCGGCGCACCAAGAACTTCAAATTCGCACGGGCCTTTCAGATTTTCATCAGCATCCTGTTGCCGTTTGTATTTCAATGGTCGTTGGGAGGTTTGGTGGCTTCTGGTGGCACAATGCTTTGGTCAATGCTCTGTCTCACTGCAGCTCAATCTTTTGGCGGACGCATTATGTCCCGTTTATGGTTGGGTTTTTTCGTTTTATTGGTTTTTGTGTCTCTGATTATTGAGGTCAACAACCCGCCGCCTCTGCACCTTTTCCAGGACGCTGAACTTATAAAGATCCCTTTATACTTGTTCACAATGAACTTTCTTGCAGTATCGCTTGCCATATTCGTGCTTGTTAGCTTTTTCATGCGTCTAAGGAGGCAAATGGGGCAAGCTCTGGAAAGACGAAACACGGCTTTGGCGCAATCGCGGGAGGCTTTGGTTCAAAGCGAAAAAATGGCTGCGGTGGGCGAGTTGGTTGCAGGCGTCGCGCATGAGCTCAACACACCACTAGGAGCAATTCGGGCATCGAATGACAATCTGAGCCGAGCTATCAAAAACATCCTAACGGGTTGGCCCGAACTGAATGATGCAAGTAACAAGCAGGAACTCGCAGGCGTTACGAGCTTGATGAGGGTCATCGAAACAAGTGAAGGCGAGCTGACGACCAGAGAAGAAAGGCAAGTACGAAAGAGCTTGGCGGTCAAATTGGCTGATCTTGGATTTCAGGATGCAACCCAGAAAAGTTCTGAGTTGGTTGAGATTGGTCTACGCGATATCGACCTTGATCAAGCAAGTGTCTTGCGCAGCAATCGTTGGCCCTTGGTCTTTGCCCAGCTGCGGTCTTTTGCGAGCCTTAATCGGAACTGCAACACAATCAAAATGGCCGCTGAACGGTCATCCAAAATCGTCTTTGCGCTCAAGAATTACGCGCATCCCGGCACCAAGGGCGAGTTCACTAATGGGTCTGTCGCAGAGAACCTAAATACCGTTCTTACGCTTTATCAAAATCTAATCAAACGCGGCGTTCGTGTTGTTACAAGATACGATGTAGACACCGTTATTTCGGCAGATCATGACGCCCTAAACCAAGTATGGACAAACCTTATCCACAACGCGCTGCAGGCCATGGATTATGACGGCACATTGACTTTGGAAGCCCGGATGAATTCCGAAGAGCTCATCGTAAGTGTTGAAGATACCGGGTTTGGAATCTCGCCTGATCGGATCGATAGAATATACGAACCATTCTATACGACCAAAGAGATCGGCGAAGGTACGGGCCTTGGTTTGTCCATCAGCATTGATATTGTACGTCGCCATGGCGGCACGATGACGGTGAACAGCACACCCGGCCAAACAGAGTTTACAGTGCGGATTCCAAGGGTGCAAAAACAAGAGCAGGAAGAATTGACGGATGGATGAATTAGTACGCTTGGGCGAGCACTTGAAGGGCCGCCCTACATTGCTATGCGTCGACGATGAACGGATCGTTCTGACCAGCCTGCAAGAGCAACTGCGAAACTCGTTGCCTCAAGTGACCATTGAAATCGCCGAGTCAGGAGAAGAGGGCCTCGAAGTATTGGAAGATTTGATGACAGACGGCGTTGCTGTACCCGTTGTTGTCTCGGATCAGCTTATGCCTGGTATGCGAGGAGAAGAGTTTCTGGCTAAGGTTCACGAGCGTTCGCCAAGTACTCTCAATATACTTCTCACCGGACAAGCCACAGCGGACGCAGTTGGTGCTGCGGTCAATCAGGCGCGTCTGTATCGGTACATTGGCAAACCCTGGGCAGAAAATGATCTGACCCTGACTGTAAGCGAGGCCATCCGCTCCTGGGCCAGCTCAGTTGCACTCAAACTGAAAGACGAGGAGTTGCGCGACACGCATGAAGCGAGTTTGCGATTTGTGCCACAGGAGTTTCTGAATGTTCTGGGTAAAGATCGACTGATGGACGTGCGCGAAGGATTGTCTGTCGAAAGCTCAATGCAAGTAGTTTTCGCAGACATGCGCTCCTATTCTACGATTGCATCAAGTCTGGGCCCGAAGCCCGCTTTCGATCTCTTGAATGAGTTCGTGAACATCCTTGAACAGGAGTTTCGCGCTACAGGCGGGTTTATTAGCGGCCTCGAAGGAGATGGTGTGCTGGCCCTTTTTTCAAGCAACGCCGACGATGCCGTGCTAGCGAGCATCAATGCTCACAAAAAGCTCATTGAACGCGGCCAAAACGGCAAGAACGAACCACTGTTTGAGATGGGGTCGGCTGTTCACTCTGGTACACTCATTATGGGGACCGTAGGAAACAGCGAACGCTTAAAATGCGATGTCGTCGGTGATCCTGTTAACTTTTGCGCCCGTTTGGAGAGTGCGACGCGAACCCTGGAAACACCCATGCTGATCTCTGACCGTGTCGCGTCAGAGTTGGCTGGAGACATGCAGCTTCGCCGGATTCCTGGTTTGAAGATCAAAGGGCGATCGGAAACGGCAACGGTTTTTGAAGTCTTAGATGCATTGCCCGAAGAATTGACTGCGGCACGCATACGGACGCTCGAAAAATTCAATGAAGCGATGGCGCATTTTGAGAATGGCGATGCCCCAATGGGACGTCTTTGTCTTTCTCAGGTTGCGGAACGTGATCCGAGCGACAAAACGGCACAAAATCTTCGTGGTTTGTTTCAGTAAAGTTTTGCAGCACCTCGCTTGGAAACTTCACTGCTATGAGCGGGCCCTAGCCCCAGCCAGCCAAACCCCCAACCGCCAGCACCAGCGACCAGTCTTCAGCCCCCGGAACGACTCGTCAGCGGTCGTCTCAGCGCCACTGGGCGGTTTTAGCGATATCGTCAGCACCCAGTCAGCACACGATAACAGCCTCTCTAGCGGTCAAAATGCCCCGTGCTCATTCCGCTGACGCTCCATTCCGCCCCCGCAACCGCCCCAGTTTCTCGAGCTTCGCTAAAAAGCCGATAACAATCATCGGAGGGCAAGGATTCCTACCACCCCAGCCAGTCCTTCAGAACATGGAACGACAGCAGGCACTTGGGGC
>NZ_WQGG01000023.1:0-1511 GCF_013034565.1 Ruegeria sp. HKCCA5491
TGTCTGACGTCAGCGCCAATGGGACATTTTAGGTCGATTTGATAAGAGAGGGTTTCTGGCTCATCGTGACCGCCAAGGAGTGGAGATGAGAAAGAAACCCGGAACCAAGCAGAGCCACGGTGAGAAGATCATAAAGGACATTCGCCGTGCGACCCGCAAACAGTATTCCGCAGAAGAGAAGATCAGGATCGTGCTGGACGGCCTAAAAGGCGAGGACAGCATTGCAGAGCTGTGCCGTCGTGAGGGCATCGCGCAGAGCCTTTATTACAGCTGGTCCAAGGAATTCCTGGAAGCCGGCAAGAAACGTCTGGCAGGCGACACGGCCCGCGCGGCAACTTCCACCGAAGTGAAGGATCTGAGACGGGAAGCCCGTGATCTGAAGGAGGTGGTTGCCGAACAGGCTCTTGAACTGCGGTTGCTCAAAAAAAGCATGATCGCGGATGGGGACGACGGCGAATGAGATACCCTGCATCTGAAAAGCTGGAGATCATCCGTCTGGTCGAAGGCTCGCATCTGCCGACCAAGCGCAGTTTGGAAAAGCTGGGCATCCCGAAGACCACCTTCTATCGCTGGTATGGCCTGTATCTGTCGGGTGGTCCTGAGGCGCTTGAGGATCGCAGTCCCAAGCCCTCACGGGTCTGGAACCGCATTCCGCAGCCGGTGCGCGAGAAGATCAAGGATCTGGCTCTGAAGGAAAGTGAGCTTTCCCCGCGTGAGTTGGCTGTTCGCTTCACCGACACAGAAAAGTACTTTGTGTCAGAGGCTTCGGTCTACCGCATCCTCAAATCCTACGATCTGATCACCAGCCCAGCCTATGTGGTTTTGTCAGCCGCAGACGAGTTCCAGGACAAGACAACACGGCCGAACCAGCTCTGGCAGACCGACTTTACCTATCTGAAGGTGATCGGCTGGGGCTGGTTCTATCTCAGCACGATCCTGGACGATTACAGCCGATACATCATCGCCTGGAAGCTTTGCACGACGATGAAGACCGAGGATGTAACCGACACGCTGGACCTCGCCTTGCACGCCTCAGGCTGTGATCAGGCAACGGTGCTGCACAAACCACGCCTGCTCAGCGACAACGGGTCCAGCTACATCTCTGGTGAGCTTGCCGAATGGCTGGAAGATCAGAAAATGGATCATGTTCGCGGGGCACCATACCATCCGCAAACTCAGGGAAAGATCGAGCGCTGGCACCAGACTCTCAAGAACCGCATCTTATTGGAAAACTACTATCTGCCCGGTGACCTTCAGCAGCAGATCGATGCTTTCGTCGATCACTACAATCACCGGCGCTACCACGAAAGCTTACAAAACCTCACGCCCGCTGATGTCTACTGCGGACGCGGGCAGACCATTCTAAAACAACGAGAAAGGATCAAACGAAAGACAATCGAAACCCGGCGCTTGCTTCACCGCAAATCCGCCGCATAATCAAAACAACCAGATGAGCCAGATCCTCTCTTAGCTCAGGCGGCCATCTGTCCCAAAATCCCTGATAACGGACA
>NZ_WQGG01000024.1:0-1281 GCF_013034565.1 Ruegeria sp. HKCCA5491
TAATGAGCACAATCATCGACATCCACGCCCGTGAAATTCTTGACAGTCGGGGCAACCCGACGGTTGAGGTGGACGTGATTTTGGAAGACGGCACGATGGGCCGGGCGGCGGTGCCGTCGGGGGCCTCGACCGGCGCCTATGAGGCGGTGGAAAAGCGCGATGGCGACAAGGCGCGCTATATGGGCAAGGGCGTGCTGGAAGCCGTTGCTGCGGTGAACGGTGAGATCGCGGAAGAACTGGTTGGCTTTGACGCGACTGAACAGGTCGCCATCGACCAGGCGATGATCGAACTGGACGGAACCGAGAACAAGGGCCGTCTGGGCGCGAACGCCATTCTGGGTGTCTCGCTGGCCACGGCCAAGGCCGCAGCCGATTTCACCACGCAGCCTCTGTATCGCTATGTCGGCGGCACGTCGGCGCGCGTTCTGCCCGTGCCGATGATGAACATCATCAATGGTGGTGAGCACGCGGACAACCCGATCGACATTCAGGAATTCATGGTCATGCCGACCTCGGCCGCGAATATTCGCGAAGCGGTGCGCATGGGGTCCGAGGTGTTCCACACGCTGAAACGCGAACTGTCGGCGGCAGGTCTGGCCACTGGCGTCGGCGATGAGGGGGGCTTTGCACCCAACATCGCATCCACACGCGAAGCGCTGGATTTCATCCTGCAAGCCATTGAAAAGGCAGGTTACAAGCCGGGCGAGGAAATCCACCTTGCCCTGGATTGCGCCGCCACCGAGTACTACAGGGACGGCAAATACGTTCTGTCGGGCGAGAATATTTCGCTGACCTCCGAGGAAAACGCCGAGTATCTGGCGGCGCTGGTCAAAGACTATCCGATCATCTCAATCGAAGACGGCATGTCCGAGGATGACTGGGACGGGTGGAAGGCCCTGACCGACGCTATCGGCGACAAGGTCCAGCTTGTGGGCGACGACCTGTTTGTGACCAATCCCGCGCGTCTGGCCGAAGGGATCGAGCGCGGCTGCGCGAACTCGATGCTGGTCAAGGTGAACCAGATCGGATCGCTGACCGAAACCCTGCGCGCCGTCGATATGGCCCACCGCGCGCGCTATACCAACGTGATGTCGCACCGCTCGGGCGAGACCGAGGACGCCACCATTGCCGATCTGGCCGTGGCGACCAATTGCGGCCAGATCAAGACCGGCTCGCTGGCGCGGTCGGACCGGTTGGCCAAGTACAACCAGCTGATCCGCATCGAGGAATCGCTGGGCGAGGTCGCCGAATACGCTGGGGCTTCGATCCTGAAGCGGTGAA
>NZ_WQGG01000025.1:0-1175 GCF_013034565.1 Ruegeria sp. HKCCA5491
TATTCGATGATTTTCGACACAACGCCGGCGCCAACGGTACGGCCGCCTTCACGGATGGCGAAGCGCAGGCCGTCTTCCATCGCGATCGGTGCGATCAGCTCGACGGTGAAGCCGACGTTGTCGCCGGGCATAACCATCTCGGTGCCAGCCGCCAGGGTCACGGTGCCGGTCACGTCAGTCGTACGGAAGTAGAACTGCGGACGGTAGTTCGCGAAGAACGGCGTGTGACGGCCGCCTTCTTCCTTGGTCAGGATATAGGCTTCGGCCTCGAACTTGGTGTGCGGTGTAACCGAACCCGGCTTACACAGAACCTGGCCACGCTCAACGCCGTCACGGTCGATACCGCGCAGCAGGGCGCCGATGTTGTCGCCCGCTTCACCGCGGTCCAGCAGCTTGCGGAACATTTCAACACCGGTACAGGTGGTTTTCTGAGTGTCGCGGATGCCGACGATTTCGATCTCGTCGCCAACATTGATCACGCCACGCTCGACACGACCGGTCACAACGGTACCACGACCCGAGATCGAGAACACGTCTTCAACAGGCATCAGGAACGGCTTGTCAACTTCACGCTCAGGGGTGTCGATGTAGTCGTCAACAGCCGCCATCAGCTCTTTGATCTTCTCTTCGCCGATTTCCGGGTTGTTGCCTTCCATCGCCGCCAGAGCCGAACCTGCGATGATCGGAACATCGTCGCCGGGGTAGTCGTAGCTGGACAGCAGTTCGCGAACTTCCATCTCAACCAGTTCCAGCAGCTCTTCGTCGTCAACCTGGTCAACTTTGTTCATGAACACGACCATTTTCGGGATGCCAACCTGGCGGCCCAGCAGGATATGCTCGCGCGTTTGCGGCATCGGGCCGTCTGCGGCGTTCACAACCAGGATCGCGCCGTCCATCTGGGCAGCACCGGTGATCATGTTCTTGACGTAGTCGGCGTGGCCGGGGCAGTCAACGTGCGCATAGTGACGGTTGTCAGTCTCGTATTCCACGTGGGCGGTCGAGATGGTGATGCCGCGCGCTTTTTCTTCCGGCGCACCGTCAATCTGGTCATACGCTTTGAAGTCACCGAAATACTTGGTGATTGCTGCGGTCAGCGTCGTTTTACCATGGTCAACGTGGCCAATCGTGCCGATGTTGACGTGCGGTTTTGTACGCTCAAACTTTTCCTTTGCCAT
>NZ_WQGG01000003.1:0-282952 GCF_013034565.1 Ruegeria sp. HKCCA5491
AAACCCTCTCTTATCAAATCGACCTAAAATGTCCCATTGGCGCTGACGTCAGACAGTCTCCAGACACACTGCCGACCGGACGCCTATGGATCCCAACTCTATAGCGATCCTCGCACCACCCGAGCTGAAACAAACCTTAAAACCCCTATCAACCCAAATTTCTTAAACAAACGACGCTTTATTGATCTGTTTGACTTACGCTGAATTAGAAAAAGAGAGTTAGTGTAGGCGGAATAGTCACCAGCCTGAATGGATTGAAAAATATATAACCGTTTGGCGCTGTTATTTCTGCATGATTCAAAAGAAGCGCCTTGAAAGGCGGCACGCTGGCAAACCTCATGAAATGCTGAAAATAATCCCTTTTTTTCTTCCTCGGACAGTTGAGCCTCAATAATTTGCGAATGTCGAACTAACCAAGATTGAAAATAGCCAAGAGCCTTCTTGTCGTTTTTCTTTTTCAATTCCTCAACAATGGCAAGCGAGTGCGGAAGAAAAGAAGTGTATCTATTTCCCGATTCTGCTGTCGTCTGCCCATATCGATTAACGCGGTGAAGGTACCCGGTTTGTGGCACCAAAACGGCTGATTTTGCATTGGTACACACATTCCAATGGAACGGATAATCTTCATTGAAGTGATCTACCTCGGGGAATTTCAAACCTTTTTTTCTTAGAAAATCTGATTTGTAGATTTTCCGCCAAGGTTCTGGAGACAAAGCTAGCGCTTTTCTCGGGTCAATTGTTCGTTCCCGCCCTTTGTACGCAGACCAAACGTCGAAATCGTAGGCAGGGTTCTTCTCAAGCGTTTCCGCATCTATACTCTCATATGAGGAGATTGAAAAATCGGCGTCCGATTGCTTCAATGCAGAAAGCTGTTTTGAAAAGTACCCACGCTGGACCCAATCATCACTGTCCAGAAAGGCCACAAAATCCTTCTTCGCTCTTTGCAAACCAATATTCGAAGGAATTCCAGCGCCACCAGGAGTATTAACCGAAAGTTTTATCAAAGTGATTTTGTCATTTTGCTGCGATAACTTTTCGACTACTGCCGCGGTGCTGTCAGTAGAAGCATCGTCCACCACAATGATTTCATAATCTTCGACACCTTCGTTGACAACACTACGGATCGCAAGCTCGATCCATTTTTCGGTATTAAATGACGGAATAATTACGGACAGAGACATCTTACCGAACCAAAATCTCTTCTGCGAGCAGCGCGCTTGTCATTGCATTTCCATGAGAAAGGCCCAAGTGATCTACAAATGTCTTTTCGAGTTCGCACGTTTGAGAAAGTTTCAATATATTGAATTTTGATTTGTAGAACGACAGACAGGACCTAAAACGGTTCCTGAGATACGTTTTCTCAAAAACCGCCCCTCCCCTGTCGTTTTGGACGATAACCTGCACTGCGAAAACCAGAAAATTTAAGATATCACTGTAACGAACCTCTTCCTGGCGAAATGCAACATCATGGAATGAGGAAACGATGTCAAAGTCCACATCCAATCCCAGGATGCTTGAAATGTTTAGCTTAATTTCCTTATCCACTTTTATCTGACCTGCCCGCTTATCGTTGTGACTGACACCGGCCTCATTGTAGTTATAAGTAAGCAGGTCCTGATCTACTCCAATAGCTGGTCTATTGCTTTCGATTACGAGCTTTGAGAAAAAATCATAGTCTGCACACGGCACCATACTAGGCGCAAATTCAATCTTCGTCTGGGCAAGGCAGCTTGTTCTGACTACAGCCGTGGGGGTCGGAATCGGGTTGTGGAACAAGCAGTCAACTTTTACTTTGCTCGGCTCCTCTGACACCCGCCAACGACCTCCTGTTAACGCAACTCTGCAAGACGCACCGCAAATGTCCAGGGACGGATCTCTGTCCAGGATATCAATTTGGGTGCTAAGCCTGTCTTTGCGACAAACATCATCAGCGTCCATAAAAGCGATGTAGTCGTACCCTTGCTCGATTGCATTCCTGTTCATCCGGTTTCTGGTTTCAGCAGGGCCCTTGTTTCTATCGTTTTTGAAGGGGCGAACTCTTGGGTCTTCAAAAGAAGATGCAATCTCGAAACTTTCGTCCGTAGATCCGTCGTCACAAAGGAATAGATCAAAGTCCTCGTAAGTTTGCGCGAGAATGGATTGGACACTGTTTTTGAGCCACGGCTCGGCATTAAAGACAGGCATGCACACAGCCACCCGACGCTTCCGCTCACTTGCCATATCTTTAGCTCCTGCCACTCATATAAGGCCTTATTTTTCTAACACAAATGATCGGGATTGCTGTCAATCAGCAATCAGACTATTTCGCTGACAATCTGCATTCGGCCCTCCTTCAATATTGTTTAACTGGTTGGTGCGCAATGGCCTGTCAGCCAACTCGAAGCTGCAAAGCGAGAAGAAAAAGTTGCTAGAAACACCTGCCGTTAGTTTTGAACAGGACAGCCGGGACTATATTGGGTTGAGTTACGGCACAGGTATCATCGTGCAATCACTCACACTTATCGTAATACACCTTGCGTTCAACTTGCGAAGGGCCCAAGCTGGCAAGCTGCGAGGGGCACCGCTGACAAACAAAGTAAGATAATTTACCGCTCTGTAGCGTCAAGAGCCTTACCTAAAACAGGGACTTCCCTCCGTCAGTGATACCCTAAGCTTGCCCGGCTTTTCAAACATTGACAATGTGTCACGAGCGTTGGATTAAAAGTACGTCCTAACGGACGTTGAAAAGAAACATACACACTGAGCATCAGGACCTCCAAATACACGCTTCAACAGGCAAGCTAAACAGAAAAATTCAGCCACTGGCGTGGGAGAGCAGAGAAACAAATATGGATATTGTCGAATACTTCCGAGGGAAGCGCATAGTCATTACAGGAGGCGTTGGGTCCGTAGGGCGAGAAATCTTTGCCTGCCTAATTGAACTTGAACCCGAGCTGATCCGCGTAATCGACAACAACGAAAGCGCGTTGTTTGAAATGGAAATCGAATACCGAGGCAATAAGGGTGTCGAGTTCTACCATTGCGACATCACCGACGAACGAGAAATGAGTCGCACGTTCTCTGACATGGACCTGTGCTTTCATTGCGCCGCCCTCAAGCATGTTCCGTCCTGCGAACGAAGCCCGTTCTCGGCGATCAACGTGAATATCCAGGGTTCGGAAGTTGTGGGTCGGGTCGCCATTGCCCAGGGATTGGAGAAAGTGATTTTCACGTCCTCGGATAAAGCCGTAAATCCGACCAACGTGATGGGTACATCCAAGCTGATGGGAGAGCGCCTGTTCACTGCCATGAACTTCCTTCGTTCCAAAAAGACGAAAACGGTCTTTGCCTGCACAAGGTTTGGCAATGTTTTGGGTTCACGTGGTTCGGTTGTTCCGCTGTTTGCTCAACAAATTGAAAATGGTAGGCCTGTTACAATCACTGATGAGCGAATGACTCGTTTCGTGATGACAATGAGAGAAGCCGCAGATCTGGTGATCGAAAGCATGATGTTGGCGCGAGGCGGAGAGATCTTCATTACGAAAATGCCCGTGTTGAAGATTGTTGATCTGGCGCGGGTAATGATCGCTCGGCTCGCCCCTCTCGCCAACGTGTCGCCATCTAGTGTGGAAACTAAAATAACAGGGTCTCGACCTGGAGAGAAACTTTGGGAAGAACTTTCTACAGATGAGGAAAGCAATCGGCTCCTTGAGAGTGAGAAATTTCTTATCGTGCTTCCATCCGGACATACTTCTGAGCAGCGCCAAGAGTACAAGTATGATTGGATCACAACACAGCCAAGTACTATCATCTATCATTCGGATCGGTCTGAACTAATGTCGGATTCTGAAATTGATGACATGTTGCTGCGCGAAGGTGTTCTTCCGAACAGGTTGAGAAACCGAGCGCTCGAAAACCTCTAACACATTTCAACTCAACTATTTCGGGAGGATCCTTCCATGCGTGTTCTTGTTCTTGGCGGTGACGGCTACATTGGTTGGCCAACAGCGATGAAGCTATCGGCGGCAGGTCACGAGGTGATGGCCGTAGACAATTACCTGCGTCGTCGCCTCATGATGGAAATTAACACTCCGGCCTTGTTTGATGTGCCAAATCTGCAAGAGCGGGCAAGGCTGTGGAGCGAGAAATCTGGCAAGAACGTTTCAGTCCGCATCGGCGATCTGGACAACTGGGATTTTATCTCATCAGTTTTCGAAGAGTTTCGCCCGGATTCTATTATCCATTACGCAGAACAGCCTTCTGCTCCGTACTCGATGCTGGATCGCGCTGCGGCGCGCCTAACGCTTGATAACAATCTTGGCGCGACCTTCAACGTAATTCACGCAATGAACGAGTATACTCCGAATGCCCACTTGGTAAAGCTGGGGACCATGGGCGAATACGGCACGCCGAACATAGACATCGAGGAAGGGTGGATCGAAATCGAGCATAAAGGGCGCAAGGGAACCTTCCTGTTCCCGCGTGCTGCTGGCTCTTTTTACCACACGACCAAGGTGCTCGATACAGACATGCTATGGTTCTACGTGCGGGTATGGGACCTAAGGGTAACTGACCTCATGCAAGGCCCTGTCTACGGTGTTGCTACCGAAGAAAATGATAATGATGATGCTCTTTATTCCTTCCTGAACTATGATGAGGTCTTTGGCACTGTTCTGAACCGCTTCATGGTTCAAGCGGTGGCTGGGTATCCTTTGACAGTTTATGGGGCCGGAGGCCAAACGCGCGGCTATTTGCACCTCAAAGATGCACTTCAATGTGTACAGCTGGCTGTGGAAAATCCGGCTGATAAAGGCGAGTTGCGGGTCTTTAACCAGTTCGTGGAAACTTTTTCAGTTAACGATCTTGCATCACGCGTACGGGCGTCTGGGAAACGCTTGGGGTTGGATGTGGAAATTCGCAACCTGGAAAACCCTCGCAAGGAAATGGAGGATCATTATTACAATCCTGCGCATACAGGGCTGCTTGATCTGGGCCTCAAGCCCAACATCCTGACAGACGACGTCATGGACGAGATGATGCAACTTACTGCGCGTTACAAAGATCGGATTGTAGAGGAGCAAATCTTTCGGGGCGTTAAATGGAAGAAGTAGATTGGCTGGATGGCGATCGTGTGTAGCTGATCAGCTTTGTTGGAGCCAAGTAGCAAAAGCCGGACCGCGTGATTGCGAACTATCTCACCACAATAATAGAATTGGATAGCGACGAAGGTTGGGAGTGCCGCGCTCCCAAACCCCTACAAAACCGGCTAAGTCACGTCGATGACGGACGCTACTTGGAAGTTTTGGCTAAGTGACGTTCTTAGAATTGTTACGTCGCGCTTCTCTTTTTAAAGCAAAGAAAACTATTAACGGAATGCTTATCGGCGCTGTCAGAATAACGTAGGGAATTGCAAGAATGACAGAAACTTTCTTATACTTTGAGATCTTTTTCAGTTTTTGATCGTTCTGCTGGCGAAGGATTTTAATGTCTTCTTTAAGTTTGTTTTGACCTTTTTCTTTCCTCAAACGATGCTTAGCTTCACGGTCTTCCAAGTCTTGTATCTTGATATAAAAGCGTCGTTCTATTTTTTCCTCAAGCGAATCCCGTTCCAGGGTAAGATTGTCTATCGCCTTTGCGAGTGAATCTCGTTCCAAAGTAAGCTCGTCCATTGCCTTTGCGAGTGAATCTCGTTTCAAAGTAAGTTCGTCAATTGCCTCTTGGTTTACAAGTTGTTGCGTGCTTACTTCCCGAACACGGTGTTCAAGAATTTCTAGGTTTTCATTCATTTCCGGTGTTTCCTTTTCAGAAGTTTTTGCCATGCAAGTAAGCAAGCCCAGACGCATTTCCTGCTCAACGTCTAGGGAATTCATAGGAACGTCAGGGTTTAGTCGGAAAATTTCGTCTGCTAGGCAAGTCATCACTCTGAAAAACTCTGGCGAATTCCGATCCACAAGGTCGGCCAATCTGCATCTTTTCTTAAGGGTAAGTGCATCCACCGCCTCTTCCACCTCTGACAACGCGGTCAAGTCAGCAGACCGGCTATGATCTAGGGAAGGGGTGAAAGCGTCCTCGGCTTCGCTTCGGCAAGAAGTTTTGTTCTGACCAATAAGATCCGCGAGAAGGTCGATCTGCCCTTTGGCGTCAACTGCCCACGCCTCGTAGGGGATTAGAATAGTGTGATCTGGTGCATCACGCAAAATATAGTAAACGCGTTGAAGATAGCTTTTCCGAGCCTGATGCTTTGAGAAATTGTAGCTTCGCATGAGTGATTCCAGCGTTTTGGCCGCACCTCTGGTCGCCCACACATAGTGTGACGTGACCCGTGCTTCGGTCGCCGCCAGATCACACATTGGCAGATACTCCGACATGACTGGAATTTTGGCCAAAAATCCCATGCACTCGGAGGTTGCAGACCTTTGCAGCAGATAGTCTCTGAGTTCACATCGAGCGTGCTGCGTAGCGGGGTGCTGTTCCCAATTTTTTGGGCGAAAGCCTTTCTTGTGACCAAGGGCGGTCTTTAAGTCATTTATTTGATCGCGTAACTGGATTGATTCACCAGTCCCGCGCAAGTTGTTCGCGCTAGCTGGTACTGGATCTTCCGGCATTTTTACCCCCAGCTCCGAGAGGGCCTGGGTTGTTAGAGAAGTACCGCTCCGACCGGTGCCAATAACAAAAACCACTTGTGATGACATACTCGCCTCCCAGGGCGCTACAATTCAAAGACGCGCCACCGCAAATGGACGACCAATCTAGCAACATATTCTGTGAACGTAACCGTTTGAAAGACCGAAAAGGGGTTAGAAACCATGTTATCAAGCCTTTTCTTCAAGACGGTCGAACAAGTTGCCGCCGCAGAGAACTTCAACTTGCAGGTCTTTCGCCATCCAAGTGTGCTTTTTAACGTCGGCGTCCCGATAGACGACCATTGAAGTGGAGTCTCCTGAAAATACCCGAACGCCGGCTTTAATCAGCCCACCGATCCATTCTGAGTCGTTGGAGTTTCTGTATTTCATAGAAAAACGGGAAGAGACCCGTGCCTTGTCTGCTGAAAGTGTTGCTCCAGACACGTGTCCGCGCATCGACTGCAGGCGAAAGCAACGGTCAAAAACGATACTACGGGCAAACGTTTGACCTTCTCCGTCGAAGTAGAAATACGCTGATTGTCGTCCAACGACTTCGGACTGAGTCGAGCGAAAATAGGCTACCGTCTCTTCAATGTAGGTTGCACTGTAGAAATCGTCATCGTCCATTTTTACCCAATAGCGACCGGAAGAATATTCTATTCCCCGGTTGAGGCACTCTCCGATATTTGCAGCTTCGGGCATGGCAAAGAGTTGCTCATTTTCATTCATCTCGGGCAAGTCTTCTGGGATACTCGTCGAGTTAAAAATCAGAATAAGCTCTTTGTTCGGCCAAGTTTGTTTCCGAAATGTTTCCAAACACTGTTTCAGAAGATGTGGTCGTTTGGTCACCAGAATAGAACTGACGAGCGGAGTGTCGAAACCTTCCGGGAACGGATCCTGGCCGAGCAGCGCCCCGCGTTCCTCGCTGTTCCATACGTGATTTCGTACTATGTCCCGCATCAACCCTCGCCAACGCCGCTCACGTTCCCACTCGCAACTGTAACGCCCCAGCAGTTCCATGAAATCGAGCGGTCCAAAGATCTTGTCGAGGCTGGTCAGTAGCGCGGAGTCAGACCTCGGTTCGCCGAACAGAACCGGAATCGCACCAGATGCGATCGCGTCGATGGCAAGAGATTCAAGCATCGAGTCTGCCCGTACACTTTCGGCTGGCAGGAGTACGACACCGGACGCTTGGAGCATCTGGCGCTGCATTGCCCGATTGTGCTCTCCAACAACCTTCAGGTAGCGCCCCCCAAGTCGCGTGTCCAGCGCGCCGCGGGTAAAGCCATAGTGGAACTCAGCGAGAGCTGTCTCGCCGGGCAGAGGTGCTGCGATCAGGTCGGCGAAGTCCGATTTTTGAAATGCATCCGAAGCAGCCGGGCAGAGAATACGTCCGGGATCACGCCGGTACAAACTCGCCAACGTACACGCAGCTGGTTCGGTGGCGCGGCGAACCCTAACGAAAGGCGCGCCCAGAGCCTCCCAGTCTTCATTTGATCCAGATTCCACAACTACTTTGTCGACGGCAGATGCGCATTCGGTCCAAACGCCCGCCGCTTCAGGATAGGTTGTAACCCAAAGGTGTACAGGAACATCAGCTGCTTTTGCCGCCGCCAGAAACGCCGCGCCTCGTTCAGGCAAAGCGCCGTCCAAACTTGAAAACGCTAAGGCCCAATCAGTTTCATCGTTGCCCGGTTCGCTACTTGATGAGGTTTCCACAATAATTAAATCTAGGTTAAGGTACGTCAGTTGTTCGACGTAGCTCGCTTCTCGCAGCCAGAAGACCTTAGACACTCCAAAAAGACGCTCATAGCCTCTTCCTGATCCAATGAACCCAATTCTACTAAGATTTGTAACCTCACTGCGAAGGTGTTTCATCCGTAGTTCAAAATCACTCTGTTCGCTGGTCTCACTAAATCGCAGGAAAAAATCCTTCCAAGCTTCATTGGGCATATACTTTGACTTTAGGGCACTGATCTGGGCCTGAGGTGAATTTACGATCAGGGCAGCCGTATCTCTTTCCAAGAGAAAATTAGTCTTCAATTGCCCGAGCCTCTCCGGGAATCTCTCTTGTGCGAATTCGAGCGCGCGGTCGGCATCATTTGATGACCAAAGCACCCCTGAGGCAGATAAATGGGAGCGTCTCAGTACAATCTCTTTAGCCAGCGGATGTAATTCCATACGCACGGCGTCAGAGGGTGCCAAAATGATACGTGTCGCAAGTGCGGCCGTGTAGACATCGTCACCAAAGTCGCCTGCGGGCAGCGTTTCAATTTGAAGTGGATCACCACCCAACTGGCCAGATTGTTTGCAAGTTGCGTCGTGACCAACTCGACAACCAAACCGGTCAAAAAACCTAAGTTCAACAGCCGATGTAGTAAGCTTGCCTTCGTTTTCGCCATCCGTTCTTTGCACAGCTAGTTTGATTTCGTAAATCTGCCCTGGAACGACATCAAAAACAGCAACGTATTCGAGCGGTGCTTGGTCTATGTTCATCGGAATTCTTTCGTTAATTTCCGCGAGGGACGCGGCAAGGCCTCACTAAGTCGGTACATCCTATTTGTTTTGCCCTGGAGATTAAAGCGGACTGTCTTTGCCCTCACTGGTTGGTCGGAGTTACTCTTCACGTGCTGGTAAGCTCAGCTGCTCCTACGTAAATCAAGTGACTCGTGGTACCGAGCACACAGGTGTTTCTCGTTGACGACTTGGTTGTGAGTCAGGTGGCCACCAATGGAAGCTGTAGATGCCGTGTCGGAAAAGCCAGAGTTTCGCGTGCGTCCGCGTTCTGCGTCACACCGCTCTTGTCTAGCCCCTATGTTCTGAGCCATTTCGGACTAGTGTTTCGGGGACTGGTGGGCGCATGTTGAGGGCCTGATGGGGTCGGGTGTGGTTGTATTGCCTGAGCCAGCAATTGATCACGATCTTCGCCTGCTTGGTCGTTGTGAACCATTCGGAATTGAGAACCTCACGGCGGAGTGTTCCATTGAACCCCTCGTTGTATCCGTTCTCCCAGGGAGAGCCCGGGTAGATCAGGATCAGGTTCACACCGACCTTCTCGAGCCAAATTTGGGTTGCCAGTGAACAGAACTCTGGGCCGTTATCGCTTCGAACGAAATGCAGAATTTAGTCTGACACTATCTAGATTAGTCTGCAAACTCAGAAGTAACGACTTTTGGCTCGGGGTGATTAAAACAGAAGCTTTTTAACGCTTCTTGCTTCTCAGGATGGCGTAGGAGCTTTTGCAGAGTGGTAACCATTTCCGCTCTGTTGTGAGCGGCGTAATCAAGATAGCTTTCATCCAGCCATGGCTTATCGTTGCCAAAATGATAGGTCAAGTTGACGTTTTGTAACATGAGCATTCTTTTTGATGTTGTCACCATGTTGTAAAGGAGAGGGCGCGCAACGCCACCTATTCCCAGACACGAATTGCTTTTTTGGTAGGATTGATAGTGAGACTTTCGAAAAATAAAACAGTCAAAACCTCCGTGGAGCTTACCAATTTCTGCGGCAACGAGCGCTTGCGGGGCAGAAGTTTGATTATCGCATAGCGTCATTCGGTTTACTGTAACGGCGTCAAAACCGGCGAGGATTAGCTGTCGTATGGCACCATAAAAGTGCTCTTTTAAACAGATGTCAGCGTTTGTGTAGATAACATAGTCATTTGCACCAGCGTATTCTGAGCCTCGGTCCAAGATGTCAAACAATAAAGGAAAGGTTCGTTCGATTTCAAACTTTCCGAAGTCTCTAATGTCTCTTTCCAGAAATGCGCTCTGAACAAAGCCATTCGGTAATATATCTACATCTTCGGGAGAACCAACTTGCACCAATTTGGTCTCTCCAAAACCTGATTTACTACTTTCGGCGGCTACGAGCATACTTTTTGCCGTCGCTTCCTGCGTGAAGTCCAAATTACCGTTGACGGAAAAAAAGTTAACAACATGAACCAATCTAACGGGCTTGTTGGGCACTTCCGGCTCGCCAAAAAATTCGTACAGTTCGCCCAATTGTTGGTTGCGACGTTGGCATAATACGTTTTTTGACAACCATTGAGGGGCGGCGGGTTTTTGGTGTGGCGAGGGTTTGGTAGGTGTGGCGGTCAAATCAAATCCCTTTTGTCAAACTTGAAGAATGGGAACCTTGCGTAACACTATGTATTCTGACCGAACATTCCAGAAATTTTCCCGCCCAGAAAAGTGTTTGAACATACCCGTTTTAAGGACCATTGGAAGATTTCCTGTTGGCGAAGAAAGGTTTTTTTGGCGCATTCATGCAGCCGAAGACATTGCAAGACCTAGAGCGACGTCCGTTGATGCCCAAGCTAATACTCAAAAGTTTAATTTAACTTAGAAGTTTAACGTTTCTTTGGGGGGACAAACGAAAACACTGCCCTAGGGTTCCAGTTAATTTCGGACCAATATTTTTTGTGTACATAGATAACGTCGTTCCGCAGGTGTTTTGCCTGACGATACCCAAATTCATCAAGAAGAATACAAAGCTCTGGTGTTGGACGTTCAATCGCAAGACACCGAATTCGGTACTTTTCTAAGTCCAGCCCCTGTATAGCCATCAGTTCGGCGCCTTCAATATCAAGCGAGAGAAAATCGATCTCCGTAGGAGCATTGTAGGCATCTAACTCGTCACTCAAAGTCGTTGTTTCTACGTGAATAATCTCGGCGTTTTCAAGCTCTTTGCCGCGAACAGATGGATTATTGTCAGTCTCCTTTGAGACAATCCCTCCAAGCATACCGTTGTCGATCCGAAATTGCACAAGTTCGCCGGATCGTCGTGATACAGCCTTTTTTACAATCGGAGATCGTCGCTCTTTCTCAATTGTCGGCCAGTAGTTTGGATTGGGTTCAAATAACAACCCCTTCCATCCTAGCCACAATTCCAGAAAATACGTGTTGTTTATGTGGACACCATCTGCACAAGCAAGATCTACAAAATACCGATTTCTAGGGAGCCCGTTGTTTTCGTAGTCAAAAACATAATTCACGAGAAAATCCACTTGCGCCTTCTGATCGCCGAAAGTCAACCTGCGATTAACTTCCAAGACTTCCCCTAACTTCTCCATTCTGGACTTGGTGGGCTGTTTTTGGACCATACTATTAACGGGTGATTTCCGATTTTTGGCGTGATCCGGAGATGCTGCAGGGGTAGTCATTGCCTCCCGAACCTGGCAGCTCTTAGCCTGCACAGTCTTTTCAAATAGAAGTTCCTTAATTTTTTTTCGTATTCCCATCTTAACTTCTTTTCTATGTAGTCAAATTTTTGACTTACCGAGGCAAAACTTTGATGCGTGACCAAGAGAACTACGAAATGAGAGCGGGTATACTTGCATCTTTTAGTGTTCAGACGCGGTTTCGAAACCATAATCAAAACGTCTTCAGTCAACCTGGTATAGCTCCTCCACCAATTCTCGTTCTTTTGTGCCATAGTATTTTGAATAGTGTTCAGTTACTGATGCGTTTGCATTGAGGTGCAGTGCTTGTGACCGTTTTTCTATCAAACCAAATTCTAGTGCGACACTTTGAACTTTTGCGAAGTCGCTGGAAAAATTCTCTAGCCGTCCGAGAAAGTCCAACCTCTTGGGTACATAAAGAGATTGGGGTTGCCAATGGTGGTTTTTATGCTGGCCGCAGAACTTTAGGAACGAAAAAAAGTCGGCCGTTTCGTCGCCGCCCATGGATCGCAGTTGCCTTTTGCGGCCCGGTACATTGGTGAACATTTTCCAGTTGGATAGAGCCCTCGCAAACGGATTTCGAACGAAAGAGAACCTGAATGTGCGAGTCAAAGCTAAGACAGGGGGTTTTCTCAGGCTCATGCTTTCATCAGGGCCAAAAAACGCGCGTCTAATGGAACTTGACGCACACTTAGGCACATCGAAATAAACTAGCGGTGGGTTAACGTACCTAAAGGTATAGTTCCCTTTACCGCCTGCGCTTGGGCAGCCGCAAGTTGGGCATTCGCAGTTGATCTTCCAAGAAGTTATGAGGTTATGAAGCACCCTATTTGCTTTCTGACATGTAGCGAATATTTCAACCATATTGATGATCGGCGGTTAGAGCGCAAACTGCCATAATATTTTTGACATTTTTCAGTGCTCTCTTCTTTGAGTTCCGATACTAATGCGTCGATTATTCCCATTGCACCTGCAATCATAATTGCGGCTCCATCGGACTCCTATGAGGGTTTGACATCCTCGCCCGTACCCGGTCCGTATATTCGCCCCCGCGATATTGTGCCTCCATACGTTACGATTTCGATACGTGGTTGGCCCGATTTGACTGGTCCCGTTTGATTGTTAGTGCCTGAGTGCTCTCTGGTCTATCGGGAGAATGGTTTTTGGCGGGAGAAGAACTCTTATTATTGACCGAGCACTTTCAAAATGACGAATGACGACGGCGCTCGAGTTTCGGATGTTTTTCCCATTATAACCTTGCGGTTTCCTGATTCTCCAGAAATCGACGAAATTTTGTTCGTTTCTACTTTTAAAAAGGTTTTTGCACCGACTTAAGGTTACTTAGAAATGGCAAACAGGCTGCGCCGTACTCACCTTTGTAAGTGCGCCGACCTTTGGCTGACGTGCCTAAACTTGCCCCGTTGCTTCCACAGTGCTTCCAGTTGTGCGGTGGTCCTATACGCAGAAGGCGCCTCTTGTGGCGCTAAGTGCTTGATATCCGGCTAAGAGTTTTGGTTGCGGGGAGAGGCTTTTCACCTTTGGCCCGGCGCGTTGCGCGTTCGTCGGGTGATCGATCTGCTGGATGGATCACTCTTCCTCCTCACCCTTTAGGTTATGAGGCTGGCCCGGTTTGATTGTTACGCAAACAGTCCGGTGGACTGTTTGTAGATCGAACGGTCTGGTTTGGAATATTGGTTGCGGGAGCAGGATTTGAACCTGCGACCTTCAGGTTATGAGCCTGACGAGCTACCGGGCTGCTCCATCCCGCGACACTTTGGTTTGGTCTACCGCCTATTGGGCTATTTGAGACCGGGTAGTGTTCTGGTGATCGTTTAGAGAGAATTGGGCTTTTACTAGGTTTGGCGGTGACCTACTCTCCCGGGGCTTAAGCCCAAGTACCATTGGCGCGGCAGTGCTTAACTTCCGGGTTCGGGATGGGACCGGGTGTTTCACTTGCGCTATGACCACCAAACCGAGGAAAAGCCCATGTCGACTTTCTTGCTGTGCAAGAAAGCGACAGGTGGCAGGCAGCGTCTTTTGCTTGCAAAAGGCGCGTTGCCACTCGGTTGTGTTTTCAATCAACACCGTCGCTCTTTTTGCTTTTGCAAAAAAGCGACGAAGTTATCCATGTTCAAGGTGTGTATGCTTTGGTCTTGTCTTTCCATTACTGGATCAAATCAAGCCTATCGGGCGATTAGTACCGGTCAACTGAACGCATTACTGCGCTTACATCTCCGGCCTATTGACGTGGTGGTCTTCCACGGCCCTCAGGGAGACCTTGTTTTGAGGGGGGCTTCCCGCTTAGATGCCTTCAGCGGTTATCCTGTCCGATCATAGCTACCCAGCACTGCCGTTGGCACGACAACTGGTCCACCAGTGGATCGTTCACCCCGGTCCTCTCGTACTAGGGGCAACTCCTCTCAAGTCTCCTACACCCACGGCAGATAGGGACCGAACTGTCTCACGACGTTCTAAACCCAGCTCACGTACCTCTTTAAACGGCGAACAGCCGTACCCTTGGGACCTGCTCCAGCCCCAGGATGAGATGAGCCGACATCGAGGTGCCAAACACTGCCGTCGATATGGACTCTTGGGCAGTATCAGCCTGTTATCCCCGGCGTACCTTTTATCCGTTGAGCGATGGCCCTTCCACTCGGGACCACCGGATCACTATGGCCGTCTTTCGACTCTGCTCGACTTGTCAGTCTCGCAGTCAGGCTGGCTTCTGCCATTGCACTCAACGAGCGATTTCCGACCGCTCTGAGCCAACCTTCGCGCGCCTCCGTTACGCTTTAGGAGGCGACCGCCCCAGTCAAACTACCCGCCACGCAGGGTCCCGGATCCGGATAACGGACCGCGGTTAGACATCAAGAGTGCGAAGGGTGGTATCTCAAGGGAGGCTCCACAAGAACTTGCGTTCCTGCTTCAAAGCCTACCACCTATCCTGCACATCACAATCCTGATGCCAGTGCGAAGCTGTAGTAAAGGTGCACGGGGTCTTTCCGTCTAACCGCGGGAAGCCTGCATCTTGACAGGCAATTCAATTTCGCTGAGTCGATGTTGGAGACAGCGGGGAAGTCGTTACGCCATTCGTGCAGGTCGGAACTTACCCGACAAGGAATTTCGCTACCTTAGGACCGTTATAGTTACGGCCGCCGTTTACCTGGGCTTCAATTCAAGGCTCTCACCTCTCCTTTTAACCTTCAGGCACCGGGCAGGCGTCAGACCCTATACGTCGTCTTGCGACTTCGCAGAGCCCTGTGTTTTTAATAAACAGTCGCCACCCCCTGGTTTGTGCCCCCAGCCCCTAGTTGCCTAGGAACCGGGCCTCCTTCTCGCGAACTTACGGAGGTATTTTGCCGAGTTCCTTCAACATCGTTCTCTCAAGCGCCTTGGTATGCTCTACCAGTCCACCTGTGTCGGTTTAGGGTACGGTCTGATGGAGGGCTATTTCCAGGAACTGCTCAGCAGCCCAACCAATCCGATAAGGCTGAACTACATCCGCAATCCGTCACATCCTCCTGGCCTAGGAATATTAACCTAGTTCCCATCGCCTACGCCTTTCGGCCTCGGCTTAGGGGCCGGCTTACCCTGCTCAGATTAGCTTTAAGCAGGAACCCTTGGACTTTCGGCGAGAGTGTCTCTCACACTCTTTGTCGCTACTCATGTCATCATTCTCACTAGTGATCTCTCCACCGGATCCCTCACAGGCCGGCTTCATCGAAAGATCCTCGCCTCCAATATCCCCGAAGGGATCAAGGAGGCATGGATCTATGTCACACTACGCTCTGCTACCGATGCTTACGCATCCCTAGACTTCGGCTCATGGCTTGAGCCCCGTTACATCTTCGCCGCAGGACAACTTATTTAGACCAGTGAGCTGTTACGCTATCTTTAAAGGATGGCTGCTTCTAAGCCAACCTCCTGGTTGTTTTGGTCGTCCCACCTGCTTTCCCACTTAGCCATGAATTGGGGGCCTTAGTCGTAGGTCAGGGTTGTTTCCCTCTCCACTACGGACGTTAGCATCCGCAGTGTGTCTGCCATCTAGTACTCCCGGGTATTCGGAGTTTGGTTAGGATCAGTAAGCCTGTGGGGCCCCATTACCCATCCAGTGCTCTACCCCCCGGGGTATTCGGATGACGCTCTACCTAAATAGATTTCGCAGAGAACCAGCTATCTCCGAGTTTGATTGGCCTTTCACCCCTAGGCACAGCTCATCCCGATCCTTTTCAACGGATGTGGGTTCGGTCCTCCAGTAAGTGTTACCTTACCTTCAACCTGGCCATGCCTAGATCACTCGGTTTCGGGTCTGATCCCACGAACTCATGCGCCCTATTAAGACTCGCTTTCGCTACGCCTACACCTAACGGCTTAAGCTTGCTCGTGAGACCAAGTCGATGACCCATTATACAAAAGGTACGCCGTCAGCTCGCAAGGAGCCTCCGACTGATTGTAGGCGTTCGGTTTCAGGTACTGTTTCACTCCCCTCGTCGGGGTGCTTTTCACCTTTCCCTCACGGTACTGGTTCGCTATCGGTCAGCAAGGAGTACTTAGCCTTCGAAGGTGGTCCTCCGATCTTCAGACAGAATTTCACGTGTTCCGCCCTACTTAATACGTCCATCAAAGCTTCCTATACGGGGCTGTCACCCGCTATGGCCACGCTTCCCAACGTGTTCTAGTCACTCATCTGGCTCGGCTGGTCCCCGTTCGCTCGCCGCTACTAGGGGAGTATCAATTGATTTCCTTTCCTCCGGGTACTTAGATGTTTCAGTTCCCCGGGTTTGCTCTTAAAACCCTATGTATTCAGGTCTTAAGTACTTGGTTAAGCAACATATTGATTAGCAAAACTAACAATATGAAGCTTTCAAGTGGGTTGCCCCATTCAGAAATCCATGGATCAAAGCTTATTCTCAGCTCCCCATGGCTTATCGCAGAGTATCACGTCTTTCATCGCCTCTTGCTGCCAAGGCATTCACCAAACGCCCTTCTCGCGCTTGATTTGATCCAGAAAGAGAAAGACACGACCTTATTTGTCCTACCGCCTATTCGGCTACTTGAGGACATGAACTCTTCCGGCCTTCGGCCTTCACAGTTCGGGGGGTCGGATCGATCACGATCATCCAGCTGGTAACTAAAGATGATCTTTCTTCTGAACCAAAAGCATACTTTCCCGCCTTCCATCCTGGAACCCGCGCTGCCGATGTCGGTCGGCCCCACGCAGAGGATAGAAGACAATGCATGATCGTCAGATCATGCGGGTTAGTGTACTTGACTTGGACAACTCTGTTCGTTTCAGCCGCGATAGTCGTGGACAGGCGAGGAAACACCCGTGTCACAACCCACCCCTCCGAAGAGGAGAACGACTGAGATCTACGCCACACTCGGCGCGATCAAACAGTGTTGATTGATTTCTCTCTATACGATGTCAATGCTTCCGAAGAAGCGACGTCCGATTGGACGGCTAAACACTCAAAACAGTGCTTAACGGTCAAATCGAAGGAAAGTGGTGGGTCGAGGAGGACTTGAACCTCCGACCTCACGCTTATCAGGCGTGCGCTCTAACCACCTGAGCTACCGACCCACTTTATACGGGGCCGACTGCAGAAGTGGTGGAGCCTAGGAGGATCGAACTCCTGACCTCCTGAATGCAAATCAGGCGCTCTCCCAGCTGAGCTAAGGCCCCTTGCCGGACCTCACGCCTATTCGCAAGATCCTGATTTTCTGAAGAGATATGAGGACGGCTCGGTCCATGAGTTTGATCAACTTTGTTTGTTGATCTTCTGCTAAGTGTTCCACGTTGAAGGCAAGCCTATCAAATCTAGGAACATCCTTAGAAAGGAGGTGATCCAGCCGCAGGTTCCCCTACGGCTACCTTGTTACGACTTCACCCCAGTCGCTGATCCTACCGTGGTCCGCTGCCCCCAAAAAGGTTAGCGCACGGCCGTCGGGTAGAACCAACTCCCATGGTGTGACGGGCGGTGTGTACAAGGCCCGGGAACGTATTCACCGCGTCATGCTGTTACGCGATTACTAGCGATTCCGACTTCATGGGGTCGAGTTGCAGACCCCAATCCGAACTGAGACAGTTTTTTGGGATTAACCCATTGTCACTGCCATTGTAGCACGTGTGTAGCCCAACCCGTAAGGGCCATGAGGACTTGACGTCATCCACACCTTCCTCCCGCTTATCACGGGCAGTTTCCCTAGAGTGCCCAGCCGAACTGCTGGCAACTAAGGATGTGGGTTGCGCTCGTTGCCGGACTTAACCGAACATCTCACGACACGAGCTGACGACAGCCATGCAGCACCTGTCACCGAGTCACCGAAGTGAAAGATCCATCTCTGGACCGGTCCCGGGATGTCAAGGGTTGGTAAGGTTCTGCGCGTTGCTTCGAATTAAACCACATGCTCCACCGCTTGTGCGGGCCCCCGTCAATTCCTTTGAGTTTTAATCTTGCGACCGTACTCCCCAGGCGGAATGCTTAATCCGTTAGGTGTGTCACCGAATAGCATGCTACCCGACGACTGGCATTCATCGTTTACGGTGTGGACTACCAGGGTATCTAATCCTGTTTGCTCCCCACACTTTCGCACCTCAGCGTCAGTATCGAGCCAGTGAGCCGCCTTCGCCACTGGTGTTCCTCCGAATATCTACGAATTTCACCTCTACACTCGGAATTCCACTCACCTCTCTCGAACTCTAGACCGATAGTTTTGGAGGCAGTTCCGGGGTTGAGCCCCGGGATTTCACCCCCAACTTTCCGATCCGCCTACGTGCGCTTTACGCCCAGTAATTCCGAACAACGCTAACCCCCTCCGTATTACCGCGGCTGCTGGCACGGAGTTAGCCGGGGTTTCTTTACCTGCTACCGTCATTATCTTCACAGGCGAAAGAGCTTTACGACCCTAAGGCCTTCATCACTCACGCGGCATGGCTGGATCAGGGTTGCCCCCATTGTCCAAGATTCCCCACTGCTGCCTCCCGTAGGAGTCTGGGCCGTGTCTCAGTCCCAGTGTTGCTGATCATCCTCTAAAACCAGCTATAGATCGTAGGCTTGGTAGGCCATTACCCCACCAACTACCTAATCTAACGCGGGCTAATCCAAATCCGATAAATCTTTCCCCCGAAGGGCGTATAAGGTATTACTCACCGTTTCCAGTGGCTATTCCTTAGATCTGGGCATATTCCCACGCGTTACTAACCCGTCCGCCGCTCGCCCGAAGGCGCGCTCGACTTGCATGTGTTAGGCCTGCCGCCAGCGTTCGTTCTGAGCCAGGATCAAACTCTCAAGTTGAAAGCACATTGCTGCGCTATCCTTGACGTTCGAACCTCTGCACATCTTTGATTGCGATACCGCCTATTCGGCTACTTGAGCGCGATTAGGCAATCCCCCTACCCGGCTAGGCAGGGTGCAACCAAAAGTCATCTGTTTGTGTGCTTCTGGTTTCATCAGAAACCGAAAGCCGTACAAACAGTGAAGCTGACACTGGTCATCGGGATCATTAAGTGTGCTACCGCCTATTCGGCTACTTGAGCACTAACCCCTACCAGCGCGATATACAGACATTCAATCCGTCGAAAACGAACCAAACCGCCCACATATCTCTTCAGTTATCCATCAATGTCAAAGAACATAACACCAAGAGCCAAAAACCAGACCGTTGCGCCAATCCCTCAGCGCGCCCGCCTAACTCAATCCCTCAAGATGCCCACCGTCTCTCCGATGCGTCTCAACTGTCTCTCCAGCCCGTCCGACCGTCTCTCCGATCCGTCAGCACCGCCTCAGCAGCGCCGGTGAAGGGGGTTCTAAGGTTTACCCCACAAAGCCGCAAGTGGAAAATTGCATATAGCGCGTTTTTTTTGCAATTCAGTTTTTTATATTTCAATAACAATAACTTACATTACATCCATCTAGATGACTTCACACCTATTTACGATTATTGAATGAAGTACCAAGCAATCGCCACACCGCAGCACCCAAGTTCACCCTATATATAGTGAGATTTACTACTCCACCCACAACGCTGAAACGAGTCGGCCTTCCTGTTTTGAATCACGCCAGACCCAGAATCAGAGGTTCGACACTCAGCTTTGAGTAAAATGCCCGGCAACAATGGCCAGAGGCTTGCGCAATCCAACTGAATGCGGTCAGGTCGACCGAAAAGGAACGCCTTAGATTTTCACGTCATGATATCGTCAGACTCATACCCCTTTCCAAGAATTCAACCCGTCGGCTTTGACGGTCTGCTTGTTTCATTTGCGGATACCATGGCGGAGTCATCAAACCGTGCGGCGCTGGCCTTTAGAAATGCTTTGGACCTGGCCCAATGGCACGGCGTTATTGAAACGTCCGCTTCGCTAGCCTCGGCCTATGTCCGCTTTGATCCCGACCAACTCCCTCACGCGGAAATCCGATCCCGTGTTTCCGAGTTACTTGGGCAGCAAAACTGGTTTGACGCCCCGATGCCCTCGGGCCGCAAATATTGGCGCGTCCCCACTGTCTATGGAGGGGACCTCGCGCCGCAACTGAACGAAGCGGCTGCCGCAACCGGGCTGACGCCGGATGAAGCAGTTCGACGGCTCAGCGACTCGCGCGTGCGTGTTTTGACGATCGGATTTGCGCCCGGGCAACCTTACCTTGGGCCTCTGGGGCCCGAGTTCAATATACCACGTCTGCAAGAGCTGACCCCTATGGTGCCCGAAGGGGCGTTAGTTCTGGCCATCTCACAGTTTGTGCTGTTCTCGGGGCCGACGCCAACCGGCTGGCGGCATGTTGGGCAAACCGCGTTTCGCTGCTTTCGGCCCGAGACCCCAAACAGTTTTGCCCTGACGCCCGGTGATGAGATGCAGTTCTATTCTGTTACTCAGGAGGACCTGGAAAATATTCGCGCGAACGACTTTGATGGTTCAGGCGGTGCGACGTATCAGGAAATCGGGTCGTGAGCCTTTCCGTTCTGCGCATAGGGCCTGCTTGTACAGTGCAGGATCTGGGGCGTACCGGTTACTTGGATCAGGGTCTGTCCCGCTCGGGGGCTGCAGACATACTGGCCTTGCACGAAGGGGCCGCCTTGCTGGGCCAAGCGCCTGCATTGGCGGCTTTGGAAATGGCAGGCTTGGGCGGTGAATTCGAAGCGACCGAACGCACACGCATTGCGCTGACCGGCGCGCCGATGCAGGCGAGCGTCGACGGAAACCCAGTCATTTGGAATGCGTCGCATGAATTAGATGCGGGACAGCGATTGACCATCGGCGCGGCAATATGTGGGACCTATGGGTACTTGCATATCGGCGGCGGAATTGACGGCGACATGTTCCTTGGCTCTCGGTCTGCCCACCTAACGGCCAAGATCGGGCGGACTGTACAAGCTGGTGACCGCTTGTCTGCCGGGGCCGGTTCAGGCGCTGTCGGGTTGAAACTGCAGCCAGACGACCGATTTTCAGGCGGGGTACTGCGGGTCGTCGCCAGCTTTCAAACCCCTTTGTTTGACCAAGATACTCTGGACCGGTTTGCCAATACGCAGTTCCAACGCGGTGGCCGGGCCAACCGAATGGGAATGCAGCTTGAAAGCGCCGGAGAAGGATTTACCGCCAAGGGGCAGCTCAACATCCTGTCCGAGGTCATAACACCCGGCGACATCCAGATGACTGGCACCGGAAATCCGTTCATCCTGCTGCCGGAGTGCCAGACCACCGGAGGGTATCCGCGCATTGCAACCGTCCTTCCGTGCGATCTGCCGCGCGCGGCGCAAACGCCCGCTGGCGGACAGCTGAGGTTCCAGTTCGTCACCATGGATGAAGCCGTCGCCCTGCACGCGGCTTTCCAAGGCGATCTGTCGCGCCTGCCCACTCAGGTTGAACCTCTGATCCGCGACCCACATGACATCCCTGACCTGTTGTCTTACCAATTGGTCGGCGGAATGATCTCTGCCACAGACTAAGGAGTTTTGCCGATGCCCAGCGTTGATCTGAATGCAGATATGGGAGAGAGCTTTGGCCCATGGAACATGGGTGATGATGCAAGCCTGCTCAAAATCATCACCTCGGCCAACATCGCTTGCGGCTTTCACGCCGGTGATCCGGACGTAATGGCGCAGACGATGATACAGGCGGCAGAAAACAATGTTGGTATTGGCGCGCATCCGGGGTTTCCCGACCTTCAGGGATTTGGTCGCCGCAACATGAAAATCCCACATGACAGCCTGCGCAATCTGGTCCGGTATCAGCTGGGCGCAGCCATAGGGGTTGCCAAGGCCGTTGGCACTAAGGTCCGGCACCTCAAGCTGCACGGTGCACTGGCCAATATGTGTTCGGTTGACATCGACATGGCGCGGGCTTGCTATCAGGGTGCCCTGGATGTGGACCCGGACGTTATCATCATGGTTTTGGCCGTGACCAAACAGGAAGACGCCGTGCGCGAACTGAATTGCAAATGGGTCGGAGAGATTTTTGCAGACCGCGCCTATAACGACGACGGAACTCTGGTCGACCGCGGCAAACCCGGCGCGGTCATCCATGACCCCGAACTGGCCGGTCCGCGCATAGTGAATATGGTTCAGGAAGGGGCCATCATTACCGAATCCGGCAAACGACTGCAAACGTCGATCGACACCATCTGTCTGCACGGTGACGGGCCAACTGCTGTGCAGATTGCCCGCTCGGTTCGGGAAAACCTGATTGCGGGCGGCGTTGACGTGACAAAATTTATCCGTTGATCAGGTTGGCGCAACTCGGCCACCCCATGTCGTGACTGTTGCCCGGTACGGCCCCAGGCCCTAGCATGTGCGTAACTGTATGATCTGAGTACCACAAATTCCGGGAACGATCCGCGCCGATCGAGCGGCGCAACGGCAAGGAGCGCGCTTAATGTCTTTTGATTTGATGTCTTACGAACCCCGCGGCGACAAGAAGAACTCGGACTTCTTCAACGAATATCTGCCTATGATTTACGAGCGCCGCTCAAGCTCGGGTATCGCAGATCAGGTCGGGTCGATGCGGGCCATTGTACTTCAGGTGGAACCGGATGCGCTGTTCGACACGCTGGTCGAACTCTACGTGATGACCCCCTATCGCCACACGGCCAGTTATCTTGGGCGAACGCACAAGTTTTCGGTTCTGCATTCTCATGCAGATTACCCCGCGCTAGTCGTCATGGCTCCTCTCAGCCCGACATTCGAGGACTTCATTCCCCGTATCAACCGCATGTACCCGTTGGCCCGCAGCACGCCCCAGACCCGGTATGTCGGAGAGGTATTCGCGGCCTCCGACCTGAAGACGCTGACCAAAACGCTGGAAGATCAAAACATAAGATTTGAATATAGTGGCGATACCGAGAACCCGTTTTACACGCTGGACGGTTTCCGTTTCACGACGCCATCGGATTTCACCTGCAATCGGGTCGGCTATTCCACGCTGGATTTCAACGACACGGACAGCCTTGGCCTGGGGGACCGTGTCTTGCTCAGCGACGCGGAACAAACCCGCCTGGATCAGGCAGCCGGTTTTGGGTCAGACAGCAAGATTGCACCTCTGATGTTGGGGATCGACCACCTTGCCACGCGGGTATTGGCCGGAGAGCGTGAGGATGCGATCCTCGAGTTTCTCACGATGGTGCCCTACTATTTCTGGGGTGCGTACAACATCTTTGACATGAATTCGTCCACCAATGTGAACCGCAATCCGAATGTCGACGATGACAAGAAATCGCCTGCCAAGGTATTCACGGCGAACAACACGCCCTCATTCGTGAATTCCTTTGCCAAGTTACCGATGCCCACCGAAGACTTCGTGCGCAACTTTGGCCGCCGCCTGCACCATATGGCCGTCGAGATACAGGATGGAGACCACGGCGCTGGTGAAAAGAACGTCGATTTCGTCGTGAACACCCTCAAAGACAAGGGTGTGCCTTTCCTGGCGCATGTAGTTGGCGAATGCAAAGACGACCCAAACCTGAAACAGATTTTCTCAAAACACTCCAAGCACACTCTGCTGATCACCGAGTATATTGAGCGCTGCCATCACTATGACGGCTTCTTCACCAAGGATAACGTCGCCGCGCTGACTGCCGCCGCCGGTCAGGATGAACAATATCAGCACGGCCACGTCTTCGACTAAGAAAAAGGGCTGCGAGTGTTTTCGCAGCCCATGTTCAGTCTGAAGATTGCATGTCGGGTCTTATGACGGCCCAATCATGAAACACGTCACGTTCCGTGCCTGAAGCCTGCGACAGGCCAAATCAGCCTGTTCGCGGGTCATGCCCTGAAACGTCGCATCAAAGCCGCGCGCGCTTTGGTTCACTTTGCGCAGCGTTCCTTCCAGAGTGGTCATTTCCGAAAGGGCTGTTTTCAACAGCACCTTTTCGGCCTCATATCGTGTTGTGTAGCGCCCGACATTCACACCCCAGAGGTGCCCACCCGAGGTGGACAAGCGCGTGACGATCTCCTGCTCGGGCTCGGGCTGTTCGATCGGGCCTGTGGAAGCAAGGACAAGATCTTCGGGACGGGCCGCCGGGCGGGTCGTATCCTCGGACGGGGTTTGTATATCTGCGGCGGCAATGGCTGCCGCAATCCCGTTCTGAATGCGCGTGCCGTTCTTCGCCGCGGTCGCCGCGACCGTACCGGCCACCTGAACGGCGGCCCCCGGTCCGGGGCGCAGTACCGGTCGTAAACTGGTGGTCGGCGCGCCGACCAACCGCGCCACTTGTACATTCAGACCCGCATTTCCTGCATATACAGGACGCGACGGTTTGCGAATGGGTGCGCGCGACGGTGCGCGGCGGAAACCCATGTCCAGCAGTTCTGCCACTTTGGCATTTCGCGACGCGCCGGATTTACCGCCGAATACCGTGGCAATGATCCGTTCGTCTTTGCGTTTGGCCGAGGCGACAAGGTTAAAGCCTGCTGCCCGCGTGTATCCGGTCTTGATCCCATCTGCTCCCCGATAAGCGGCCAGTAACCGACGGTTCGTGTTCGGCACCGTCTTGATCCCGGCATGGGTTGATTGACGCGAAAACAGGTTATAATACTGCGGGTAATCATACAGCAGATGCCGGCCCAGCGTGGTCATGTCCCGCGCGGTCGACAGGTGACCCGATTCCGTCAATCCATGAGCGTTCTTGAATGTCGTGCGGCTCATGCCCATGGCTTTGGCAGTCCGGGTCATGCGGCGGGCAAATGCTGCCTCGGACCCGCTGATGGCGATGCCGATTGCCGTGGCCGCGTCATTGGCCGATTTAACGGCAGCGGCGCGGATCAGATACCGGAACGCGATCGTCTGACCCGTGCGAAGACCCAGTTTCGAGGGGGGTTCGGACGACGCTTTCTTGGTGATGCGAACTGGGGTGTCCAGCTCGATCTCACCGTTTCGCACGGCCTCAAACGCGATATAGAGCGTCATCATCTTGGTCAGCGATGCGGGGTGAAGCCGGGTGTCGGCGTTGCGCGAATGAAGCACCTCACCGGTGCGCGCGTCGATCACCATGGCCGCATAGGGCGCCGCCAATGACTGGAGTGGTGCAAAAGCAAGCAACCACACGAATGCTATAAGAATAAAGCCCATCCGGGCCGGAACTGTCCGCCGAACCTGCACGATCTTTGCCTCTGTCTACCTCGCGCTGCCGGGTTTTCCCGGTCAGCAAATCAATTATTTTATTATTCTTCAGGCTAACACAGAGACCCCATGAAATAAACCGTAAGCTGACAAATTCGTCGCTTTGTCGGCCACGATAGAAACACCATATGTTGCCCCACCTGGGCCCCAAACCACTAAATCCGGGACACCCAAGAATACAGCCCTTGTAATCGCTCTGTTTTTCCCGAACTGAGACCTATCGGCAACATCATCCAAGTGCCTGAACAAACCCTGTCAGCTCTCCCAGGTGTTGCAACTCTTTGAAGCGCGGATTGCCCAATGGTGTTTCTGCCTTTTCGATCTCCCAGACCAGTCCATGCGGAACATATACACCCCAACACCCTGCCTGAATCGGGGCGACCACGTCGGATCGCATCGAGTTCCCTACCATCATCGCCCGCTTGGGCCCCTCGCAATATCTGTGGAAAATCTCTCGGTAGGTCTCCGGGGTTTTCTCCGAGACAATCTCGACTTCATCGAACAGCTCACCCAAGCCTGACTGGGCAAGCTTGCGTTCCTGATCGATCAGATCACCCTTGGTGATCAACACGACCTTATGTGTCGCGGCCACGCCCTCGATCGCTTCGCGTGCATGGGGAAGCAACTCAATCGGATGGGCCATCATGTCCTGCCCTGCTTCGATCAACTGCCGAATGACTGACGCGGGAACGCGGTCTTCGGTTACTTCGATGGCGGTTTCGATCATCGACAGGGTGAAGCCCTTGATTCCGTATCCATAGTGTCGAATGTTGCGCTTTTCAGCTTCCAGCAAACGCTCCAGCAGGTGGTCGCGCTCGGCATGATCGGCAAGCAATTCCGCAAAATGGCTCTGCGTCAGTTGGAAGAACCGCTCATTGTGCCACAATGTATCATCCGCATCGAACCCGATTGTGGTCAGCTTATTTTCCATTGCAAATGCGTCCTGCTGGCTCTTTTCTCTGACCCCTTAGACGTTATATAACCGCACAGATAAACCGAAGCCTGAGTCGGACAGCCGTGTGATGCTTATTGACCAATGGATGATGTCTGACAATTCCGACGACGATTCTGACTCGTCGGTTCTGGTCCAGACACGCCCCAAGACCAAGCGCCCGCCGCTGTATAAAGTCCTGCTTCTGAACGATGACTACACCCCGATGGAGTTCGTCGTTCATGTGCTTGAACGGTTCTTTGGAATGACACACGCCGAAGCGTTCGAAATCATGCTGACCGTCCACAAAAAGGGCGTTGCCGTGGTAGGTGTATTCAGTCACGAGATTGCGGAAACCAAGGTCGGGCAGGTTATGGATTTTGCCCGTCGGCACCAGCATCCTCTGCAATGCACCATGGAACGCGAAGAGTAACGCCAGCGGCGGCTCTAATCGGATTTGCCCATGTCCCCTCGCCTTGATCTTGCCCTGCAAAGCGGCCTTGTTCTGTCTCAACCGCTGACAGTCATCGGGCCGACACCGGCAAATGATCTGTCATCTTTGTCGCGCGACACGCAGGTCGTTCAGCCCTTCAAACCGTTCCACGACCATTTTGCAGACCAGGGGTTTGCCGTAACGCCGCAGTCTCAGGACCCGTGTCAGGATGCGATCGTGATCCTGCCTCGCGCCAAGGCATTGGCCCGCAGCCATGTGCAGCAAGCCTCCGCACGCGCAAGCGGGGTGATCGTTGTGGACGGCGCCAAAACCGATGGCGTGGACAGTCTGCTGAAAGAGATCCGCAAGCGCACAGATGTTGAGGGGCCAATTTCCAAGGCGCATGGTAAAATCTTCTGGTTCCGCGCTGCGCCTGATGCGTTTGACGACTGGGCCGCGCCACAAACCCAAATGGCGGACGGATATCAAACCGCTCCCGGCGTTTTTTCGGCAGATGGAGTCGATCCGGCGTCAACGCTGCTTGTGAATACGCTGCCGGACAAGATCGGAGCGCGGGTTGCTGATCTGGGGGCGGGTTGGGGATTTCTCTCAGCGTCGCTGATCCAAAAGGCGGGTTTGCGCCATCTGCACCTGGTCGAAGCCGACAATATCGCCCTGACCTGTGCGCAGGCGAATATCACCGATGAACGCGCGCTTTTCCACTGGGCCGATGCTGTAAAGTGGAAGGCGCCCGACGCGCTGGACACCGTCGTCATGAATCCGCCCTTCCACACGTCACGCAGCGCCGAGCCGGAATTGGGCCAAGGATTCATCAAGTCCGCCGCCCGCAATCTGCCCAAACATGGGGACCTGTGGATGGTCGCCAACCGCCACCTGCCATACGAAGCAACTTTGACTGAAAGTTTTGCGCGCGTTGAAGAAGTGTCCGGCGACGCACGTTTCAAAGTGTTCCATGCCTCTCGCCCTCGAAGGTGATCCCGGTTAACCTCCGCCTCAACTCAGGAGATTTGCATGTCCTTTTCCATCGCTGGCAAAACAGCAATCGTGACCGGCAGCGCCAACGGTGTCGGTTTGGCCATCGGTCGTCACTTTGCGGATGCGGGTGCCAATGTCATGTTTGCCGATATGGACGAAAAGCGTCTGGCCGATGAACTGGGCGAACAGGCCGATGACAGCAACATTCGCTTCTTTGCGGGTGATCTGCGGGAAAAGCTAACGATCGCCAATCTGCTTTCGGCCACCATAGACGCGTTTGATCAGGTGGATATTCTAATCAACGGGGCACGGCAGGTGATTCCTTCCGACCCTCTGGATACTGACGATGACTCGGTGCGGACTCTTCTGAACCAGAATCTGATGCCCGCTTTGCGGCTTAGTCAGGTTGTCGCCAAACGGATGATTAAACAGGCGGGTGACAACGGAAACCCCGCAGGGTCGATCATCAACCTGTCGTCGATTGCCGCCCGACGCACGCATCCGGATTTGATGGCCTATTCGGTTTCAACCGCCGCGCTGGATCAGATGACCCGGTCCCTGGCCGTGGCGCTGGCCCCGAGCCGCATCCGTGTCAACTCGATCGCACTGGGATCGGTGATGAGTGCTTCGCTGCAATCTACCCTGAAAGAGAACCGGGATTTCCGGGATGACATCGAAAAACACACACCTCTGTCCCGTATCGCAGCCCCGACCGAACTGACGGAGACTGCTCAGTTCCTTGCCTCGGACGCCGCCGGTTTCATCACCGGCCAAATTCTGACCATTGACGGTGGCCGCACCCTGCTGGACCCCGTCGCAGCCCCGGCGCACTAATCCAATGTTCGAAAAAGAAAAATCAACGGCCTCAGCCTGGTTCCGACACCTGCGTGATGACATCGTCGCGGCGTTTGAAGCGCTGGAAGATAGCCACGACACCGGCCCGCTCTCGGACGCCGAACCGGGTAGGTTTGAGGTCAAGGAAACGAAACGCCAGGCTGACGACGGTACGGATGCAGGTGGCGGCTTGATGTCCGCCATGCGCGGAGGCCGTGTGTTTGAAAAGGTCGGCGTCAACATCTCGACCGTTTACGGCACACTGGGTGAACGCGCGCAACAGGCCATGGCCGCTCGCAAAGGCATTCCCGGCATGACGGAAGACCCGCGTTTCTGGGCTTCGGGCATCTCATTGGTCGCGCATATGCAGAACCCGCATGTACCGGCTGTCCACATGAACACGCGTATGTTCTGGACACCGCATGCTTGGTGGTTCGGCGGTGGGTCCGACCTGAACCCCTGCATCGAGTATGATGAAGACACGGCCCATTTTCACGCCACCCAAAAGGCCCATCTGGACCCGCATGGGCCAGGGCACTATCCACGGCTTAAAGACTGGGCAGATGAGTATTTCTATATCCCGCACCGCAAACGCGCCCGTGGCGTCGGAGGCATATTCATGGATGACTACTGCACCGGCGACTGGTCAGCGGATTTTTCGCTGACGCAAGACATCGGCAAGGCGTTCCTCCCTGCCTTTGCGCCACTGGTCGAAAAGCGCCGGGTCCAGGATTTTGGTGCGGCAGATAAGGACGCCCAGCTTGTGCACCGTGGCCTCTATGCAGAATATAACCTTGTATATGACCGTGGCACCAAGTTCGGGCTGGAAACCGGCCATGACCCCGATGCCGTTCTCATGAGCTTGCCGCCGCTGGCGAAATGGGTCTGATCAGCGATCAGAACCCGAAATCCATGAAGTTGTCATAGCAATACCCCTGCGCGGATCCGGCGGACATGTTTTCACCGACGCGCTTGACCGTGACCGAGTAACCCGGAGTGGTATCGACCCCGTCGGGCGGGGTCAGCGAGAATTGCACGGTCCTCGTCTGTTTCTCGTAGGCCCGGGTGATGTAGATGCGCTGGGAGGCCTTGGTTCTGAGGGTGCGAATGGCAAAGTCGCCAATACCACACCAATACGCAACCGGCGCCGAAGAACCGGTAGTGGAAACTTGGTAAATACCGTTCTTCAGGGGTGTAACCGTGGTTCTGAACGCCGGATACGCGCCGATCCCGAAACCGACTGCCTGCGCGAGTCCCGGCAGGGCAATCAACAAAGCCAAAAATGGCAGCTTCCAATTTCGCATAACAAAAATCCCGTGAAAAACCTGACCAGAACCATAGCAAACAAAGAGACCGAGTAAAGAATCCCGATCACAACGCAAGAAGGGCCGGTGGCCTAATAATTGCCCAGACGCCCGCCTACATCCTGCGGGGCCAGCGCGACGGTTTTGATCACCGCATAACAAACCCGACCGGGCTCCAGCCCCAAGGATGCGACCGAGCGGCGGGTAATCCTTGCCAGAACCGACCCAGCCTTGGTTTTTATGGAAACAATTGCGCCCGGCCCGTCACCTGCCCGGATCGTCTCAACCGTACCCTCAAGCATGTTCAAAGCAGAAAGCCCCTCGGGGCGTTTGCTGGACAGGATGACCTCTTGGGCCGGAATGCGGATACGCAGACTGGCTCCGATCTGATGAGGGATAAGCGGTAGAAACAGACTGGTGCCACCTGCATCCAGTTCGGTCAGCCCGTCTTCATGGTGCTTGGCCACGCGGACCTGCAGCACCGCACCGACGGATCTGACACCTGCTGGCGCAACCGACGGGTCGGCCAACACCTCGGACGCGGGACCATGGCGTACGGCTTTGCCGTCTTGCAAAGCCACCACCGAAGTGGCAAGGCGCGCGACCTCGGCCGCCGAATGTGTGACATAAAGGATCGGTACGGACACTTCATCGCGAAGCCGCTCGAAATACGGAAGAATTTCAGACTTGCGCGCATCGTCCAGCGCGGCCAAAGGCTCATCTGCCAGGATCAGACGCGGGCTGGCCAGCAATGCGCGGCCAATCGCAACACGTTGCTTTTCACCGCCCGAAAGACCCGCTGGTCTGCGATCCAGAAGATGCCCGACCCCCAGCATTTCGATTACCTTCTCCGGGCTTTCCTTACGGGTCCTTCTGGGCGCAAACCATCGCCCGAAGAATAGGTTCTGACGAACTGTGAGATGCGGAAACAGGCGCCCTTCCTGAAAGATATAGCCAAGCCGTCGTTTATGCGGCGGCAGCCACAGGCCACGCTCGGTGTCGAACAACTCCCAATCATCGATCGCGACGCGACCTGCCGACGGGCGCAACAAACCCGCGACCGCATTTACCACCGTGGTTTTACCCGCCCCGGATCGCCCGAATAACACCGTCACCCCGGGCGGGGCCTCAAAGCTAATGTCCAGACTGATGTCCGGCAGGTCGTGTTGCAGGCGTACAGAAAGACTCATGATCCGGCCACCCGTGCAGCGACCCGACGCCCTATGAATTCTGACAACAGCAAAGCGCCCATCGCGATCACGATCGAGATCACGACCAACCTTGTCGCGGCAGCTTCACCCCCCGGCACTTGCAGGAATGCGTAAACGGCCGAGGGCAGGGTCTGGGTCTGACCCGGAATGTTCGAGACGAACGTGATGGTCGCCCCGAATTCCCCCATCGCTTTGGCAAAGGCCAGTATCGCCCCGGCGATCACGCCCGGCAGGATCATCGGCAACGTTACCGTAGCAAAAACCAGCGGGCGCGACGCACCCAGTGTAGCCCCTGCCTGTTCAAGTTTGGGGTCCACAGCCTCGATAGACAGCCGGATCGCCCGAACCATTAACGGAAACGCCATGATCCCAGCGGCCAGCGCTGCTCCGGTCCAGCGAAAGGCCACAACGATACCGAATTCCGCCAACAGCCTGCCCAAAGGCCCCTGAATGCCAAAAGTAATGAGCAACAGATACCCTGTGACGACTGGCGGCAGGATCAATGGCAGATGCACCAGCCCGTTCAGAACCTGCCGACCTGGAAACCGCCAGCGGGCCAAGGCATAGGCAACAAAGATGCCAAAAGGCAGGGTGACCAGCGTGGCCCAGAAGGACACACGCAAGGATAGCTTCAGCGCCTCAAGCTCTTCCGGCCCTAGCCATCCCATGCGTTATCCACCCGGCAGGGCAAACCCCTGCTCTGCAAACACAAGGCGCGCCGCTTCCGAGTTGAGATGGGCAAGAAAAGCTTTGGCCCCGGCGGATGGTGGCAAGATCGCTGCCGCAGGGTAAATGATCGGCGGATGCAGGTCCGGTGAAAAGGTCGCAACGACTTGGACACGATCTTCAACCTTGGCGTCGGACCGGTAGACAATTCCCAAAGGCGCCGCCCCGGTTGCAACCAGCGCAAGCGCGGCTCGGACATTGTCGGTTTGCGCGACCTGATTTTGAACGCGGCTCCATTGACCCAGGCTTTGCAGCGCCGCTTTGCCATAGATCCCAGCGGGCACAGCATCCACCAGCGCCATAGCCAGATGCCCCCCATCCAGTGCGGCCTGCAGATCGACTTCCGGCCTCATTTCGCCGATTGTGATTGCGTCACCACCAGCAATCAGGACAAGCCCGTTCCCCAAGAGATCGACACGAGAGGCCTCATCTATCAATCCCTGTTCCTGCAGGACATCCATCCAGTCCGCGTTGGCGGAAATGAATAAATCCGCGGGGGCACCAAGCTGTATCTGCCGGGCCAAAACGGACGATGCTGCGTACGAGATGGTAACCTCCTGTCCGGATTGCTGTTCAAACGCGGGCGCGATCTCATCCAGCGCGGTTTTGAGGCTGGCGGCGGCAAATACCAATACGCCTTCCGCTTCCGCCCGCAGCGGACCCTGCAGCGACCCCACCAGAACGAGGGCCGCAATCAATACGCGGCGGGCACGTGACAGGAGCATATCCTTTTCGTTGGCATCGTTTCAGTCCCTTCGGGGATATCTGAGGCAACCGGGGGCACGCAAGCGCCTTTGCGGAACGCAGCCGCATATCAGGCAGATATTGAAAGAAAAATGCACAGCATCGCCATTTCCGTCAGTTGGTTTGCGACCAATGTCGCAAACGATATTGATCCAGACCCTTCACAGATGGATGCTGCAATCAACTCAGGAACAGGACGTCCACCATGCTGCACACTTCACCCGGTCTGATCGACGCCATTCGTTCACGCTTTGCCCATGTCGATGCCTGTCCCTTTCAAGGCCCCCGCATTTTTTTCGAGAACGCAGGCGGGGCTCTTACGCTGAACTCGGTCGTTGAAACCTCGGCCAAATTCGCCGCAATCCCTGACAATCAGGGACGAGACAACATAGCCAGCCATGCGCTTGTGGGCATCATCAACACCGCCAAGGCCGATTTGTCAGTATTCATGAACGCCTCGACAGGGCAATTCTTTGTCGGTGAAAGCGGAACTGAGTTGTTGTTCCGAATGATCCGAACGGCCTGTGTCAACGCACCCAAGGGCAGCAAAGTGATCGGCAGCTCGATCGAACACCCCGCAAGCCGTAGCGCCGCACGACGCTGGGCCGCGATTGCGGGGTTGGACTACGTCAACGTGCAGCATGATGACGAAACGGGTTTGGTCACAGCCGAAGATTACCGCGCAGCCCTGACGCCGGATGTGCGCGTCGCAACGATCGTTCACGCGTCGCCCGTTACCGGCATGGGCATGGACGTCGCGGCCATCGCGCGGGCTATACGTGACATCTCACCCGACTGTTTTATCATCGTCGATGGCATTCAACACGCGGCGCATGGGCAGTTGGACATCAACAGCTACCGCGTCGATGGCTATGCGATTTCGCCTTACAAAGTGTTTTCTCGCCACGGCTACGGAATTGCATGGATTTCAGACCGTTTGACCGCCCTGCCCCATGATCAATTGATCGACGCCCCATCAGAGGGGTGGGAGTTCGGCACCCGCGACACCGGGTCTTACGCAACGATGTCCGATGTTGTGGCCTATTTTGACTGGCTGGGGGCTCAGGTCTCGGAAGAATCAGATCGACGCGCCCGGATTGAGGCTGCGGGTCGCGCCATTCACGCCTATGAAACCCACCTGACCGACGCGATGATCAACGGCACCGGCAACCTGCCCGGCCTGCGAGATATGGATCACATCACGATTCTGGCCGGTGCGGATAATCCTGCGCGGGAAGGGCTGGTCTCAATCGTAGTGCGCGACACACCCTCCGCCCAAGTCGTGACGCGACTGAATCAGGAAGGTATCCGTACCCACATCAGAAAGGCCGACCACTATAGCGGCAATGTACTGACACCACTGGGCTTAAGCGACTGTATCCGCATCTCGCTCTGCCACTACAATACCGAACAGGAAGTGGCGCAGTTGCTGACCGTTTTGAACGAGATGGCGGACTGATCCGAAATCTGAGAAAGAAATTATGCAAGACCCTCTTGCACCCGCGCGCTGGCTTGGCTACATGCACCGTCACGGGTGATTAGCTCAGTTGGTAGAGCGCTTCGTTTACACCGAAGATGTCGGGAGTTCGAGTCTCTCATCACCCACCATCACATTTTCCCCTTATTTACTGACACTTGCGGGCCAATTTCCCCCCTTTCAGGTATGGTCCGCACATACTGTGCGGGTTTTTGTACTAAAACTGTGGGTCAAACATCCAAGGCCATCCGTGCCTGAGCAACCACATCAACCGTTTCAAGTTGAGCGTATTTAATTGTTTGAGAAATGTTCGAATGCCCTAGAAGGATCGAAACTTGTTGGATCGAAAGCCCACGCTGAACCATCCGGCTTGCGTATGTATCCCGAAGGCTATGCACTGTCGCCCTACCCCGTGTCGCCACAACCCGTTCTGACTTGTTACAATGGGTTCGGATCACTTCACGCAACACCTTGATAGCCCATTCCATGTTCTGGAAAGGCTGATCCTGACTAAGCAAACTCTGAAACAAGTCATGGACCCGTTGCGAGATTGGAACCAATGAGACCGTATCCGTTTTTGTTCGGTAAACTTCTATTTCCCTTCTTGTCAGGTCAACGCACTCCCATTCCAAATTGACCGCTTCCATCAACCGAAGACCAGTATCAAGAAGCACCATACAAAGGGCTTCCGCCTTCCGACCAGTGATTGTCTCATTCTTAGCGAGAACGTCAAAGATGATCGGTTCTTCACGCTCGGAAAGATGCCGTGTCTTAGTGAAGCCTTTGATGCTGGGTTACTTCAGCTTGGGACAGTTGTACCGATGCTCAAGCTTGTTGAAGGCACGGCGGATCGCCCGAATGTCGCCCTTCAGAGTGTTCTCCTTTCGACCCTGTTGCCGGCGAAAATCCAGAAAGTCTTCAAGCATGTCCTGCGTGAAGTCAGATGCGTTCATGCCCGGTGAAGGAACGTATTCGTATAGGATGTTGTAGGACGCCCTGTAGATGCGTCTGGACTGCTCTTTGTACAGGCCAACCAAAGCCTGTTCAAAACAATTCTCAAGGCTAATCTCAGGCAGATCGCCAAACTGAAGTCGATCAAGAGCTTCTTGGTAGGCTTTCTGCATCACTGCCTTTGCCCCCTTTTTGTCATTGGACAACCGCTTTGTTGAACCTCGGAATTGCTTCCCATCAACGGTGAACGAATACCACCAGAATGAAGAACCATTGCGTTTATACAGTTTCATGAGTTGGTCTTTCTTGCGCTGGGCGTACAAAAAAAGCCGCTCGGAATATCCAAAGCGGCTCGTACGACGATTGCTTTTTTAAGTGATCTGATTGAGGTGGTGAGGTGTCAGGACAGCGAGGTCACGACTCGATAGACTGACCTTTCGGAGATGTTCAGGTGTTTGGCTATCGCCCGTTTGCTAAGCCCTTTTGAAAGCAATTGTTCAATGTCCGGAGCTTTTGCTCTCGCAGTGGGTTTCCTGCCCTTATACCTGCCCTCTGCCTTCGCCTTAGCGATGCCTTCCCGTTGACGTTCCAGCATCATTTCCCTTTCAAATTGGGCAACTGACCCAAGAACATTGAGCATCAGCTTCCCCGTGGCATTGGAGGTGTCCAAGCCTAGGTTCAACACCCGAAGGCCGACATTCCTTGCGTCTAGGTCGTCCACAATTTCCCCGAGATGCTTCACAGACCGGGCCAGACGATCCAATTTGGTCACAACCAGAATGTCGTCCTCCCGGCAGAACTCCAGAGCGGCGTTGAGGGTCTCTCTGGGAGCCACAGAACTTATCTGTTCCTCGTACACCTTCTCGCATCCAACGCCCCTCAGTGACTCTCTCTGAGCCTCTAGGGATGCTTTCTGTTCCAGTGTCGAGGTACGTGCATATCCGATCATCATGCGATGGTCTCCTTGTCTGCCAATGATGTTTAGGAATTTGCGGCAGGGTTTCTGCCAAAAGCCGAAACCGACTCCATAGACAGACATTTGCGCCACGCTCTGAGGCTGACACATGGGCATGGTTTATCGGCAGAGGCCAGCAAGCCTTATTGCGCTGGGCCGTTGGCCAGACAGAATTCATTTCAGAATGAAGAGGGGCGGAGGGTTCGGAAAGCGACTTCAAAAATCGGGGGTTATAAGCGTTGTTATTGTTGTTATTTTGTAACCGAACACCTCAAAACATATCGGCTGGAATACTAACAACAATGTTCGAATGTCCCCATTGAGCCCAAACCACCGGGTGCTGGGAACCACATGTATGCCTGAAAACTATCCAAACGACGAAGTTCTTGTTACCGATTGGCCAAAAGCCTCATCAAAGAACACGCCCTCTGAACTGGAAAAATTGACATGCAAACTGAAAATGAAACCAGCAAGGGAAGTGTATTCGAAGCCACCACCTTCGAGGGGAAAGTTTCCTACGGGAACTTTGAAGAACCAGTATCCTTCGTTGCGCATGCCGGTGAGGATTGTCGGCTAGTAGTTGATCCACTCACAGTGTCAGCAAAAACATATGTCGCCTTGAGTAAAGCAATGGGGGAACCCGGTAGTACCGCTGAACCCGTCACGCTTTCAGGCGAGAGCAGCGATGGCATCAGTTTTGTTTCTCCGCACATGGAAATTCGTGGAGCTGGCCCAGGTACAGACGGCCATCAGATACGGCTTGGAACAGGCGAGGCGTCGATATCAATTCCGCGCAAAAATGATTCAAAGCGTCCTGATTTTGGCGTGAAATTGCTGCTCCGAGGTTTCAAGAGTTTCCGGACTAGTCCGGTGGAGGCAAAGCTTGGAACGGTTTACGTACAGAGCGCAAATAAGGTCGCTTCGGCTGACGAGGTGAGTGGAGCAATCATCGTAACGTCCAATGACGATCAACCCAATGAAAGTTGGTATCAGGATGCCGAGGCTCTTGCGGAATTCGTTTGGAGGGGTCTTCAGTTTGGGCATGGCGGACGGCTACACGTACCGTTGATCCAAATTTTTCGCGCACAGGAGGAAATCGCCACATTCTACAACGGGTCTGGCCGACACGCCCATTTGCCCGCTATTCACTTCTTGGACCAGTCAGACTTTATTGCCGCACTGGTCGCACGCTTTGAAAGCGATGATCCGTTTCCAGACGAAGTGTGGCAGACGGTTGGTTGGCTAAACAACGACTCGTCTGTTGACGAAGTGCGCTATCAGACGCTTATGACCGCGGTCGAAACGATCCTTCATAGTCTGGTTCCGGATGCCTCATCCACATTGATACCGAAAACAAAATTCAAACCTATCCGAGAATCTTTCATCCAAGCTTTAGCCGAATTCGGCCTCGGCCAAGAAGAAACAGACGTTCTTGTGAATAATATCAAGGGAATTAACCGTGCTCCAATGTCTCGGAAGCTCAACGCTGTGATTAAAAAGTACAACTTGCCGGCGAATGTTTTTGACGAAGGCCTGATTCGACGGCTGAACAAGCAGCGAAATTCCATAACCCATCAAGGGAAAGCATTGGATGGTGAAAGCCTTTGGGATTGCATCCTCTACGCCCGAGAATTGATTGCACTGATTGTCTTTGCAGAACTTCGCTACAAGGGCCGCTACCAAAGCTATGCCGAAGGCTACAAACAAAGAACAGTGGAATAGAGTGCATCATAGATTTTGAAATCGAACCTTCTGGCGAAGTTCTCAGCGACAGCCTTGCCGCTGCGCCTGCCACGTGAGCCCGCTTCAACGAGGGTTCCCCAGCGTCACAGATGGAAGTCTCCAACTCGAACCCTATTCAAAAGAGTCAATTATCTTTCCACTCCAGTTTTCTGAAGAAAAACTGCCTGTGTTTTTCATTTCATCAAGGAGTGGCCTAAAGTTTTGACCCGCCCAATTCTTCGGGTTGGTAACGTCAATCTTACTGCCCTTCATTCCGGCAGCGAGGATTACGCTTGGTCCTGTATACCCGAACGCTACATCGGAGCCGGTCTTTGCAAGGTCTTGAATTAGATGCCCATCGTCTGTTTTTATTCCCGCGTATTCAGATGTACCAATTATCTCATTGTACGCTGCAGCAACGTCATCCATTCTGCCTTCAAACCAATACAATTCAGCAGCCTTAAATTTAGCTGATGCTCTAGCCTCGGCGGGCAAGCCACTTACACTACCAACAAAGCGCCAATTGTCAGCAGAAGGATTGTTTTTGGCGAAGTGGTAAACCTCCCAAGGGTCATCAAACGAGCCCTTCAATGTTTCTTTGAATGCACTTGAGTTTGTCATGTATCCGGAAACCATCACTTGCTGATCCAGCACTTTACCGAACAGACTTGATAGATTGGCAGTATACTCATCGACTTCAAACAACCCGTCTGCTGAGACCATTTCTATCAGTAAGGGATAGTCAGGCTGGATTGGCGACGGATTGCCTTCTTCCATAGCCATATCCAAGCGAGTAATTTCGTCTGACAAGCTGCCGGGTTTAGGTATGACACTCGGGTTTGGCGTATGATTCCAAGCAAAATCAAAGTGGGACAACGAGTTTACAATCTCGCGGAGAGCACTAGACGTTAGCACACCCAAATGATCAGCATTCGAGCTTCTAGTCCTTCCCACTACACGATCAAAGTTTTTGTCTAAGTTTGACGAAAATGTTGCGACCTGAAATGGAACAGTTCGGTCCCCATCTTGGTTGATGGTATAAAGATACAACAGGTAACCGGATACAGGGTCGCGAAACTTTAATCTTTCGCGTAGGTTTTCGTCTTCGGCGTTAGTGACCCAAATCTCTGAAATAGTCGACTCCATACCAACTGAGCGCTCATCAGAAATTCTGCCAGCCAAGTATACGACGCGGTCATTCAAATCTTCTGGAATTGTAAAGTTTGCCAATTTGCAGGCGATAGCTTCCGCAGCCATTAGTTTTTCAGACAGATAGACCCTAGGATCGCCAATTTCTTCAGGAAATTCTTCCACTAATTCCCGAATTCTGTCCAGCACACCAAACGACTCTAAGAACGCGACACTATAGGGGTCGAAGGCGTCAGCTTGTGTAGCAAATTCTTTCAAATAGAAGAGACGTATGCGGGCAGGTCCAACTTTCATCTGCTGTTCGGTATAACAAGGTCCATCAAGCCCTTGAGCGGTTCCAAAAGGTAACAGCTCATAGATACTGTCAAACGACTAACCATACTTGTTTACGGCACTAAGCACCATTGCATCGATTGCCTCAATTCCGAACAAATCAGTACCATCGATTAGAGACAGTAGAGACTTAGGAGAACCGGTATGAGGGGTAGCTGCAAAAATAACGGCACCGATTTTCACTTTCTCTCCATTGTCACAGGGTTCTTTGTATCGATCCATCAGCCAGTGCTTTACAACAAGACCACCCATGCTGTGTGCAATCAAAATAATTGACTGCTTTGAGTCTTTGGACACTTCGCAAAGGAAGTCTCCAAGTTTTCTTGCACTTAGTACGTTCGAGGCTCGCCAATCGTAGCTAAAGGGGTGGAAGTACTCTCTGGAACCGGGATCACTCGCCTGCTCAGAAAAAAATCGCCCATAGGCTATCTCTTTCACTCTTCTGTCAAAAGCGCTGAGAGATGTGAGGACATTGGTTTCAACGTGTTGATTTTCATTATAAAAAACTCTTCTGCAAAAAAATTGGTGCTTCCCCAGATATTTTTTCCATCTACTGTTAAGCTTGACCCCATTATCCCTGGGACAAACACTACTTTGTTTTTACTTCCAGGTAAGCTGAAGCCGTTTCCCCGAACGGCGTCAATTGCCTGCGCAGATGCAGTTTCGCTGAATGAGCTAAAAGACAAAATTATAGCGATTAACCCAAGCAATTTTCTATACATGACAACCTCAAACAAAGATCAGTCCGCAACAATGAAATCATTTTGACACTGTGATCAAAGGTTGTCGAGGCTTTAGCCGACTACCGAACTGGTAGAGTCAAAATGCTCAGTTTTGGTATAGGTGCAACGATGTGGAACGACATATCAGGCTTCCACCAGAACTTCATTTTGAGTCGAACTACTCGGAACCTTTAGAATAATTTTTGCCCAAGCGTGTTTCTAATCAAGGATTTCCGTAAGCGCCTTTTACTGCTCGGGATTCGCCGTTTCGTACCACCAACTGATCTCTTGTGCTTGCGCCGGCAGCACCACCGCCAATCCCAGCACTGCCGCGGCGGCAAGCATCGTTGTGTTCTGCATGGTTGTTCCTCCCTCTTCAGTCGCGATCAATGCGCGACTGTGCAGCTACGGTTTTATGTCGAGGCACGCTCGACAATGGTAAATTCGACTTCCTTTGAGACCCCCGGGCCACTGCGCTCGCTATTGATGCGCGACATTAGACACTCGGCCGCGCGCCGACCAAGCTCAGCCTGCGGCTGCGCAACTGTTGTCAATGATGGATAGGCAAGGGCCGCGACAGGGATGTCGTCGAAACCCATGACGGCGACGTCACCCGGCACCGAAAAACCTGCGGTATGCAGCGCGTGCAGGGCGCCAATGGCCATGTAGTCGTTGACTGCAAAGATCACGCGCGGACGCTCTGCGCCAGCAATAAGGGCCTGCGTTGCGGCGAACCCACCCTCTTCGTTAAGCGAGTGCGCTTCTATAGTCTTAACGTCACATCCACGATTGCCAGCTTCGCAAAGAAAACCGGCGACACGTGTTGCGCTCGGCTCTCCCGGGCCAGAAATGATTGCCAGCGGGCCATAGCCCTTTTCAATCAAGAATTTGGCCGCAGCGGCAGACGCCGCTTTGTTATCAACAAAAACATTGTCAACTGGAAGCGCGCCGCCGGATTTCTCAGAAATCTCAATTCGCGAAATTGCGATGCCTGAATCCAGAAGTGGCTCAAGGTCTGGCACACGAAGATTAAAAAACGCACCGACGACACCGTCTACACGACCCGATTGCGCCCAATCAATAAATCTTCGCTCTCGGTCCGGTGCGCCTTCGCTGTCATAAATGATGATATCGTGATTGCTCTCTTCAACCACCTTGCGAACCCCGCGTACCAACGCCGGGTAGAAAGGGTTGGTCAGGTCGGGAACGACGCAGCCAATAGTATGCGTACGCCCGCTCTTTAGTGCCTGGGCGAAACGGTTTGCACGGTAACCAAGCACTCTTGCCGCCTCTTCGACGGCCTGAATTGTATCCACTGAAAGCGTCGCCCGCCCCTGTGGACTAAGCGCCAAAGAGACCGTTGCTTGCGAAACCTTCGCCAATTCCGCCACTTGTTTCTGTGTTGCTGCCACGCTTTCGAATCTCTATTTATACATATCAGTAAATATTTATACGTATTAGTCAAGAATTGATACGAATAACTCGCGCGAAGCCCCGCCATGCGGTTGGGCTGCCAGTTGGGAAAGTCTTACGCGATTGGCACTTATTTCTGCGTTGCGCGAAAACGGAAAAGATACCTTCAACACAGGAGGCACGGGCCGGTCCCTTACCCTCTGAGGCAATAAGGGTCGCAGCTTAATTCCCACCGCAAATTGCCAGCCCACGGGATTTATTTGGCGATCTGTGATAGAGTGTCGTCCAGTTTATGGGTACCAGGATGTTACAATGTTTGAATACGGAATAGCGACGGACACTTTTACGGGCTCGGGTTCACGAAGTGGCGGCAGTAGCACAAACCTGTCTTATTGGGTCGGATATTTCGAACAAAACCCCGAAATATTAATTGCCTCGATTGTCGGAATTTTGCTGATCGCAAGGTACATTTTGGCCCGATAATATATGCTCGGCACAACAGACGGACATACGCAGGCTGACCGTTTTCAGTGGCTTTTCAGAGGGTGCTAAAAATGGCGATCCCGGAAGGACTCGAACCCTCAACCTGCTGATTAGAAGTCAGCTGCTCTATCCAGTTGAGCTACGGGACCGCTGCGCCCTTCTTGCGGTTTTTATGACCGGGGTTCAAGAGCCAAGCGCATGAAGGCGCTGTTCGGATCCTCTTTGTAGCCAAAGATTGGCCCGCAATAGGAATAACCTAACGACTCATAGAGTTTTCGCGCCGCGTCATATTCAGGAAGAATGTCTGCTCCGGTCTCCAGAACTAACGCAGTCACGCCCTCGGCCCGAGCGATTTCTGCCAAACGGGTCATCATAATGCGCGCCAGTCCCCGCCCCCGTGCCTCTGCCAGGACATGAACAGATTTGACTTCGGCCGTCCCATCCGGAAGCTCCTTTAACGCACCGCAGCCTACGGCCTGACCCCCGTCATACATCGCCCAAAACCGAGTACCCGGCCCTGCCAGCCCTTCGGCATCCATCGTGTGATTGCTTTCAGCAGGACCTGCTGTTTTGCTGTGGGCAAAATGAGCCTGAACCACCGGACGCAGCGCCGTTGAAGTCGGGTCGGCCAGCCGAATGTCGATCACTCAGTGTGTCCAGGGAGTGCGCCGGTCGGTGGCAAAATTCTCACCATAGCCGCGCGATCGCAGGTTTGCTTTACGCTTGTGCGGCTCGCTGACCTGCGCGTCGATGCCGTTATCCTTGGCATAGTCCAACGCCTCTTCTTTGGTGTCGAACTTCAAACGCACCTGTGTCTGCGTGTCACTGGATGACGTCCAACCCATCAGCGGATCAACCTCACGCGCGGATGCCGGAGCGTACTCCAGTACCCACTTGCGGGTCTTGGCCATTCCCGAAGTCATTGCATTCCTTGCAGGCTGGTAAATCCGTGCGCGCATGTCGCCTCTCCGTACTCGCTTGGCTGAGGACGTTTATGCGTCAGAGCGCGCTCCGGGACAAGGTGGCAATTGTCGCGCCCATTCCCCTGCCTCTGATGACAACTATTGTCATCAGATTGGGCTAGAAAGAGCTGAGGTGCAGACGGAAAAAACGCAACGCTTTGCCCAGAGCGCAACCGGGACATCACCGCCGAAACACTCAGCCCGGCCTCAAGCCGCGTAATGAGACTAGAATCTGGATCAGGTCTTGCAGTTGGACAAAATAAGAACAAATGTAAGGACCTGATCCGGAGCCCGCCCATGCCTTATGCCCATTCCGACAAGACCCAACTGACCGCCGAAGACGTCCGCGCGCGCCTGAAACTGGAAGGCGGCAAACAGTTCGTTATGCACACTGAATTCAATGCGGCAGGGGACCAACCCACAGCCATCAAAGAGCTGGCGGGCGGCGTTATGGACGGCGAGCGCGATCAGGTTCTGCTGGGCGCGACCGGAACGGGCAAGACCTTCACCATGGCCAAGGTGATCGAGGAAACCCAGCGCCCCGCCATCATCCTGGCGCCCAACAAGACGCTGGCCGCTCAGCTATATGGGGAATTCAAGGGATTCTTCCCGGAAAACTCGGTCGAGTATTTCGTCAGTTACTATGATTACTACCAGCCCGAGGCCTACGTGCCGCGCAGCGACACCTATATCGAGAAAGAATCGCAGATCAACGAACAGATCGACCGGATGCGCCACTCGGCCACCCGCGCGCTGCTGGAACGCGATGACGTTATCATCGTGGCCTCGGTTTCTTGTATCTACGGCATCGGTTCAGTCGAGACCTATGGGGCAATGACGCAGGATCTGAAAGTCGGCCACGAGTATGACCAGCGTCAGGTGATGGCTGACTTGGTCGCCCAGCAATACCGCCGCAATGACCAGGCGTTTCAGCGTGGGTCCTTTCGGGTACGAGGCGACTCGCTAGAGATTTGGCCTGCTCATCTTGAGGACCGTGCGTGGAAACTGTCGTTCTTCGGCGAGGAATTGGAACAGATCACCGAGTTTGATCCCCTGACCGGCGAACGCGCTGCAACGATGGAACAGGTGCGGGTCTATGCAAACTCGCACTACGTGACGCCGAAACCAACGATGCAACAGGCGATCATCGGCATCAAAAAGGAACTCCGCATCCGGCTGGACCAACTGGTGGGCGAAGGCAAATTGCTCGAAGCTCAACGTCTGGAACAGCGCACCAATTTCGACCTGGAAATGCTCGAAGCCACCGGCGTCTGCAACGGGATCGAGAACTATTCGCGCTACCTGACCGGTCGCGCGCCGGGCGAGCCGCCCCCGACCCTATTCGAATTCATCCCCGACAACGCCATCGTCTTCGCCGACGAATCCCACGTCTCGGTCCCGCAGATCGGTGGCATGTACCGGGGCGACTATCGCCGCAAATTCACGCTGGCCGAACACGGGTTCCGCCTGCCGTCCTGCATGGATAACCGCCCCCTCAAGTTCGAGGAATGGGACGCCATGCGCCCGCAATCCGTCTTTGTCTCGGCCACCCCGGCTAAGTGGGAGATCGAACAGACCGGCGGTGTCTTCACCGAACAGGTGATCCGCCCCACCGGCCTCTTGGACCCCGAGGTCGAAATCCGCCCCGTCTCCATGCAGGTGGACGACCTGCTGGACGAGGTCCGCAAAGTCGCCGCCAACGGCTTTCGCACACTGGTCACCACGCTGACCAAACGCATGGCCGAGGACCTGACCGAATACCTGCACGAACAGGGCATCAAGGTGCGCTACATGCACTCGGACATCGACACGCTGGAACGCATCGAAATCCTGCGCGACCTGCGGCTGGGGGCGTTCGACGTGCTTGTCGGCATCAACCTGCTGCGCGAGGGGCTAGACATCCCCGAATGCGGGCTGGTCGCCATTCTGGACGCCGACAAAGAGGGCTTCCTGCGCTCGGAAACCTCGCTGATCCAGACCATAGGCCGTGCCGCGCGCAACGCCGACGGACGGGTGATCATGTATGCCGACAAGATCACCGGCTCCATGGAGCGCGCCTTGGGCGAAACCAACCGCCGCCGCGCCAAACAGCTCGCCTATAATCAGGAACACGGTATCACCCCCGAGACGGTGAAGAAAAACGTCGAGGATGTTTTGGCCGGGCTTTATGACGGCGACGTGGACATGAACCGCGTCACCGCCACCATCGACAAACCGATTCACGGCGCCAACCTCGAGGCCCATCTGGACGGGTTGCGTGAGCAAATGCGCAAAGCCGCCGAGAACCTGGAATTCGAAGAGGCCGCCAATATCCGGGACGAGATCAAACGTCTGGAAGCCGTCGATCTCGCCGTCGCCGACGACCCCATGGCACGTCAGTGGGCGGTCGAGAAGGCGTCCGAAGACGCAGTGAAATCGCGGGGGAGGTCAACGGCTGGTCGACCGGGGCAACGAGGTGGGAATGTGAAGCGACGGAAGCGTTAAACTGTTAACAACGCAACTCAAAGTCGCAGCACTTGGCGTTGTTTGTTTCAACCGCCTTGCCTAACCGCAGTCTGTGGCTAGGTTCAAGGTATGCGAGCCATTCTGATATCACTGATCCTTAGCACGCCTGCCTATGCGTGGGATGCAACAGTTGGTCCAATTTGCACGCTTTCGCACGAGACCGGCGCGGCGAAAATATTTCTCACATACGATCCATCGAAACCACTTTATTCAATCACCGTGACCCAAACGAACTCTGTTTGGAAACAGGCCCCTTGGTTTGCAATGCGTTTTGAAGGCTCGTCCCCGATCGAGATTGCTACATCGCGCCATGTTCTATCCGACGGCGCAACTTCTTTGACCGTCACGAATACGGGTTTCGGAAACGTGCTTGATGGGTTGGAGTACAACCGCATAGCCTACGCATTCACGCAGGATCATGTGGCCACATTCTCGCTGGACGGCGCTGCTGACCCCGTGCGGGTTTTTCGTGAATGTGCTGGAGCGCACCTATCTTAAAGCGTCCGGAACGCAACCATTCCTGACATAGTTCTCATTGCGTTTTCACAGCAATATGAATTAAGAGAGTAAGCCTCGAACGGTCTGAACCCGAGCGAGTGTTCCTCGCTCAGGTCAGTGTTCAGCCCTTATCCCAGTGGGCAACCACATCATACCCAACAGGCGTTGGCGGGCCTTCCATAAATTCGGCGAATTGGCCCCACAGCTCTGCCACTTTCGGGGCATTCGCGTTCGAGGTCGCCTCGCTCTCGACCACGGAGATCACATAGCCCGAGCCGTCTTCATTCATCACATTCGTAAAGCTATGCATGCCGGGCATGCCCATGATTTCTGACTTCAACGCGTTCATTTTCGCCGTCGCGGCCTCGCGTGTGCCTGGCTTCATTTTGAATTGAGTAATACGTGCAAACATGACTTTCCTCCCTCGTCTGGCGAAATTGCCGTAGGGCGCGACCAAAACGATCCCGCCGCGCGTAAGGTAGCATGGCGGCGTCAAATCCCGTATTGATACTTGTGGATTCAGAGTGTTTTCAACCGCGCGCCGTACCCGAGTATGCAGCCTAACACTCCAAGGTTGCAGCCCAGCGCGTAGAGCCGAAATGTTGCAGGACTGCCGCGCAGCTTAAACCCCCAACTCCGCCCGCGCCTTCTTAGTCAGTTTCGTCACCACAAGATCATAAGAGGTCACGATATGCTCGCACAGGGAGGCATCGCTCATCCCGCGTGCCTCGTAGACCTGAAGCCACTTCATCCCGCGCGAGGCCAGATAGGGCGCGGGGCGGATGCCGGGTTGATCACTTAGCACCTCAAAGGCCAGATCGGTGGCTTTGAAAGTAAAGGCGTCGCGCCCCTCGTTCCAGCCACAGATCGCAAACACCTTGCCGCCCACTTTCCACACATCCGCATTGCCCCATTGCACAACATGGGTGGTCGCCGTGAGGCCCGCGCAAAAAGCGTTGAAGTCGTCTCGTGTCATGTCAGAACCTTAGGGCCGAAGGAATTTTGCATTTCCAACCGCGCGACCAGCGGGGTCCGGTTGTGCTGTCTGCGGGTCCTGGGGCGGTGCCGCCTGCAATTGCGGGTCACATGCAATTCCGTCGCCATCGGGGTCATTGCGCCGGTGATAGCCCGGCAACCCTTCAAAGAACGGTCCGGGTATGATGGCTTCGGCCGCTGGGCAACCAGCCATAGCGATGAGGTGAAACAGGGCTTCCTCCCGGCCGAATTCAGAGGTCCGCGTATAAACGGTTACCGCGATTGCCGCAGTCGTCACCGGCAGCATCAAAATCATGATCGCAATGCGCACGGGCGACAACGCGCGTCGTCGCACGGTATCGGCGCGCATGCGACGGGCCGGTGTATTCGGGTCTGTAAACAACTGTCGCGGGTGGGGGTCACGGGGCGGCATAGCTTATGATACATCGAATTTGCGGCGAATCCGAGGCCCCCTCGCCGATACTTCAAATTAGGTGGATTCGTTCTGTGGCACGTCATACCAAGTTCCCGCGGCCATAGATGTCGCAAAACCTGACGCACCCTGCCAAAGGCGCAAGAATTGACATGTCGAACACCGATCCATTCCGCCCTGTTGACGAAACGGCCCGTCAGTTGGCCCGCGATCTTATTGCCAGAGCAACCTATGGCGCTCTGGCGGTTTTGCGGCCAGATATGCCGGCTCCGTCAGTGTCGCGTATCGCTATTGCCGCAGACGAAGACGGAACGCCGTTTACCCTGATCTCGACACTGGCGGATCATACCCGTGCGTTGCAGGCCAACCCCGTTTGCGCAGTTTTACTGGGTGCACCGGGACCAACCGGAGACCCTTTGACCCATCCGCGGCTTACGCTGCACGCCAATGCGGTATTTGTTGCGCGTGGTACGGATGAACATGATCGCCTGCGCGCGCATTACCTAAAGCTGCGGCCCAAGTCGAAGCTCTATGTTGATTTTACCGATTTCGGCTTTGTGCGGTTTCGCATTTCAGACGGTCTGCTGAACGGCGGGTTCGGCAAGGCTTGGCGCCTTGCCCCATCGGACATATGGCCCGATCACCGCACCACGTGAACCGCGCAGGCTGCGTGGCGTACAACGTGATTCGCCGTTGAACCAAGTAGCAAGTCCTGCATTCCTGGTCGGTGGGAGGCCATGATTATCAGATCGGGCTTATGCTCTTCGGCCCAGTCAAGAATGGTCCGCCCTGAATGCCCTTCGACCAATACACCATTGGCATTTGGCAGCTTCGCGGCCAGATCGTCCAATTCCGACTGCAGGGCCTTTCGTGCCTCGGCCAAATATTCGGGCGGCATGTATGAGATCGCATAACTGGGAATATGCTCGACCACATGCAGCAGGGTCACCTGCGCATCCGGCGTCGCCAGCACCTCGGCCAGTTTCAGGGGGCCGGATATATCCCGTTCTGCATCAAACGAAATCGGGACAAGAATATTGTGATACATGGTGCGCACCTCCGTTCAATTTACGATAAAGATGCGTCGCAACAGAACGTGCTGCTTTGATTTAAGTCACGATCCGCCAAATGTTTCGGCGACATCATACATAACCGGCTCAAAGCTTCTGCACAATTCGTTGATCTTCCGGTTGCGCTCCCGCATTTCCGGGGTGCGCAGCATGGCCAGAAAATCCTCGCGACGCGCCCATTGCGAGTAATTGGCGATTCTGGTCTGCGCGTCATTCACATGCAAACCCGCAGCAACAAAACCAGGTTGTTTCGAGATGAAGTCCGCATAGGCGTCGGTCAAAGCCTCCAGCAGATCGTGACAGGTACCCGGGGTCATTTCAAAAGTGGTAATGACAGTCTGGACGCTTGCGTTCTTTGCAATCTTCGGCATCTGGATTCTCCCTTTTCCAATTGAACTTAACATAGGTTTCGGAAAGATCGCGGGTTTCCTTTGGCTTTTGCCCAAAGCTGCAATCATTGAAAATCAATACATCCTAACGATCCGTTAACCATGCTAACGGATGCTGCGCGAATGTGGCGGTTTGTTTCCCTTCTTCTGCTTATGTTGTCGGCTTCCCCCGCGTTGCCCGGCCCGTGGCTTCGCGAGAAGGACAGCGCCTTTACCGCCGCATCTGTCACGGCTTTCAAAGATGGGGACTATGGTTATGACTATAAGTCCGCGCTGTACGCTGAGTGGGGGTACAAAGATAACCTCACCCTTGGATTCGACTTTGAGGAAAACCGAGACCTTTACGGCCACGCAACCGTATTTGCGCGCCTGCCCTTGGCCAGCTTGGGCGAAAAGGGAAGGTTCGCGGCGGAATTTGGCGTGGGCGTGCACCACCGCCATAAGGGGGCGTGGGCATTGTACAAGGCAACTTTGTCCTACGGCAAAGGCTTTCAGACCGGCTGGGGCAATGGGTGGGTCGCGGTCGATACCACGTTGGAATACCGAACCCACAATGCCCTGATCCGAAAACTAGATCTGACTGCAGGCCTTAAATCGCGACGCTGGGTTGACCCTTTGCTGCAGGTCGAAACCGCATATCGTTCCGGCGACGACCTATATTGGCGGGTGCGTCCGTCGGTCATGGTCAGCAATCCTGACAGTCCCACAACGTGGGTGCTGGGATTTGAACGCAATGATGCCCGTGATAACACAGGCATCAAAGTTGCGATCTGGGGAGAGTTCTGAGTGCACCGCGAACCACATCTCGCTTGATTCGCGGTCCAGATCAGGGTCCGGGCGCCTCAATTGAATCAGAACACAAAGACCGCTTCTTCGCGATAGCAGACGTTTTAACAAAACTAAGTCAACGACTGAGTTGCGGACAAAGCTGCCTTTCGTGTCGATGTTGTCAATCACAGCAAACAGACCCATTCCGGACGTTGACCGCCACCCGGGGTGCTGGAATGAAGCCAGAAAGGGCATCAAAATGCGCTTGAATTGCGACTTTTTACTCCCTCGGCTTTGGATGTTTGCTAGCAACCAACTGACAATTCTCTCTTACGCTGCGCGTCTCTGATCAAAGCTGCAAGTCGATAGAAGCCATGAGCCATCTTGGTGTATGGTATAAGCAGGAAGAACGTCAGAACCGATCCAAGGTGGATGGCAAGCAGCGCGGGCATCAGAGCAGTTGAACCGAGGACGTAAAGGATCAGCCCGCTCAGCCCGACAAATCCGAGCAACAGGACAAACCCGATTTCGCCGCCCCATGCGGACGGGTCACCAAGCTCGCGATCAGATTTTTGCTTGAGAAAAACCATAGCTCCGCAACCCACTGTCAGCAGAATACCGCCTGAAACCCCAAAGAGTTTTGGCAGGGACCAGAACCCGTAGGGCGCGTGTAACCCGAACCCATAGTGCATAATCGTCGCCACCGAGGTCGAGGCAAAGCACAGCAGGAAGCCGTACATGATGGCGTGGTGAATGTGGCGTCGGCCCTGACTGAACCGGTCTTCGTCCTCGAAGTTGCAACCCTCGCCGTGGCCTGCGGCCAAGTCCTGCATCTTGCCGGCGCGTTTGAACGCAGCAGTCAGATCAGACAATTGGATGGGTTTGCCACCGACCTCCGCCCAATAGCGCCTCAGGCTGATAGCCAAGCTAAAGAGTGGCAACAAGAATGCGGGCGCAAATATTGCAACCATCGCATTGTGGGACAGGACGGCATAGAACCCATCGCCTCCGCTGGATCCAATAGCGCGAATTGCCCAGAACAGCAGAGCAAAACCGATGATGAGGGCCAGCGCGATCGCGCCACCGTGCGTATGGAACCGCCGCGCCAGAGGTTGCGGCCAGGCGAAGCTTTCCCAACTGTCCCGCCGCACTTCGGCCAGAGCTTTCGGCAGGTTCAGATCGAACTCGTGCGGCGCCGTGTACTGACACGCATAGTAGCAACCTCGACAGTTGTGGCACAAATTAGCCAGTTGCGTGATGTCTCCATCCGAGAACGCGCGTTCCGCGTGCAGCGACGGGAAGACTGAGCAGTAGCCCTCGCAGTAACGGCAGGCGTTGCATATCTCAGCCTGACGGCGAGCTTCTTGAATAAGATCAGTTTGCATAGGTTGCAGCCTCACGTCCTGCGATGCGTCCAAAAACGGTCCCGATGGTCATGCCGAAACCGGCCAGATACCCCTGCCCAAGGATCGAACCCGCCATCGTCTCGCCCGCGGCCCACAGGTTTTTTATCTTGCAGTTTGGCGTCGAACACTGTGCCGTATCGTCGACCTTTAGCCCCAGATAGGTGAAGGTCACGCCAGTACGCAGCGAGTAGCCATAGAAGGGCGGATCGGTGATCGGACGAGCCCAGTTGGTTTTGGGTGGCGTCAGACCCGAGGTTGTGACCCCGTCCAACTCGGTTGGATGAAATCCGCTGGTGTCGCCGCAAGCTTCGTTGAATTCACTAACGGTTTCCTTCAACTTGTCGGCGGGTAGGTCCATCATGCCAGCCAGTTCTTCCAAGGTGTCCGCCTTTAGCGGAGGGAACACCGAGGGCATGAACAGGTTCAGCGACTTCGCATCGATGATCACATAGCCCACCTGATCCGGCTGCGCGGCGACCAGACGCCCCCAAATCGCATAGCGTTTGGGCCAGACGTCTTCGCCCTCGTCATAAAACCGTTCGGCATTTTTGTTCACGACGATCGAAAACGGCACGCAATCCAAACGAGTGACGATACCGCCGTCAAACTTCGGCGCGCGCCCGTCGATGGCAACGGCGTGACACTGGGTCGGGTCTCCAACGCTTTCGACGCTTTGATCCAGCAGATCAGCCAGCACAACCCCCCGGTTGTAGGGCGTCCCCCGGATCAGGAAGTTCTTTGCTGGCTCGCCCCATGCACGGGTGAGCCAATCCGTGTCAGCCTGAAACCCGCCCGAGGCAACGATGACGGCCTTGGGCGTGATGCGATGAGACTGGCCTTCATAGATGTAGTCGACCCATTCAATCTGGTCGCCGTTCAGCTCCAGATGCGTCACGGCAGCTTCGTAAAGAACATCCACCCCCAAAGCTGCCGCTGTGCGGTAGTAGGCGTTCACCAGAGACTTCCCGCCCCCCATAAAAAACGCGTTGGTCCGCGCCAGTGACAGTGTTCCGGACAGAGAGGGTTGGAACCGCACGCCGTGTTCTTCCATCCAGGGCAGACACTCTTCCGAGGTGCGGATCGCGAGGCGGGCAAGATGTTCGTCGGTTTTGCCGCCAGTGACCTTGAGCAGATCTTCAAGATACTCATCTTCACTGTATTCTTCGATCAGCGGACCCAAAGGTGCACCATGCATACAACGAAAATTGCGTGTATGGCGGGAGTTTCCACCACGATAGGGTTTGGGTGCCGTCTCGAGGATCAGAACACGGGCGCCTGCCTCGGCAGCAGTCATCGCGGCGCACAGAGCAGCATTCCCGCCGCCGATCACCGCGATATCATAAGCTTCCTTTTGGGTTGCCATTTCCTGTCTACCTACTGATTTTCGTCGGTTGTCCGGTCGCGTTCTTGCAACGCCCGAATACGCATCCGTTGTGCGGCCTGAATATGCGCGCGCATTTCTGTTTCAGCCACCGCGCCATCGCGGTTCTTTAAGGCGGCCATGACGCGCTTATGCTCTTCCACTGCAGTCTCTGCTCGGTCACCGTCCAACAATTGCGATGGCCCAAGGATCAACAGCGCTTTTTGCAAAGACAACATAGACTTGGCAAGAAACCGATTCTTTGCCGCATCCAAAAGTGTGGCGTGAAAAATCCGGTTGATCCGAGCCGCTTCCGAGCCGGTACCAGCCTCGGCCAAGCGATCATTCAAAACGCCCAACTCATCCAATTCGACATCCGACGCCGCACGCGCGGCTAAACGGGCCGCAGTTCCCTCGAGTACCGCGCGCATCTCATAAAGCTCCATTACTTCGGCGTAATCGAGACTGCGTACGGTTGCGCCCTGCCGTGGCACATGAGTTACTAGCCCGTCGGTCTCCAACTGCCGGATAGCTTCGCGCACAGGGGTGCGACTGACGCCTAATCGTTCTGACAACTCAATCTCGCGTAGGCGTTCACCAGGCTTAAGTGTGCCATCCCGAATCTCATCCAGCAGGTGTTGATACGCTGAATTGCCTTGTGGGCCTGGCTGTAAGGGGTCGTCTTGAATGGTCATCGAGCGCTCACTTGTCTTCTTGCGTCCAGTTGTATACATTTGGATACGTTGTGAGTCAATGTTATCGAAAGCCGCGCCTTGCCCACCCAAAACAAAACACCCTCTTTCCTGACAAAGCGGGCCGTAACACTGGTCCTTGCGCTACTGGGCACCGGAGTATTTTGGGCGTTGAACCTGCCGCTGCCCTTTCTATTCGGCCCAATGAGCGCGTGTCTGATCGCCGCCCTAGCGCATGCCCCTATGGAAGGTTTTGGTCAGATATCGGTTGCAGCGCGCACCATACTCGGCGTTGCAGTTGGGGCTTCGATTACCCCTGCCCTTTTTGTCGAATTGCCGAAGATGGCCGCGTCTATAGCACTGGTCCCGTTCTTCATCCTGCTGATCGCGCTGGTAGGCGTGCCATTCTTTCGCAAGATTTGGGGTTTTGACTCTACGACCGCGTTTTACGCTGCCATGCCAGGCGGATTGCAGGACATGATCATCTTTGGCGGCGAAGCAGGCGCCAACCCGCGTACACTTTCCCTGATCCACGGTACGCGCGTGCTGATCATCGTAACGCTGGCCCCCCTGTTTCTGACAGTTTTCTACGATGCCCAGCTCACCAACCCAATCGGAGAGCCAGCGCGTGACCTCCCAATGCATGAACTGGCGTTGATGGTGCTGGCCGCCCTCATAGGCTGGAAAGGCGGAGAGCGGATCGGCCTGTTCGGGGCATCTATCCTTGGCCCAATGATACTGACAGCGGCTCTGTCACTGGGGGACTTCATTCATACTCGTCCACCGCGCGAGGCCATCCTTGCAGCGCAATTCTTTATTGGTTGCGGGATCGGCGTGAAGTTCGTGGGCGTCACATGGGTCGAACTCCGCCGAGTGGTTGCAGCGGGCTTCGCCTATGTCATCGTCCTTGCGATCCTCGCAGCCGCTTTCACCGCCGTTGTCACTACGTTGGGCTTCGGCCAGCCGGTCGAGGCTTTTCTAGCCTTTGCTCCTGGCGGACAGGCCGAGATGACAGTGCTGGCCATCGTTTCGGGCGCGGATCTGGGCTTTGTGATCACCCACCATCTGACAAGGATCGTGATGGTTATCATCGGCGCGCCCATAGCGGCCAATCTTATCCTGCGCTGGTCCAAACCTCGGGGTTGATCATGTGAATAGGGGCACCTTCAGCATAGGCATTCACCTGATCGAAAATATCTGCGAATTGCAGGTCGAATTCGTCCTCAGTCACAAAACCTATATGTGGTGTCGCAATCAGGTTTGGGTGCGATAGCAAGGGGTCATTCGGGTCGGTGAGCGGCTCGGTATCGAAGACATCAATTGCGGCCTTCCCCGGGAGACCGGCGTTCAGCGCGTCCAACAAAGCACTCGGAGCGATCAGCCCGGCGCGGGAGGTGTTCACAAACATCGCGCCCGGTTGCATCTGCGAAAAATCTGACGCTGTGATGATACCGTTCGTGTTGGGCTTCAGGCGGACGTGGACTGAGACAACATCGCTGTTGGCAAAGAACGCTTCGCGGCTTGTGGCAATCTGCACGCCGTCGGCCTGCGCGCGTGCCCGGCCTTCATCCGAAGACCACCAAACCACATTCATCCCGAATGCCTCGGCGTAGCCAGCAACGGCGCGGGCGATACGGCCATATCCATACAGTCCCAACTGCCGCCCTCTCAGGGTCTTGCCAACTCCGGCCTGCCAACGCCCCGTTTTGACCGAAGCCATCTGCGCAGGCAAGTCGCGCATCCCGGCCATGATCAGTGCCCATGTCAGTTCGGCTGCGGCATATGAGGGTGTCCCACCATGCATGTTCGAACACAGCAGCACTCCGTTATCCGAGCATGCCTGCACATCGACATGCGGATACACGCTGCGCTGACTGATCAATTTCAGGTTTGGAAGTTTTTCAATCAAATCCCGGGTGATCTTGGTGCGCTCGCGAAACAAAACCAGCGCCTCAGCCTCCTGCAAGCGTTCGGCCAATTCGCCGGTATCCTCGACATGATCTGTCCAGACCTTCACTTGATGGTCGGACAGTTTTCCGAAACAGGGAAGGCCCTGCAGTGTATCAAACCAATCGTCTAGAATGTGAACTTTCATCGACTTTCTACACCCTGCCTTTTGTTCAGTTTTCTTGGCGTCGGCACAAAATGAAGTTTGTCGAGTGCTTCAAGCGCATTGCGAACCCGTTCGCGTTGATCCAACAGATGGTTGAATTGCTCATCGCAACCGGCAATCGGTGTTGGGTATTCCGCGATATCCTTCCGCAGAGCCGACTGCGCCAGCCTGAGTTCCTGACGCGCGATATCAAGGCATTCCGAATAGTCGTCCATCGTGATATCCTCATTATGTATACCATTGTATACCAAATGAGAGTTCCCACTTCAACTACCGTTCCACGCGGATTCCGGCACATAAACATGCCCATCCGCCAATTTACGCGCAGTCCTCACCAAACCGGCAGAAATTACGTTGAACTCCCCATCATTCGAGAAGTCCACCAGAACGTCGATCTTGCCTGAGGCATGCTCCAACACAACTTCAGCCGGGCTTGAATCCGGGCGATCAAGCAACCCGTCTGCGACGGTTCCGGGCGTCAACGCGCAAGATGCCATGCATTGCGCGCCCGTAACGGCCATTGTCGGGTGAGTTTTCCATGGCATGAAATACCGAACCGCAAGGGTTCCACCTTCTCTGGCGGGTGCTATCAGGCCGAATTTGGGAGTTACCGATTTCGAGACGTCGCCCATACCCATCAGTTCTCCGGCTTCGATCCGCACGGCCTCCATCCGATCAAAAAAAGCACGGTTAGCATCCAGCTCTTCGGCGCTTTCATATCCTGTCAGTCCGAAATCCGCTGCCCGGGCTATGACCATCGGCATGGCGACATCCATGCAAGTCAGCTCGATCCCCTGTACTGTATCGCGCAAATTTCCGGCGGGTAGAAATGCACCAGTTGCCGAACCCACAACGCCCATGAAACTCAGTTGCACCGGTGCAGAATGGCCAGGGACTCCGGCGATTTCCACATCGCCCTGGTACACCAACTCACCGCCCGGGGTCTGAACTTTGGCTATGACACGAGCGCCTGTATTGACAGCGCGAATACGGATTTCGGTTTCATCGCCGTTGGGCTGGAACAATCCCATTTCGATCGCAGCTGGACCAACTCCTGAGAGGATATTTCCACAGGTGGGTTTGAAATCGACCAGCTTCTCATCAACAGAAACCTGCGCGAAGAAATAGTCGATATCGGCCCATTCGTCCTCGCTGACTGAAAGCATCGCCACTTTGGTCGTCACTGCGTTACCACCACCGATCCCGTCGATATTGAGCGCTTGTCCAGCCCCGATGGCAGCGACCAGAACATCGGCCAAAGTGTCCAGGTCTTCGGGCAGATCAGAGCGCCGAAAATAAGGCCCTCGGGAAGTGCCGCCGCGCATAAAAACATATGGGATTGCTGTCTGGCTCATTGCGAACCCTCCTTTACAAACCGTTGAAATTTCGGATTTCAGCGCTGCCCGACCCACCAGATTGGCGGGCCGGGAAACCGTGGAGCGCCTACTTGAGCGGCCATGGCAGGTTCACCATGTCTTGCAGCAGGCCTGGCGGGAAATCCCGGTTCAGGGCACCAGCCATGAAGCACATGAAACCGATGCCGCAGGCCGTCAGGAGCAACGTCATCTGCCAACTGGACCCGGCGCGAATGCGGAAGAATGCGATTAGGAACCCGATCAGGGCTAGGATGAACCCCACAACCCAAGTGGCCGCGATCAAACCTGCAAACCAAGCGAGCGTTGACCAAAGTCCATGCGGCGCGCTTGCATCCTCACCGGCAAGTTCTTTGTCTGCAAAGATCGCATCGCCCTCGGGTCGCCGCATCATCTGGATCAACAGAATGACACAGCAGAACAGCGACACGCTGCCGATCACCAGCGGGATGATCTTATCGGTCATGTTGTAGTCAGGGATCATGTTGGCATTGACCAGCGCCACAATCAGATAGGCCATGATCACCAACAAAAATATCAGCGGCGCGCGCTTGCTGCCGGATTTGACCTCACCTTCTGCCATGATCATCTTAGCTTGGCGAATGCCCAGAATGACCGAAACCACGGTAACCACGATCAGCACGATAACGATCGGACTGAAGACATATTCCATCCCCTCACCAAAGCTTTTGCGGAAGCGGAAAGAGGCAATCTGGAACGCCTGGTTGGTGAACTTCTCAACCGGGTTCGACAGCACGAACCCAATCAGAAAGGCCGGGCGCGACCAGTCGAAACGGCGCAGGAAAATTCCGATCAGGCCGATGACGAACAGGGCCAGCAGGTCTTCGAAGTTCTGACCGGACTGGAATGCCGCGAAGCTGATCAGCATGAACAGAAACGGCGCCAGATAGGTGAAACGGATTGTCGTCAGCTTGGCTATCCCACCCGAGGCCGCGATGCATAAGACTGTGCCCACCACGTTGGCGAGAGCCAGCAACCAGACAATCGAATAGGTGATGTCGAGATTATCCTTGAGCATGCTAGGACCGACCTCGATATCGCCGGATCCCAACAGTGCGACGGCGCCGATAAAGATCGCCATTGAACCCGAGCCGGGGATGCCAAACAGGAGCGTTGGGACGAGCCCCCCGCCCTCCTTGGCATTGTTCGAGCTTTCCGGCCCGATGACGCCTCGCACTTCGCCCTTTCCGAAGTTGCTTTTGTCTTTGGTCGATTGAACCGAATGGCCATAAGCGATCCAGTCAACAACCGAGCCACCAAGGCCGGGGATGACACCGACAACCACGCCAATGATTGAACAGCGGACTGACAACCAAATGTTTGCAGCCCAGTCTTTGACGCCATCAAGCCAGCCCGCGCCCAGTGAGGCGCCCTTAGCAATGGATCGGTCTTGACGCAGCAGCGAGACGATTTCCGGCACCGCAAAAATACCCAAGCCAACGATGACCAACTTCAAACCATCGGTCAGGTAGGGAATGTCATAAGTCGCCATACGCAGCGAACCGCCTGCGTCCGCCTCGCCAATCGTACCGACCATCAAACCCAGCCCTGCGGCCGCAACACCCTTCAGTGGGATACGTCCGGCTAAGATAGCGACCATCGACAAGCCAAGAATGGTGATCATCAGCATCTCGGGCAGACCAAATGCCAGAACGATGGGCCGCGCGACCAGGATGAACATGGTCAAAAAAGTTGCGCCGACCAAACCGCCGAAAAGCGATGAAGCAAAGGCCGCTGACAATGCCCGCGCGGCTTCGCCTTTCTTCGCCATCGGGAAACCATCCAACACCGTAGCCTGAGAGGCAGAGCTACCGGGGATACCCATAAGAACTGATGCGAAGGTGTCAGAGGTCGGCACAACGGCGACCATCCCGATCATCAACGCCAATCCAAGGATCGGGTCCATGCCAAACATGAAAGGCAGCAATAGGGACAGACCAGCAATACCGCCAAGCCCCGGGAAAACCCCTACGGCCAGTCCCATAACGACACCGAGAACAAGGTACCCCAGAACAATAGGTTGCAGGATCAGACCCCACGCGTCACTGAGCGCAGGAAGAGCGGTGGCGAAAACCTCCATAGCGGCCGCCTTTCATAAATTGTCTTGTGTTTAGAAAAGCGCGCGCCCGACATTGGGGCGCGCGCAGTGGTGTTAGAGTTTAGTTTAGCTCGACACCATAGGCTTCTTTGAGCCAGTTCAGAACGTAGGCTTTGGCGTTGCCGTCGACGTTTGTCGCGGTTTGCAATGCCGCTTTAGAGCCGTCACCTACGAAAACCGGGTATTTGCCCACGCGCTTCGAGGAGATGTCGGCAAAGTCGCCCCGCTCAGTCACAGCTTGGAACGCTGCTGTGTATGCGTCGACCACTTCCTGAGGTGTATCACCCGGCAGGAACGCCAGTTTCTGAACCGGGAAACCGGCTACAAAGAATGCTTTCCACGCATCCCATGCCTCACCGCTGGTTTCACAACCATCGGTGGCCTCACATACTTCCTTAAATGTCGGGATATCTGGGAATGTCGGGTCACGGACGATATTACCATCCGCATCCAGCGCCCCCCAGGTCATCATCGGCACGGCCTGACCGGATTCAACCAACGGGGCCGATCCACCCAGATAGCCGGACGAGGTCTGATAATCGATGTTGGCTTCACCGCGCTCGAACATCAGACGACCATCGCCACGGCCTTTGATGCCAAAAACAGGCTCAACACTCATGCCCAGCATTTGCCATGCCAGCAGCGGCACAAGGTCAAGGCGTGTCGCGCCCTGCGAGCCGTAAATGAAGTTTGTGTCTTTCAGCGCGTTCGCGGAACCATCAAACTTTGCTCCGTCTTCGGCGTTAAGATAGGCAACACCACCTGTTCCCGACGCCATAACCGGGATCCAGTCGTTGTATTCATAGCGCACGCGGGGATCGCTCAGCAGATATGGGAATTGAGTTGAACCGGAGGTGCCAAAAAGCAGCGTGCCGTCATCATGGCTCTGCTCTTGGAACCAGTTTGCGCCTTTGGTTGAACCAGCGCCCGGCATAAATTTCACAACAACAGTGGGTTGCCCCGGCAGGGCTTCGGACAGAAGTGGCGCAAAGAAGTTGGCCCATTTGGCGGAGCCACCCGTTTCCGAGAACGGGATGACCCATTCAATGGTCTTGCCCGAGAAATCGACCTCGGCAGCGGCAGGCGCGGCGATACCGGCGGCGGCGATCAGCCCCACGACGGCGCGACGGGTGAAGTTGGAAATGGTCATTGGTTCCTCCCTGTTGACCAGACAACCACGCTAGCGCCCTCTGCGCCACCGTGATCGCAAATAGAACTGTGGGGTTGATTCCCCCTCCCATCTGGCAATCATGGAGCGCCAACCTTGCGCGAAACTTGCAGGAGCCCGAATGCGGATCGTCATAATCGAGGATAACGCGACCCTCGCCAACGCTATTGCGTATCGTCTGCGTGACCGCGGTCATGCGGCAGAAGTGCTTGCAGACGGCAACGAGGCTGACTTGTATCTTGCGCAAGAGGGGGCCGACTTGGTTGTTCTGGATATCAATTTGCCCGGACAATCAGGGCTGGAGATCCTGAAATCTCTTCGCAATCGTGGCGATGGCGTACCGGTGATCTTGCTTACGGCACGTGCCGAAACAAGCGACCGGGTTTCCGGGTTGGATATGGGTGCAGATGATTATCTGGTTAAGCCGTTCGAAATGGACGAGTTGGAAGCACGCATCCGGGCGCTTTCTCGACGCAAAGAACTCGAATTCGGAGCAAAAGAGAGCATCGGCGGTTTGGAATTCGACCGCGCCGCACGTCAGGTTAGCGTGCATGGCGAAGTTATGGATATACCTCGGCGGGAAATCGCGGTGCTTGAATGCCTGTTGGAGCGCAGGGGCAGAATCGTTCCCAAAAGCCAGCTTACAGATTACGTCTATGGCGTGGGTGCCGATGTCGAGGCCTCGGCAGTTGAGCCTCATGTATCTCGGCTGAGAAAACGTCTTCAAGATCTCGGTATCGGAATTAAAACAGCCCGTGGTCTCGGGTATCTGCTTGAGGTGCAGAAGTGATCAATCACGGCTCACTCAGGTTAAGACTGTTCATTCTTATCCTAACCCCCTTGATACTAATCGCCGCTCTGCTTGGTCTTTGGCGCTTTATAATTGCGCAGAAAACGGCTCAGGAATTGTTCGACGACAGCCTGTTATCTGCTGGTCTCGCAATATCGCGAGATGTTGCGATTTCAGGCGGTGACGCGCTGTCACCAACTACACGCAGCATGATCCGTGATGCGTCAGGCGGAGAGATTTTTTACCACGTAACGGGACCCGGCGGCATCTATGTGACAGGCTATGCCTACCCTCCGGCAGCCACCCACTCGTCTGCTGAAGAGGCGTACAAGCCGCAGTTTTTCGAAGCACTTTACCGCAAAAAACCGGTCCGCGTTCTTAAGATGACGGAACGAGTGACGATAGAAAATCTAGTCGGAGATGCGACAGTTACAGTCTGGCAGCGTATGTCGGATCGCAACGCTTTCGCGAATGAACTGTCAATCCGCGCAGGAATTCTCATGGGAATTCTGCTAGCCACCCTCGCCATTGTGGTATGGTTCGGCGTCGCTCGTGGACTGAGGCCTTTGCTGGATTTGCAGGACGCAATTGACCTGCGTTCACCAGATGACCTCAGTGAGATTAAGCGCCCTGTCCCGATCGAAGTTCAGGGTGTTGTTAGAACCCTGAACCGGCTTTTTGGTCAGGTGGAAAAAAGCATCAACGCCCATCAAGTTTTTATTTCCGAAGCAGCACATCAGCTGCGAAACCCGGCCGCGGCTGTTCAGTCGATGGCCGAAGCTCTGCAGGACGCGAAAACGGATGACGACCGAGAAAAACGTATCTCAGAGCTTGTGGCGGCTGCGAAAAACTCAGCGACGGTGGCGGAACAGCTGTTATCACTTGAAAGGCTCAGGCAGCCTACGCACCAAGACCAAATGGATAAAATTGACTTCCGCTCGGTCGTGGAAGAGGCCTGCGCGGAGATGGGAGTTCAAATACTAGCAAAGGGTATCGAGTTCGATGTCACGATTCCGGAGACGGCGGTCCCGGTAATCGGTGACCGGGTCTTTCTGATTGAGGCTCTAAAGAACCTGTTGGACAACGCAGTCAAACACGGTGGCATAATGTTGAGCCAAATTTCAGTGGTGCTGCGGTGTGACGGCAAATACGTCAACCTAACTGTGACCGATGATGGTTCTGGCCTTTCGCCAAACCAAAGCGAAGCGGCATTCAATCGGTTTTCTCAATTGCAGCATTCCGGGGGCAGCGGATTGGGGTTGTCCATCGTCTCTGCGGTTGCGGAGCGTCACGGAGGAATGATCGAAATCAACCAAGTCGAAAGAGGAGCGAGCATTACGCTTGAGCTTCCCATAGTCCTGTAAGCTCTTTCAAATTTCACTCGGAACCCAAAACCAGTCTAAGTCAAAGCGAGTTTCTGCGATTGCTGCTAAAGCCAGGTTTACGCCCTGAGCGACGAACGCAGCTCTCAAAATCTGTACTCGGGGTCCGGCCTAATATTCACAGGCCATCCTCGGCACTCCGGGGGTTTTCAGAACCACCTCTCGCCCCACACGTTCCCCACACACGAAGTATCCGCAGGTGCTGCAAACCCCGTAGAGATGGGGTTTCGAGCGATATGCCCGAACCCCCTGTTAATCGAAAAGGAATTAATCGCCCGTCACGCCTCCGTAACGGAGGCGTTGCATCAGGCGGACGGGTCGGAATTTCCAAGCAATTGGACGCCGTTGATCTTCCACCCGCTTTCAAGCTGGATCATTTGATAATCAAGGATATGGGCACGCCCATCCCCATCGACGATCATCACCTTCTGCCACAAAGCTCCGGCCACTTCGCGCAGCTCCAGAAACCTTACTTCGGACGGTCGCCAGACCATCGGATAGCCATTTCGCACCATCGCCCCGAAATTCTCGGGCGTGCGAAATATGTTCTGAATATTCGGGCTGGCAAAGGTAAAGGCGGTGACGAAATCATCCACTTTGAACGCTTGTATCTGGGCCGCGATATTGGCCTCGATCTCGGCATCCTGAGCGGCACCGCCCGACGCCAGCCCGACGCTGAAGGCTATAGCAAGAATAATACGGCGCATGGGGCCACCTCCTGATCCAAGAGTAGCCCCATGCGGTATTAGGTCAAATCAGACCAGTTCTCCGGCCAGCGCCTTGTCGATCAAGGCAATCGTTTCCGGCACGCCATACAGCGCGATAAATCCACCAAAACGCGGCCCTTGAGAGGCCCCCAAGAGGACTTCGTACAGGGCGGTAAACCATCCCCGCAGAGGGTCGAACCGATCCCGCCCGATGGCATAGACCACGGATTGCAACGCCTCATCTTCGATCGGACCGTCATAGTCTGCAAGCGCGGCTTTAAGCGCTTCCAACGCCTCGCGCTCTTGATCTGTAGGTGCACGATGTTGGCGGGTTGGCTTGACGAAATCGTTGAAGTAGCGAACCGCAAAACCTGCCGCCTGATCAAGGTCAGGATGCGTTTCGGCCGTGGCTTCAGGCGCGTAGCGATGGATAAAGCCCCACAACGCCTCTTTGTCCTCGGCGCCGGACACAGACGCAAGATTCAACAACATCGCAAACGACACCATCAGCGTTGATTCAGGAACGTCGCCGCCGTGGATATGCCAAACGGGGTTGTTCAACTGCGCCTTCGATTCTTGCCCCGGATAGGCCCGCAACTGCTGGTGATACTCATCCACCGCTTTGGGAATAACATCAAAATACAGACGCTTGGCCGTCTTGGGCTTTTGGTACATGAAATACGAAAGGCTTTCGGGCGCGGCGTAGGTCAGCCACTCCTCCATCGACAAGCCGTTGCCTTTCGATTTCGAGATCTTCTGCCCCTGCTCATCATTGAACAACTCATAGTTCAGCGACTCGGGCGGCTGTTTGCCCAGCGCCCGGCAGATTTTCGACGACTGCGTGACCGAGTCGATCAGGTCCTTGCCCGACATCTCATAGTCCACGCCCAGCGCGGCCCAACGCATCGCCCAATCCGGCTTCCACTGCATCTTGACGTTGCCACCAGTGACCGGGATTTCGACCTTTTCACCGTCGGGCTCCTGATAGACGATCGTCCCCTTGGCCACGTTACGCTCTAGCGTGGGAACCTGCAGAACGTGACCGGTTTTCGGGCTGATCGGCAGGAAGCAGGAATAGGTCTCGCGCCGCTCGGCCCCAAGGGTCGGCAGCATAATTTCCTGAATCTTCTCGAACCGGTCCAAGGCCGTCAGAAGCATCTCATCAAACTTGCCGCTGGTATAGTAATCGGTGGCCGAAGCGAATTCATACTGGAACCCGAAGCTATCCAGAAAGTCACACAGCATCGCGTTGTTGTGTTGCGCGAACCCTTCATGCGTCCCAAACGGATCGCGCACTTTGGTCAGCGGCAAGTGCAGGTCTTCTTTCAACTCTTCCTGCATTGGTACGTTGGTCGGCACTTTGCGGAAACCATCCATATCGTCCGAGAAACAAATCAGCTTGGTGGGAATATCGCTGATCTGCTCAAACGCGTGACGCACCATCGAAGTCCGGGCAACCTCGCCAAATGTTCCGATATGCGGCAGGCCCGACGGTCCATACCCTGTCTGGAACAGTACATACCCCTTTTCCGGAGCGCCCTTCTGATAGCGTTTGAGCACCCGGCGCGCCTCTTCGAAAGGCCAGGCCTTGGACGACATCGCGGTTTCACGCAGTTCAGACATTATTCGACAAGCTCCATCGGGAAAAACAGTGCCGGTCACCGCACGCAACCGACCGGCCCCTCCTATTGTGCCGGTGCAGCATGAGTCAATAAAGGCTGGGGTTTTTCCTGACGGGAAAGCCTGGAAACGCGGGATCACTCGGTCAGTTGATCCAGTTTAGCCGCCCAAATGAAATCATTCTCGCTGAGCCCGCCAATTTCGTGCGTCGTCAATTTGACATCTACATACCCCCAGCCAAACGCGATATCCGGATGGTGGCCCTGTTGATCCGCAAGCCACGCACAAAGATTGGCCAAATACGTTGCCTTGGCAAACCCCTTGAACGCATAGTGGCGGCTCAGCGTTTTTGCGTCTGCGCCCAGTTTCCAGTCAGCGGCAAGCTCAGCCATATGCGTATTGGCCTCATCAGCCGTCAAAGGTGGGATTCCTCCAGAACAGGGCACACAGGTCCGGTCTGATAGGCTGCACGTCTCTCCAGATAGGGTCATTTTCATTCACTCCGCTGCAGTTACTTTTTCCGGAAATTTGTTCGGCAGCAGCCCAAGGGTCTGCGCTTGCCGTACATCAGCCAACAGGTCTCGGTCGGCGGCCTCAAACAGGTTTTCGGGCGAGTTTAGCACGAAATAGCCCATTTGATGCATGTCGATCCGATAAGGGGTACGCAGGATCGTAAGAACGTCGAACGGATCCCGGTCAGGTATGTCGCTTTCCACGGCATAGACCAACTCTGTCGGCGACGAGGCAAGACCCGATCCAAGCGCCTTGATCTGGCCGTTTTGACGGCGCAAACCAAATTCGATCGAGAACCAGTAAAGGCGGATCAGCCACGAATAGTCCTTTGCACCGGCCTGAACACCGGCCTTGCCAATCGCATGGCTAAAGGCGGCGAAGCGCGGATCACTCAGCAAGGGAGTATGGCCAAAGATCTCATGAAAAATATCGGGCTCTTCGATGTAATCAAAATCCACGCGCGAGCGGATAAAGGATGCGGCTGGGAAAACGCGGTCGGCCAACATACCAAAAAAGGTTTTGAACCCAATCAGGGCAGGCACCGGCTGCACCCGCCAACCGGTAAGGTCCAAAAGCCGCTCTGAGATTGCGGCGCAAGAAGGTACGGACGTTTTCGGCATATCCAGACGAGCCAACCCGTCCAGGTAATCCTGAGCCATATAACGTTTAACATTTGCCTCTTGAGCTGCGTAGAGATCGGCCCAAACGGCGTCCTCTTCCGGCGAATAGGCAATATGTCCGCGCGCATCGGCGACTTTGGCGACGTATTTGGTCGACTTCGGCATCACGTTTCCTCCTCAAGAGAATTTTAGCTACGTCGAACGGGAGATTTGGTTTGGATTCATCCGGAAATTTCGATATTTTGGCAGATACATGTCGAAAAAATGAAAAATATGACACGAAATCTTCAAACCGCCGATATCGCCATTCTGCAAGAGCTTCAGGCCGATGGTCGTTTGTCCATGCAGGAGCTTTCTGACCGAACAGGATTATCCGCGTCACAATGCTGGCGGCGCGTGCGCGATCTAGAGGCCGTCGGTATTATCGCGGGCTATACGGCTCAGATACGCGCCAAGTCCGTTGGGCTGAACGCAATCGCCTATGTCCATGTAGCCCTGCGCGAACATCAGGAAGACAGCATCAACGCCTTCCTGCGCCTGATCGAAACCGAACCGCAAATTGTCGAGTGCGCCTCAATTACCGGGGATCACGACTTTATCCTCAAGGTCTATGCCAAAACCCCCGAAGAGCTTGAGCATTTCATCATGCAACGCCTTTTAAAATCCGGTTTGGTTCGCGACACGCGCAGCAATTTTGTGCTGCGCCAGACAAAAACACGCGGGCCTTTGCCCATTCTCTAACAGCGGCAAAGCAAAATCCGTTGAACCTGCCCGCCAGCCCTCCTATCGTGCGGATGCAGAAAGCCTAATCAGGACGACACCATGACCGATCAAGTACCTCATCCTATGTCCCCCCAAGATTGCCTTGTCGCGATCATGGTTGCGATCTCTGCCTCTGACGAAACCATACGCACTGCTGAACTGGTCAAAATCGAAGGCGCGGTGAACATGCTGCCGGTCTTTGCCAAATACGACATCGACCGGACACGGCGTGTTTCGCAAATCGTATTTGACCTGTTCGAACAAGAAGACGGGCTGGATGCGCTTTTCGGTCTGATCCGGGACAACTTGCCCGAACGTCTGCACGAAACGGCCTATGCTCTGGCTTGCGATGTTGCCGCGGCTGATGGATCTCTTGCGGAAACCGAGCTGCGCCTGTTGGAAGAAATCCGGTACGAATTGAACATCGACAGGCTGCACGCCGCCGCAATCGAACGGGGCGCACGGGCGCGTCACACTACCTGATTTCAACCGCCGTTCAGGGTTCCCCAACGCTCGATCAAGGCGCGCTGTAATCTGCGAGAACGACTGTTCCAACTGCGCGCGCCCTGCGGACGCTCGCGCTGGGCCCGTGGGATCGTGGCCCGATGATCAACATCAGCCGTGAAGATGGCGAACGCCAGCTCGGACCCATCCGGCGTCGTGATGAACCCGCCCAACCCGGACACAAAATTCAACGTCCCGGTTTTGGCGTCTACCTTGATTGGGTGGTCCTTGACTGGGCGCCCCTGGCTGTCTGCCAAAGTGAACTTTTTCAACAAGGGCCGAAGGGCACCGGTTTTTTGTGCTTCGATCAGCGCCTTGACCAAATCTTCGGGGGCGACACGGGACGCATCACCAAGGCCCGAGTGATCAACCATGGCGATCCCGTTTACGCCATATGTCTCGGCAGCCCAGCGATTCATCTCTGCGGCTGAGTCCGGTAAGGTCTGAAGGTCTGCGCCCCGTGCTTTCGACGCTGTCATTCCAACCAATTCAGCGGTCAAGTTGGTCGAATACTTCAGCATCCCACGAAGAATACCGTCAAGCGGATCACTTAAATGAACAACCAGGTCCGTACCCTGAGGCATCTCGCGCGTGACCTGAACGCGGTCCAGTACGATCCCATTAGACCGGGCCAGTGTTCGGAATACATCACCCGCGTAAAGGGCGGGCTTGCGAACAGGTAACCAACGCGCCCCCCCATTGCCCAGTGCGGCCTTAGCGACAGTCCAGCGATCCTGCCGCGCGCTTGGCTCATAGGTATAGATCGGAGTCTTGCGCCCCTCGACCCGCATAGTCGCCATATCGACCGCTGGATTATACCGCGCGCTTCGTGCGTCCATCGCAATGTCGTAGTCCGTCCCCTCGCGCTTCCATTCAAAATTTACCCGGTTGAAGTTAAGAGATATTCCACTGACGGCCGGGCTATAACCCAAGTGATCCGGCTGACCGGGGTCAATGCTGAACACGTAGGGCAAGGCTCCGTCATACACCTTGAACGCGCCGCGCACTTCGATTACACCCGCCTCACGCAGATTAGCCGCCATCGTCGCCAGCGCATCAGTGTCCAACAGCGGATCACCACCGCCAACAAGAACCAAATCGCCTTTCAGGACACCATTTTCAACCGGCCCGTCCGCAACCAGTTTTGTTTCGAACCGATAGTCAGGACCCAACACATCCAATGCATAAAGGGCCGTCAAAGCTTTGCCCACGCTGGCCGGGGGCAAACCCAGATTACCGCCAACCGCTTCCAACTCGGCCCCGGTTTCCACATCGGCAACGGCAAAGGCAACTTCACCTTTCAGACCGGCTGCTTTGATCAGGCGCTCGGCCCCGTTGGGCTGCGCTCCGCGAAGCTGCGGTCTCAGCGATACTTTGGGCGGACTACCGAAGGCCGCAACGGGGACAAAGGCGGCGCCAAGCCCTCCTAAAAACTTACGACGTGAAAAACGATCAGCCATGGGTCAATTAAAATCCCAGAGATCACAGGCGCACAACCGGTCACAGATCATTATGCGCCCTCTGGGGCTATTCGGGCAACACCTCATTCGCCCAAGCGCCCCGAGACCGCAGATCGGTTGAACTGACATGGACCATCGGCACGTTCACGAAACACCACGCCGGGGCCTCAGCCCGCCCAAGCAAATGCCGAGCCTGCCCGTCGATCCGATACTTGGAATAAATCCGCGCCGCAGGCGACATTCGGGCAGATATCCGGTCACCCGGGCGCGCGACAACGCCAACGGGCACACTGTCCATGATCAACCGCCAATCTTTCCACCGATGGAACTGAGCCAGATTATCAGCCCCCATCAACCATACGAACCGGACCCCAGGATAAAGCTTCTGCAATTTCATCAGGGTATCTGATGTCGCCCGCGTACCAGTAAGGGTCTCGATACCCGTAACCGCAACGCGAGGGTGCTGCATAACTTCACCCGCAGCCGCAAGCCGGCGCTCCAACGGTGCGGGCCCTTGATCTTTCAACGGGTTTCCCGGCGTCACCAGCCACCAGACCTGATCCAAACCAAAGGCTTTCATCGCTTCAAGCGTCACATGCACGTGTCCCTGATGTGGTGGATCAAATGACCCGCCAAACAGCCCAACGACCCGCCCGGGTCGCGCAAATGGAATATCGTGTCGAAACATCCCTTGCTGTTGTTCAGAACTGTGGCAGCTTGTCAATCAACAGGTTTCACTGCATCCCCCAGCTTGACCCGCCCGGGCCGGACCACTTCTGCACACCAACCGCCGTGTCCACGCACGGCAGAGTATCCGCCCTTGCCCAGCGCCTCTTCCATCCGGCTGCACGGCGCACAGATCACGGTAAAGCGCAAGATGGCCTCGCCCACCTGCACCTCACGCCCCTTGAGCGCGGCCAGATTGATCCCCGAAACCACCAGATTGCGCCGCAGGATTTTCGGCGTAACCGGCCCGCGCCCCAAATACGAGCCAATCGCGGCCAGATGTTCCTGCAGAATTAGCGTGACCGCCCGCTTGCCCGCGCGACTGCGATCACCTGAAAGCCCTTCGTCAGAAATAAAGACTTCATTTTTCTGAATCATTTCTGAACGGCGATCAGGGCGCAATCCGATCCATTCGATCCGGCCGGGAATTGCCCAACCCGCAATTAATTCCGCCAATCCGCTCAATACACAGCCCTCGGTCGCTCCTGTTCATTTACCCCGCGACATTTCCAAATGAAATTCACAAAGTCACCAGCTTGCCCCGCCCGCCTTGCTTGGATATCTAGCGGTCTAACCTGATTTCCCCGACCCAGAGGACGCGACATGGCCGCCTATCAATATGTCTACCACATGCAGGGTGTCTCCAAGACCTATCCCGGTGGCAAGAAGTGCTTTGAAAACATCCACCTCAGTTTTCTGCCCGGCGTAAAAATCGGTGTCGTCGGCGTCAACGGCGCGGGTAAATCGACGCTGATGAAAATCATGGCCGGCCTCGATACGGACTTTACTGGCGAGGCTTGGGCCGCCGAGGGTGCAAAGGTCGGTTACCTGCCGCAGGAGCCACAGCTCGATGAATCGCTGTCCGTGCGTGAAAACGTCATGCTGGGTGTAGCCGCGAAAAAGGCCAAGGTTGACCGGTTTAACGAGATCGCCATGGAGATCGCCGAGAATTACTCGGACGAGCTGATGGAGGAAATGACCACCCTGCAGGACGCGATCGACGCGGAAAACCTCTGGGACCTCGACAGCCAGATCGACGTCTCGATGGAGGCGCTGCGCTGCCCGCCGGACGATGCCAATATTGCCAACCTCTCGGGCGGTGAGAAGCGCCGCGTGGCGCTCTGCAAACTGCTGCTGGAAGCACCCGACATGCTGCTGCTGGACGAACCGACCAACCACCTGGACGCCGAGACCATCGCCTGGCTGCAACAGCACCTGATCGACTACAAGGGCACCATCCTGATCGTCACCCACGACCGCTATTTCCTGGATGACATCACCGGCTGGATCCTCGAACTCGACCGCGGCCGCGGCATTCCCTACGAAGGCAACTACTCTGCATGGCTGGAACAAAAAGCCAAACGGCTGGAGCAGGAAGCCCGCGAGGACAAGTCCAAGCAGAAGACGCTCCAACGGGAACTGGAATGGATGCGTCAGGGCCAAAAGGCCCGTCAAGCCAAGTCCAAGGCCCGGATCAACGCCTATAACGAGCTCGCCGAGCAGTCCGAACGCGAAAAGCTGACCCGCGCCCAGATCGTCATCCCCAACGGCCAGCGCCTTGGCGGCAAGGTGATTGAGGTCGAAGGTCTGTCGAAACACATGGGCGACAAGCAACTGATCGAAGGGCTGGACTTCGCCCTGCCTCCCGGCGGCATTGTCGGCGTCATCGGCCCCAACGGTGCCGGTAAATCGACCCTTTTCAAGATGCTGACCGGTCAGGAACAGCCCGACAGCGGCACCATCACGCTGGGCGACACGGTCGAGCTGTCCTATGTCGACCAATCCCGCGACGACCTTGCCGACAACGATACGGTGTGGGAGGCGATCACCGGCGGGGCCGAGATCATCCAACTGGGCGACGCGCAGGTCAATTCCCGCGCCTATTGCTCGTCCTTCAACTTCAAGGGCGGCGACCAGCAAAAAAAGGTTTCTCTTCTATCCGGCGGTGAGCGCAACCGCGTCCACATGGCCCGCCTGCTGAAAGAGGGCGGCAACGTCCTGCTGCTCGACGAACCGACCAACGATCTGGACGTCGAAACCCTGCGCGCACTGGAAGATGCCTTGGTCGATTTCGCCGGTTGCGCCGTGGTCATCAGCCACGACCGCTTTTTCCTCGACCGGATTTGCACGCATATTCTGGCGTTTGAAGGCGACGCGCATGTTGAGTGGTTCGAGGGCAACTTCGAGGACTACGAAGAGGACAAAAAGCGCCGTCTGGGACCGGACGCGCTGGAACCCAAGCGGTTGAAGCATAAGAAGTTTGCTAGATAATCGGGCGCTCCATTAAAACCCAACCACAAATAAGGGTCGACCAATCTTGGTCGACCCTTTTTTAGTCAAATGAGAATGTAGTTATGATTTTCGCGGGTTGAGTGGATTTATCAAAGCGATCTGCGGGCAGTAACTTACGGTCGATTAATCCGGGTAAAGCCTTGTCAATTTGGCCAAGATGTTTTGGCTTTATACGATTTTTCTTACAGGCGCCTTTTTCATTCCAGAGGCGGTAGGAAATGCCACTGGAAATCGCCGCAGCGATGACTCTTGGTGCTATAGGATTGGCGGTGACCGTTCCTTTGTCCTCCAGGCCTTTTATTGCTTCAACCGCAATCCGCACACTTTCTTTGAATGTCACGCTCTCCATCTTTTGCTCTTCTGCGGTCGCGTCATTGTCATTCAAGCATTTACGAGCGACAAAAAGCCAATCATGGAGCATATAAGCCGGCGCGTAACCCCACGGTGAAAACCCTTTCAGCGCTTGGGCGGCTTTGGGAATTGATCCGCCATCGGTGTACATGATTTGCGGCCGAATCTCGGGAACCGTAGCACGGGGATCATGGCGCTCCATACGCAAAGGGTCTTTGTTCGGCACGAAAACGAAGGTACCGTCGCCTGATCCTCTTTGGGTTTCATCGACCCACAGAAGAGTTAGGGAACCTTTAATTTCACCTGCCGCGATGTCATCGTAGTTCACATGCGTGCAAGCTGACGTAACAAATAGAATTGTCGACAAATACCTAAACAACCTGCTCTCCAATCACGTTTTGATTTCCACCTAGCAAACAGTGAGGCCGCTAATTTTTGTCAGGAAAAATACTGTGGAATGTTAATACCAGAGCTCCAACCATCATTAAGCTTTTTCTGAACAAACCAAACTCGACGAGTTTTTCGACGTACTCAGAAATCATACACCCTTGCCACACGCCCACCCCAATGCCATATCCAAAGGGCTTACGTTTTTCTATTTCGACCTACTGTCTCCTTCTACGGCGCTCAGTCACTCGATCCAGACCGACGACGCCAGGCTGCCGCATCCACGTGGGCAGCACTAAACAGGAGACACGGATATGCCTGCAGGCACCGTTAAATGGTTCAACACCACCAAAGGCTACGGCTTTATCGCACCCGAAGATGGCGGCAAAGACATCTTTGTGCACATCTCGGCCGTCGAACGCTCGGGCCTCACCGGTCTGGCCGACAACCAAAAAGTCACGTACGAACTGCGCTCGGGTCGTGACGGCCGCGAAAGCGCTGACAATATCGAACTGGCGTAAGCCGTTCCAAGGGCAGGGATAATCCCCTGCCCTTTTTCTTTTTCGACTTGTTTTTTCGACCGGCGGCACCACGACGATACTGTGTCCGCAGGAATACATCACTTTTCGGTTACTCTGTCCCGGTGATTGACCGGATCGGATATCATTCAACATTATTGTTATGATTTCCGTGTTAATTTGAAGAGAACCACCATGTTCACACGTCGCACATTCGTTACCACAGCCGCAGCCACCTGCTTGATCCCCGGAATGGCCACGGCAAAGCAAAAAGCCGTCGAATACGATCCCACGCCGCAATATGTGCGGATCAAGAAAGAATTTCTGCCGGGCCAGTTGTTGGTGGTTCCGCGCTCTTTCTACCTCTACTACGTCACCGAACCGCGCAAGGCCATTCGCTATGGCTGCGGTGTCGGCAAGGCCGGGCTGGAATTCACCGGAACCGCTACGATCGACGTCAAGAAAGAATGGCCCACCTGGCGGCCGACCGAAGAGATGATTGAACGGGAACCAAGGACATATGCCCGCTTCAAGGACAACGACTATGTCCAACCGGGTGGGGGCGACAATCCATTGGGTGCCCGCGCTCTTTATCTGTTCCAGAACGGAGTCGACACCTATTTCCGAATTCACGGAACGACGCAGCCGCAGACGATCGGAACAGCGGCCTCGAACGGGTGCATCAGAATGCTGAACGCGCACGTCATCGACCTGTACGAGCGTGTTCCGGTCGGAACCGTTGTGACGGTGGTCTGATCAGTCGTTGATCTGGTTCACCAAGTCCAGAACACTTGGGCCGATCGCCTCGACAATCAGAGAAACACCCTTGGCGTTCGGGTGGATGCCGTCGGGCTGGAGGTAAGCGCGGATGGCATTCGGATCGCCCTCTGCCACCAATCCCGCGAAAAAATCCGGAGCGTATCCGGTCTGAAACTGTGCGGCCAGATCGGGGTAAATTGCGTCAAATTCTGACTTATATGCCGCGCCGTAATTTCCCGGCGCTTGCATGCCGACCAGCAGGACCTCGACCATTGCGGCGTCCGTGGCCTGCAAGATCGCTTCGAGGTTAGAGCGTGACACGGCCGGGTCGATCCCCCGCAACAGGTCATTCCCACCCAATGCGACGATCATTCCGTCCACCTCGGGCGTCAGGGTCCAACCGACACGCGACGCCCCACCCGCAGTGGTATCGCCGGACACTCCGGCGTTAATCAGCCGCACGTCGGCCCCTTTGTCCCGAAGCCAGCTTGAAAGCTGCGGAACAAATCCCTCCTGTTCGGGTAACCCATAGCCTTGGGTCAACGAGTCGCCCAAAGCCGCGATCACAACGGTTTCGGCTGTGACCGCAAAGCCGCAGCACGCAAACGCGCCCGACATCAAAGCCTTGCGCAAAATCCCAACCGCTCCATATCCCAATTGACCGCCTCCGATTGGATTGACCTATGACATCACCAGTACTCTCGCTTCAAAATGCTGCTTTGTCGCTGGATGGCAATGCCGGTCGGGTGGATATTCTGCACGACATCAATTTATCGGTAAACAAGGGGGAAACGCTGGGTCTGGTTGGCCCGTCCGGGTCGGGCAAGTCGTCATTGCTGATGCTGATGGGCGGGTTGGAGCAGGCAACAGGCGGCAGGATTACCGTGCTGGATCACGATCTGACCGACATGGACGAAGACGCACTGGCCCGTTTCAGGCGCAGCGCGATGGGTGTTGTTTTCCAGAACTTCCACCTCATCCCCTCTATGACGGCCTTAGAGAACGTCGCCACGCCGTTGGAACTGGCCGGACATCGCGATGCCTTCTCGCGGGCAGAAACGGAACTAGAGGCCGTCGGGCTGGCGCATCGTCGGGATCACTACCCCGCGCAACTATCGGGCGGTGAGCAACAGCGCGTCGCCCTTGCACGCGCCGTCGCGCCGCGCCCTCAGATATTGCTGGCCGACGAACCCACCGGAAATCTGGATGAAGCAAACGGTACTGCGATTGTTGACTTGCTGCTCGACCTACGGGATCGACATGGCGCCACCCTCATACTGGTCACACACAGCCACAGTTTGGCCCATAAATGTGACCGGGTGATCCGGTTGCGCGACGGGCGCATAACCGAAGACACGCAGCAAGAGGCCGCAGAATGAGCCTGCGCCTTGCCGCGCGTTTGGCGCGTCGCGAACTGCGCGGTGGGCTGCGGGGGTTTCAAGTATTCCTCGCTTGTCTGGCGTTAGGGGTCGCGGCAATCGCCGCAGTCGGATCCGTTCGCCACGCCATCCAGACTGGACTGTCCAAAGAAGGCGCGTCCCTTTTGGGTGGCGATGCCCAGTTGGAGTTCACCTACCGCTTTGCCAATGACGACGAACGCGCCTGGATGCAGAATACGGCAGAAGCTCTGTCCGAAGTCGTAGATTTCCGCTCAATGGCCGTTGTCCGGTTGAACGGCAAAACGCAACGCGCCCTGACACAGGTGAAATCTATTGATGACGCCTATCCGCTTTTGGGGTCGCCCGTGTTGGAACCCGAGATGCCGCTCTCTGTCGCGATGGATGGGCAAGGGGCGCTGCCCGGTGCCGTCATGGATCGAATTCTGATCGACAGGTTAGATTTGTCGACAGGCGACCAGGTTACGCTTGGAACTCAGGACTTTGTATTGATGGCAGCCCTGCTGCATGAGCCGGACGGGGCCGCAGATGGGTTTGGGTTGGGGCCGCGAACGATGGTCCGCACAAAGGATCTTCAGTCGTCTGGACTGCTGGCACCGGGAACGCTGTTTTCAACAAAATACCGGTTGGAGCTGCCGCAAGACGCTGATCTCGGAACGCTATCGGCAAGTGCACAGACGTTCTTTGACGGAACTGGCATGCGCTGGACCGACGCACGAAACGGAGCACCGGGAATTTCCGAATTCGTCGCCCGACTAAGCGCCTTTCTGGTTTTGGTCGGGTTGTCCGGTCTGGCAGTCGGCGGCATCGGTGTTTCCGCCGCAGTGCGCGCTTATCTCGCCCAGAAAACCGAAACAATCGCAACCCTACGGACATTGGGCGCAGATAAAGCAACCATCTTTCAAACCTATATGATCCAGATCGGTATCCTGTCCGGCATTGGCATCGTGATGGGCCTGATATTGGGCGGAGTTGCGCCTCTGGTCTTGGCGCCTTTGATCGAAGCCCGCCTGCCTGTACCCGCTGTTTTTTCACTTTACCCGCAGCCCTTGGCAGAGGCCGCGCTCTACGGGCTTTTGACTGCCTTTTTATTCACACTTTGGCCACTGGCCCGAACAGAAGAAGTCCGCGCCGCAACCTTGTTTCGCGATGCCCTGACCTCGGCAAGGGTTCTGCCCCGCCCAGTGTATGTGATTGCGACTGGCATTGGTCTGGTGCTGCTGATTTCAGCCGCAGCGTGGTTCAGCGGGTCCGCGCGCCTGACGCTGTGGACCAGCGGAGGGTTGATTGCCGCGCTACTTCTTTTGTCGCTTTCTGCACTGGGTATCCGTAGGCTTTCACGCCTCGCGGCGAAACCGGCCCGTGGTCGCCCCGCCCTACGCTGGGCGCTGGCCGCGATTTCCAACCCCCGCGAAGGCGCAGCTTCGGTCGTGTTGTCCTTGGGATTGGGTCTTTCTGTATTGGCGGCAGTCGGACAAATCGACGGGACATTGCGCAATGCAATCTCAGGAAACCTGCCGGACGTGGCACCATCCTACTTTTTCGTCGACATTCAGAAAGACCAGATGCCCGGCTTTTCTGACCGATTGTCAAAAGATTCAGCCGTCACCCGCGTAGAGAGCGCACCGATGCTGCGGGGCATCATCACCCAGATCAACGGACGCCCGGCGCGGGACACAGCTGGTGATCATTGGGTTCTGGATGGCGATCGCGGCGTGACGTATTCGGCGCTGCCCCCAAAAAACACACGGATTACCGCAGGCCAATGGTGGCCAGAAGATTACTCGGGCGGCCCCCAAGTCAGCTTTGCAGCCGAAGAAGCCGAGGAAATGGGCCTAAAGCTCGGTGATGAACTGACGGTCAACATTCTGGGGCGTGATATTACGGCCAAATTAACCTCACTGCGTGAAGTAGATTTCTCGACCGCAGGAATAGGTTTCATCATGTCCATGAACCCGTCAGCCCTTGCCGGTGCACCGCATAGTTTCATCGCCACCGTCTATGCCGAAGAACAGGCCGAAGCCGCCATTCTGCGCGATCTGGCCGGGCAGTTTCCAAATATCACCGCGATCCGCGTGCGCGATGCGATCGACCGAGTGTCGGGCCTCTTGGCAGGTCTGGCGGCGGCAACGTCTTACGGGGCAGGTGTTTCGCTACTGACAGGCTTTTTGGTGTTGATCGGCGCAGCCGCCGCAGGCGAACTCGCCCGCAGGTATGAGGCCGCAATCCTTAAGACACTGGGCGCCGACAGACGCCGCATTTTGCTGAGCTTTGCCCTGCGCGCAGTACTTCTGGGGGCTGCGGCAGGCTCCGTCGCATTGCTGGCCGGTGTTCTGGGGGGATGGGCCGTGGCGACATTCATCTTTGACGCGGATTTTACCGTTATTTGGCCTTCGGCCATCGGCATCGTACTGGCCGGTATCTTCGTGACCCTGGGCGCGGGCCTTGTCTTTGCCCTGCGCCCCCTTGCGGTGCGCCCGGCCCGCATACTGCGAGCCAGCGATTAAACTTACCTTGCACAGGCCACCGGTTGCAGAATTTTCAACAACTGGTCGTTGTCACACACCAGCGCGTCCAAAGTGATCTCATCCAGCGAGGCATAGAATACTTCGGCCGCATCCTGCAGCGCCATTCGCAACCGGCAGGCATCTGTCAACGGACAGGTATTATCAGCATCCGCAAAACACTCTGCCAGCGGCAGGTTGCCCTCCACATGGCGGAAAACCGACCCGATACGGACCTGATCGGCCGGACGCGCAAGCGCCAGACCACCGTTCCGCCCGCGTTGCGTGCTGAGATAATTCAGTTGACTAAGTTGATTGATCACCTGCGCCAGATGGTTTTCCGAGATATTGCAGGCTTCGGCGATCTCGGACTTGGTCACCAACCTGTCTTGATGCGCCGCACAATACATCAACAGGCGCACTGCTATGTTCGTCCTTTTGGTGATGCGCATGATGGCCTCCCAAATTTCAAGATGGGATCTTATTGCATGTCTGGCAAAAAGGCGGTTTGACATACATCAATTGCCCCAGCAGAATACAGGAAAACATGGCAGATCCCTATTTCTTTGGCTACGGCAGCCTCGTGAACCTCGCCACCCACGACTTTCCCGATCCCCGCCCCGCCCGGCTAAAGGGGTGGCGACGCGCATGGAAGCATACGGACCTGCGACCAGTCGCTTTTCTGACTGCGGTTCCGGACGCAGACTCTGAAATCGATGGCATGATCGCCCATGTTCCCAAAAACGATTGGGCCGCACTGGATGAACGGGAATGGGCCTACGACCGCGTACCCGCGACGCATTCCATCTCGCATCCCCTGACCCACGATGTTGAGATCGCCGTATATGCCGTTCCGCATGAACGGCACGGCGAGCCGACGGACCAACACCCGCTATTGCTCAGCTATATTGACGTCGTCGTTCAGGGGTATCTGCGCGCCTTTGGCGAAGAAGGGGCCGAACGTTTCTTTACCACCACTGACGGGTGGGACGCGCCGATCCTGAACGATCGGGTCGAACCACGTTACCCGCGCCACCAACAGCTCAAACCCGACGAAACGCGCTTTGTCGACGACCGCCTACAGCATCTCTCTGCAACCATCGTTAACGCCCAATAAAAAAGCCGAGGTCAAACCCCGGCCCTTCTTCTGTTCAAAAATACTTCCGTCGGAGACACGCGCCACAAGGCGCGTTCATCACCCCCGCGCGCGGATCACTTGCAGCAATGGCAACAAGGCGGCCATCTCGGGACCCCGTTCCATACCCGTCAGCGCCTTGCGCAAGGGCATGAACAGACCTTTGCCTTTGCGGCCTGTGGCCTCCTTCACGGCGCTCGTCCATTGGCCCCAGGTTTCCCCATCGAACGGACCTTCGGGCAGCAGCACAACAGCCTCGGCGATGAACTCACGGTCTTCGTCAGCGATCAATGGCTCGGCCCCATCGCGGCACAGCTCCCACCAGCCTTTCAGGTCGGCCAGCGTGGTGATGTTCTCGCGTGCCATGGCCCAGAAGGGTTCAGCCAGTTCCGTCGGAACACCAGCGTCCGCCACGGCGTCGGCAACATCCGCCAGCGGCAAAGACTGTAGGTGCTTTGCAGTCAGAGGGAACAGGTCCTGCACGTCGAACTTGGTCGGGGCCGCACCGAAACGGCCAATATCAAACCCGTCAATCAGTTCGGCCATGTCCGAGCGCAATTCGACCGGATCGGACGAGCCCAGACGCGCCATCAGGCTCAACAGAGCCATCGGCTGCACACCCTGTTCGCGCAGATCGCGCAGCGCCAGCGTGCCCAGACGTTTCGACAGCGCCTCACCCTGAGGGCCGGTCAACAGCGAATGGTGCGCAAAGCGCGGGCATGTGCCGCCCAGCGCCTCAATGATCTGAATCTGCGTCGCGGTGTTGGTCACGTGATCCGAGCCACGCACCACGTCCGTCACACCCATCTCAGTGTCATCAACAACCGACGCAATTGTGTAAAGAACCTGCCCGTCGCCGCGGATCAGCACTGGGTCAGAAACCGATGCCGCATCAATCGAGATGTCGCCCAGAATGCCGTCATTCCACTCGATCCGCTGGTGATCAAGCTTGAAGCGCCAGACGCCGTTGCCACGCTCGGCGCGCAGGGCCTCTTTTTCAGCATCGCTAAGGTTCAACGCCGCGCGGTCATAGACCGGAGGCTTGCCCATATTCAGTTGTTTCTTGCGCTTCAGATCCAGCTCGGTCGGGGTCTCGAACGCCTCATAGAACCGGCCCATCTCACGCAGCTTGTCGGCGGCCTCGGCATAGCGGTCCAGCCTGTCAGACTGACGCTCAGCCCGGTCCCAATGCAGGCCCAGCCACTCCAGATCCTGTTTGATCGCGTCGACATATTCTTCCTTCGAACGCTCGGGGTCGGTGTCGTCGATGCGCAAGATGAACGTGCCGCCAGCCTTGCGGGCGATCAGATAGTTCATCAGTGCGGTGCGCAGGTTGCCCACATGGATGTAACCGGTGGGCGACGGGGCGAAACGGGTGGTTGTCATAGGTGTCTCCTGTTGGCGCGGCTCTTGTCACAGGATGGGCGTTTTGTCCAGCCACGGCCCCGTTCACGGTAACTTCAAGTGGCAAGTTGATATCGACGACCTATCTTTCACCTGCTGGGATACACAGGGAGATCAAAAATGACCGTTAAACTTACCCGCCGGGCCGCTCTGGGCGCTGCGGCTGCTTTGCCGTTTGCATCAGCGGCAACCCCGCTTCTGGCTGCGGGAACTGAAACCAAGGCCAACTCGACCATCGCCAAATCCTTTCAACTAGGTGATTTTACCGTCACAACCCTGCTGGATGGCAGTCTGCCCCGCGATGGCGCCAAGGAAATCTTTGGCGGAGGCGCCTCGGATGAGGATTTCGCCAAGGTCTCGGCCGATAATTTCATCTCACCCGACGTAGCACAGTTCTTCTTCACCCCGACGCTTGTCAATACAGGGTCCGAGCTGGTTCTGTTCGACACAGGGCTGGGCCAAGGCGGCATTCAGGCCGCGCTGGCGGATGCGGGGGTGTCTACAGATCAGATCGACGTCGTTGTGATCACCCATATGCACCCCGACCATATCGGCGGCATGACCACAAACGATGCGCCCACCTTTGCAAATGCGCGCTTCGTGACCGCATCGCCGGAATATGATTTCTGGGCCGCGCAAGACGCCGGGAACCGCGTTGGCGATCTGGTGGCCGCCAAAGTCACCCCGCAGGCCGAGAAAATGTCGTTCCTCGAGGACGGTGGCGAGGTCACCTCGGGCATTACCGCCGTGGCTGCATATGGACATACACCGGGCCACACGGTCTATCATCTGGAAAGCAACGGCCAGCGTCTGGTGCTGACCGCTGATCTGGCCAACCATTATGTCTGGTCTTTCGCGCATCCGGAATGGGAGGTCCGTTTTGACATGGACAAAGCCGCAGCGACGCAGTCACGGCGCAACGTGCTGGGAATGCTGGCCGCAGACAAAGTACCGATGATCGGGTATCACATGCCCTTCCCGTCAGCAGGGTTTGTCGAAACCCGCGGCGACGGATTCCGCTTTGTCCCGGTCAGCTATCAGATGATGGGCTAACCCCTAATATCCAGGATCCGGCCGCACCTTCGAGCCGTCTGTAAACCGAGACAGACGAAACGCGGCCGGGTCCACGCATGGGGCGGCTCCGGTCACAAGATCGGCCATAAACCGCCCTGCCCCGGGCCCGATACCGAACCCGTGGCCCGAAAATCCCGTGGCGATGAACATTCCGGGCATCTCGTCGACGCTCGACATGACCGGAATTGCATCTGGGGTCACATCAATCATGCCCGCCCAGCTTTGAACAATCTCTGCCTGCTTCAATGCAGGTACGCTTTTGCTGGCCCGTGACCAAACCTGTCTCAGAACTTTGCGTGACGGTTCCGGGTCCAGAACGCGGCAATGTTCAAACGGCGTGACATCCGTGGGCAGCCACCTCCGGCCCTGTTGTGCCTCAGCCGCCCATCGTTTGGAAAAGCGGAACCGCAGCGACCGCCACTCTTGCCTGTAGGCCGGCAGAAATCGCCGCGCCAACCTAAAACTGTCAGGAACGATATCGACCGTGTTTTCGTGCCCCGAGGCAATGGAATAGCCCCCGTCCGCGCGTTTTCTTATGGCAAAGTCATCAGACCACAATGCCGTTTCAGGTCCGTCAGCGGGCGAAGTGCGCAGCACCGTGTTCAACACCTTGAGTTGCGGCAAGTCGATCCCCGCATTTCCAGCAAAAAGACGCGACCAGGCACCGCCGGCCAGCACGACCTGTGTGCAGGCCACACGCCCCCTTTCGGTGAAGACACCTGCGACGCGACCGCCTTGCACATCCACGCTGCGTACCGCGCAGTTGGTCATCACCGAGGCACCTCGGTCGCGCGCAGCTTCGGCCATGGCAGGCGCGGCCCATTGCGGCTCGGCACGGCCGTCCTGCGGCATATGCAAGGCCCACTCCAACTCTGTGGAACACCCCGGCAAAAGCTCTTTCAGGTCTGCCCCGGACACCATTCTTGCACCTGTCTGCAGCCCGTCTACATGGGTCAGCCAGCGCTCTAGGTTGTTGCGGTCGCGGGGGCCCGATGCACCAAACAAAATTCCCGAGCGGACAAAACCTGTTCTTCGACCGGTCCTACGGTCCAGGTCATCCCACAGACGCTGAGATTCGATCATCAGCGGAATTTCCCGGGGATCCCGCAGCCCTAATCGAACCCACCCCCAATTACGAGAGCTCTGTTCGCCAGCGATATGACCCTTTTCGCAAAGCAACACCGACAAGCCGCGTTCTGACAGCTCCAAAGCGGTAGCACAGCCGATGATCCCGCCCCCGATGACAACGACGTCCACGGCTTTGGGTAAGCTCAGATCAGGTTCGACAGGAATAGGTTTCGGGCCGGGCATTTACCGCTCATTATTCATTGCTCCGACAGCAATGAATGCCCTTCAATCGTGCCGAAGCAATACGACCGAAGTCGAGTTTGACACTATTTTGATGATATGTGGCCGCTGCGCACGCTTCGCTTCTAGTCGCGACCGAAACGTTCAGGCAGCGCCGACCAATTCAGCCCATTTCTGGCGCAGGGCAGACGTGAAACCGATGACCGTTTCCGAGGGATCGTCAACCTTTTCGTCTTCGGCGTCCAACTCTGCGGTTTCAGTGGGCCGCGCGAATTCGGGTTGGACCGCCCGAAAAGAGGTCTCCTCGCTCAGGAGGTCGGCTATGACAGTGTCAATCTTCGCCTCGTCCAGCGTTTGCCCTTCGGATTCCATCGACTTCCACGGCAAAGGCGAGTGGAGAGGTTTATCGTATTCCTCACGCATAATCGTACCAGACCATTACAACCAAAACCCATATCAGTGTTCCGCATTTGGCCAGATAGCTGTCAAAGGCTCGTGGCCCAGTGCAATGCGTCACACCCGCCCCACATGAGGCGATAATTCAACAAAACTATGGCGAAAAGATGTCAGATCATCAAGCAGCCACCCCTGCTCCCAAGGGAAGCGGCCACAAACCCATGGGATTTGGAAACAGTTCGATGAATGGGGGTAGTTTGTATCCGAAAATAGACGTTTTGCGGCCCGCGATACCTTTAGGATCGGTCGCGCCAGCGGTTCACAATTGGGTATCTGCGATCCAACCAAAAGGCACGGCTGGTCAAACGTGTCCCCGGCGCGGACTGAAAGCGTTTGTATTCGCTGACATAGATCAGATGCTCGACCCGGCGCGCCACGTCGCCATCGAAACCAGCCGCGACGCAATCCGCAATAGACCCCTCCTGATCCACCAGAATATCCAAAATCGCGTCCAAAACAGGATAATCCGGCAAACTATCGCTATCTTTCTGATCCTCGCGCAGTTCCGCACTTGGGGGTTTGTCAATCACGGAAGGCCGGATCACCTCGCCCGATGGACCGGACATCCAGTCACGGTGATTGGCGTTGCGCCAGCGGCACGTCTCGAACACACGCGTTTTGTACAGGTCCTTGATGGGGTTATAGCCCCCATTCATGTCGCCGTAGATCGTGGCATACCCAACGGCAACTTCGGACTTGTTGCCAGTGGTCAGCAGCATCTCGCCAAATTTGTTCGAGATCGCCATCAACAGCAACCCGCGCAACCGGGATTGGATGTTCTCTTCCGTCAGGTCCGCATCTCGACCAGCAAATAGCGGCGTCAGCGTTTCTGTCACCGCAGCCCGGCTGTCCGAGATAGGGACAAAGTCATAGTGAACACCCAGCGCCTTGGCGACGGCCTCGGCATCATCCAATGACTCCTGGCTGGTATATTCCGACGGCAACATCACACAGCGGACATTCTCGGCTCCAATCGCGTCCACGGCGATTGCCGCAACAAGGGCCGAGTCGACGCCCCCCGACAATCCCAACAGCGCTTTCGGGAAGCCTGTTTTTCTCATATAGTCACGCAACGATTGAACCATCGCGCGATAGTCCTGCTCCCATTCATCCGGCTGCGGCGCAACGTCAGCGGGCGCGATCCGCCACCCCTCATCACCACGCTCAAGATCAACATGGCGCAGGGCTTCGTCAAAGACCGGCATTCTGAAGGCAAGTGTGCCGTCAGGGTTCAGGCCAAATGTGCCACCGTCAAAAACCTGATCATCCTGTCCACCGACCATATTGAGATAGATCAGCGGCAAGCCCGTTTCGACAACCCGCGCAACCATATGATTCAGGCGCACATCGTACTTGTTGCGAAAATATGGGGAACCATTCGGAACAAGCAGAAATTCGGCACCTGTTTCCTCGAGCGTTTCGGCAACATCCGGGTGCCAACTGTCTTCACAGATAGGGCTGCCTATTCGCGTATTGCCGACAGAATAAGGGCCGCCTAGCGGGCCTGAGTCATACAACCGGACTTCGTCAAATACTGTCTCGTTGGGCAGGTGGTGCTTCAGCACCTTGCTGCCAATCTTGCCATTCTTGAGGATCAGGTAGGCGTTATGAAGGTTTTCATCCTCGACCCAAGGCCCACCGATGGCCATTGCCGGTCCGTCAGCGCATTTGGCAGCCAGTTCTTCGATTGCAGCCATGGCAGCCCGATGAAACGCAGGCTTCATCACCAGATCCTGCGTATTGTAACCGGTAATGAACATCTCAGGCAGCGCAACCATGTCGGCCCCGGCCTCGCGCGCGTCTTCCCATGCGGCGATAGCCTTGGCGGCGTTGCCGTTAATATCCCCCACAATAGGGTTGAGTTGCGCCAGAGTGATGCGGAATCGGTCGGCCATGCTGCCCTCTTGCCCTCGTCTGTTCTAATGCCATTTAACAGATCGCACCGCGAGGAAAAGACAAATGCGGCAAAAGCCGTTGCCCTGCCCCCATCGGTATCTTAGTTTTGCGCAAAAGGACGATAACCGGGCAGGCTGAACAACCATGAACGCATTCCGCACTTCGATTGCCGCAACTGCGATGGCCTTGATGACACTGTCCGCCTCCGCGCAGGATGGTCAGGTGATTGTCGCGGATGACGAAGTTGGCGGTGTTTACGAAGGCACTTTCCTGAATGGTTTGCGCCACGGCACCGGAACCTATCGCCTGCCAAATGGATTCGAATATTCCGGCGAATGGGCCGAGGGCGAGATTCAGGGCAAAGGTGTTGCGCGATATGTGAATGGCTCGGTCTATGAAGGCATGTTTGCGAAAGGCCAGCCGGAAGGTCAGGGAAAGATTATCTATCTCGACGGCGGCAGCTATGTGGGCGCGTGGGCTAACGGATCAATCAACGGCGACGGCATTGCGACTTATGCAAATGGTGTGATCTACGAGGGCGCATTCAAAGACGCGCGTTATCACGGCAAGGGTGTTCTGACTGACCCAAGCGGTTACGTATATGACGGCGATTGGGTGGACGGAACCAAACAGGGCAAGGCAAAGATCACGTCGGCACAGGGCAGCGTGTATGAGGGGGACGTCCAGAACGGCCAACGCCACGGTCAGGGCACGCTGACCATTCCCGATGGCATGACATATACAGGCGCATGGACCGAAGATCGCATGACCGGTAAGGGGCGTTTGCTTCAGGCGAACGGCGACCTCTACGAGGGTGATCTTGTGGATGGCCAGCGTCAGGGCAAGGGCAAGGCAACCTATGCCAATGGCGCGACGTACGACGGCGATTACCTTGACGACCGGCGCCACGGAAAAGGGCGTTTTCTGGGAACAGACGGGTTCGAATACAACGGTGACTGGGCGGACGGGCAGATCCAAGGGTTTGGCGAACTGACCTACCCCGACGGCTCGACCTACGTGGGTGACTTCAGCGCGGACCTGCCGCATGGCAAAGGGATGCATACGTATTCCGATGGAATCATCTACGAAGGCGACTGGATTGCCGGTGTGTTTGAAGGAACCGGCAAGGCAACCTATCCAAATGGCGCTGTCTATTCCGGACAGTTCAAAAATGGTCTCAGTCACGGGACGGGTGTTCTGACATTTGCCAACGGATACCGGTACGAGGGCGACTGGGCAGAAGGCGCGCGGCAGGGAAAAGGAAAAGCCAGCTTTCCTGACGGAACCGTGTATGACGGCGAGTTTTCTGACGGAAAACGCCACGGACAGGGCACCATCACAACACCGCGCGGCTTCACCTATACCGGTGGATGGGTCGATGGCAAAATAAGCGGCACCGGGGTCGCAACCTATGCCACGGGGGATGTGTACGAAGGTGGATTTCTGGACAACAAGCGCCACGGTGACGGCACCATACGCTACGCCAATGGTCAGGAAGAATCCGGTGTCTGGGAAAACGGAGTGCTTCCAGAAGAAAACGTGGCAGAGCCTGCAGTAACACCTTCGACAGAGACCCCCGAAGAGGACACCCCCACGGCTGACTGAGCATCGCTCACCACGGCACGGTCTCACCTTTCCAATCAAAAAATCCGCCTGTCTGGGCCGGAGTAAGACGGTCTATAACGCCCAGCAAATTCTTGGCGGCCTCTTCTGGCGCGACAGTTGGATGGCGTCCGGAATATTTTTGGGTAAAGCTGGTGCGAACTGTCCCTGGATGCAAGGCGACGCAAATGGATTGCGGATGCGTGCGCGCCAATTCTATCGCCGCTGTGCGCACGATCTGGTTCAAGGCAGCCTTGGCTGCGCGATAGCTGATCCACCCACCCAAACGGTTATCGCCGATCGACCCGACGCGGGCAGACAGGATCGCGACGACGCATTGCCTGTCGCGCGGCAACAACTTATGTGCGTGCCCAAGTACCAGCGCCGGCCCGACCGCGTTGAGTGCGAATTGATCCATCATGACAGGTGCCGAGATTGACTTGATCGTCTTTTCTGGCTCGGCCCCGTTCACCTCCAGCGCGCCAGTGGCGATCAAGATCATGTCAAACGGGCCATTCTGCTTATCCAACCCCCGATCCACGCTTTCAGGGTCTGTCACGTCAAAACCATCAGACGACCGGGACAAGCCCGTCGCCAATACACCGCGCTGTCGCAATCCTTGGCACAAAGCGCTACCAATTCCGCCTGATGCACCGATGACAAGAGCTGACTTCATCATCAGTGACCTAGCTGCCAGGTCGCATGGATCAACCGGGTCGAAAATGAAAACCTTCTGACGGCTATACGCAAATTCCTTCTTTTCATTCCCGGCATGGGTTGTATAACCTCAATCCTATGATCAACCGCGCAGATATCCTTGTTGCCGACACCGCCACCCGCGGTGCGTCACTGCGTGGCCTACTGATCCTAATCCGCCTCTGAGCGTGCCATCCGGCGCGCCCGCTCAGAGGAGGACGCCCGCGCGCCATAGGCTTTAGGACAGAAGAAGAAAGAGATTCCCATGACCAACGTGACCGACCAAGACCGCGTCTTGATCTTTGACACCACTTTGCGCGACGGCGAACAAAGCCCCGGCGCGACCATGACCCACAACGAAAAGCTGGAGATTGCCGAGCTGTTGGACGAAATGGGTGTCGACATCATCGAGGCCGGTTTTCCGATCGCCTCCGAAGGTGACTTCAAAGCTGTCAGCGAGATCGCCGAGCGGTCGAAAAACAGCCGCATCTGTGGTCTGGCCCGCGCCAATTTCGCAGACATTGACCGCTGCTGGGAGGCGGTGAAACACGCCGAGAAGAACCGGATTCACACCTTCATCGGCACCTCGCCCCTGCATCGCGCCATACCGAACCTGACCATGGACGAGATGGCCGACAAGATCCACGAAACGGTTAGCCATGCCCGCAACCTGTGCGAAAATGTGCAATGGTCGCCGATGGACGCGACGCGGACGGAATGGGATTACCTCTGCCGCGTGATTGAAATTGCGATCAAGGCCGGGGCCACCACGATCAACATCCCCGATACCGTGGGCTATACTGCTCCGGTCGAAAGCGCGGATCTGATCAAGCGCCTGATTGATACGGTTCCGGGCGCGGACGAGGTAGTTTTTGCCACCCACTGCCACAATGACCTTGGTATGGCGACCGCGAACTCGCTGGCTGCTGTCGCAGGCGGGGCGCGTCAGATCGAATGTACCATCAACGGTTTGGGTGAACGCGCGGGCAACACCGCGCTTGAAGAGGTCGTGATGGCCCTGCGGACCCGCAATGACATCATGCCTTGGACCACGGGCATCGACACCACAAAGATCATGCATATCTCGCGCCGCGTGGCGACCGTGTCGGGCTTCAACGTGCAGTTCAATAAAGCCATCGTCGGCAAGAACGCCTTCGCGCATGAAAGCGGCATCCATCAGGATGGCATGCTGAAAAACCGCGAAAACTTCGAGATCATGCGCCCCGAGGATATCGGCCTCTCCGGCACCTCTCTGCCTTTGGGCAAACACTCGGGCCGCGCCGCGCTGCGCGACAAGCTCGAGACGTTGGGATTTGATGTCGGTGACAACCAGCTCAAGGACATCTTCGTGCGGTTCAAGGATCTGGCCGACCGTAAGAAAGAGGTGTTCGACGACGACCTCATCGCGCTGATGACCATGGATGAGCATGACGACTACCTCCAACTGGTGTCCATGAAAGTCACATGTGGCACCGGGGGTCAGGCGGAATCGACGGTCGAGCTGGAAATGGACGGCAAGGACATCATCGCGACGGAACATGGCGACGGACCGGTGGACGCGACCTTCAAGGCGATCCGGTCGATCTATCCCAACAAGGCGCATTTGCAACTGTACCAGGTTCACGCGGTAACCGAAGGCACCGACGCGCAGGCCACTGTGTCCGTGCGGCTGGAAGAAGACGGCATGATCGCAACGGGGCAATCGGCGAATACCGACACAGTCGTTGCATCCGCCAAGGCGTATATCCACGCACTGAACCGGTTGATCATGCGACGTGAAAAGGCAGGCCCCGGCGCGGACGCCCGCGAGATCAGCTACAAGGATCTGACATAAACCGGACGGCCCGCACAAGCGGGCCGTTTTTCGTTTGGCGCGTCAGGCCAAACCGGCTTTTTCCAAGCCACGAACGAAATGGTGCAGATCGTCTTCCTTGGAATAGTGCAGGGTTGCGACGATATCCTCGATGCTGATGTCTGGTTGCGCGGCCTCGACTGCCTCGGCATGTTCGCGCGCTTCGGCATCATTTCCAAGCCAGGCATGACAAGCCGCAACATAGGCGTTTTGGACCATGTCCAAAGACGGCAAACGTCCGAAATCATCTAGCGCCTGATGATAGTTTTTGGCGCAGAACCGCGCCTTTCCCAGATGGCTCCAGAACCGGGCGGGGTGATGCGGGTTCAGGCGCATGGCTTTCTGTATCCATTCCGCCCCCTCGTCGGGTCGGCCTGACCAGGTCAACAACTCTCCCATCTGGACAACGACAAGATCGTAATTGGGATTCAGAGACAACGCTCTTTCCTGATGGTACCGCGCACGCCCAAGATTGTTTCGCAAGATCTCTACCGCCGCCATCAGGCGATGCACGTCAGCGTCGTTGTCATCCAGCGATGCTGCCTTAAGTATGGCCTCTTCGCATTCGGCCAGCATCGCTTCGCGGTCGTCACACCAGCCGTACCCCCAGGCCTGTCCACGGATACAACCGCTCCAGGCATGGGCATGCGCATAATCCGGATCCAGTTTGATTGCCCGGTCGATCATTTCGGTCGCTTCGACATTCGCTTGGCGCGTGCTGCGATGGTGCAGCACCTTGGCCGCCAAGACGCATTCATACGCTGCGAAACTGGAGGGTGTCTTGCGCGTCAGACCCTCTTGCTGCGATGCTTCGATCCGCCCCGGCAAGGTGGCGACCACAGCGGAAATCACTTCGTCCTGAATCGCAAATATGTCGTCCAGATCGCGGTCGTATTTCTCGGCCCAGACGTGCCCGTCATTATCGCTGTCGATAAGCTGAACGGTGACCCGCACCCGGTTTCCGGCCTTTCGCACACTGCCCTCGACAATGTACTGCGCCCCCAGTTTTTCACCGACCTCCCGCACATTCACGGCCTGTCCCTTATAGACAAAACTGGAATTTCGAGAGATTACGAACAACTCGTGCCTTCGGCTAAGTTCGGTCAGCAGGTCCTCGGTCAGACCATCTGCAAAGAACTCCTGCTCGGTGTCGCCGCTCATGTTGGCGAAAGGCAAAACCGCGATCGAAGGCTTTACGACCTTGGTGTCTGCTTCTTCTATCGGCTCGACGTCGTCAGAAGGTCTATCCAACTCGACACGATAAGCATGGACGGGTTGAGACAGGTTCTTTAGTTCGAGATTGCCCAAGTCCTGATATTGAAATTCAAGTCGACCAGACACCTGATCATGCACTGTGCCCGAAATCACCACACCTCCGGCATGGGCTGACTGCTCCAACCGGGCGGCAATGTTTACGCCGCTGCCAAAGATATCGCCGTCTTCGAAAATGATCTCATCAAGATTGATGCCAATCCGGAACTGTATGCGTTGATCCCTTGGGACATCTGCATTCCGCCGCAGCATCCGGTTCTGAACCTCGACCGCGCAGGTAACCGCATCGCTGGCGCTGGAAAACTCGACCAGCATCCCGTCGCCGGTGGTCTTGATGATCGTGCCCCTGTTCTTGTCGATGGCCGGATCAATCAGTTCTATTCGGTGCGTGCGCAACCGCGCCAGCGTGCCTTGTTCATCGTTCTCCATCAAACGGCTGTACCCGACCATGTCGGCAGCCAGAACCGTAGCAAGTCGGCGATCCATGGCACCCCTCCTCGCCCGAATTCTAGGGCCGAAAACCCCATTGTCATAAGGAATTTTCAAAAAACACCCTGTGCGTGTATAGGGTGGAGGTCAATGCGACCGACGCATGTATTCAGGCGTCTTAAAGCCCGGCAAAGAGTGAATCCAGCCGACGGGTTTCCTCATTGAACCCAAACGGGGCGTTCACAACGAACATTCCGGAACCGATCATGCGGTGCCCTTCGCGCGCGGCCGGAAACCGGACTTCATGACATTCGGCTTTCGGCAGGTTCTGTTTTACCAGCGCCTCAACCATCGCTTTGTGCCGCCCGTCGGACAGGATCGGATACCACAACGCAATCACCCCAACGTTCCACTTGCGGTGCAGCTTGGAAATGATCCCAGGCAAGCGATCGTACTCCGATTTCACCTCATAGCTTGGGTCGATCAACAGCAGCCCTCGGCGTGGTGTCGGTGGCAGCAACGACTGCGCCAGTTCGTAGCCATCCTGCTGGTAGATCTTTGCCCCGTAGGCAGACATCGTCATCGACAGTGCCGCGTATTCCTGCGGGTGCAACTCGGCAAAGTGCAAACTGTCCTGTTCGCGCAGCAGGCTGGCAGCGATCAGGGGCGAACCGGCATAGCTGTTCTCACCATGACGCGCCCGAACAATACTTAGCGCCATTGACAAGGGATGATCCGCGCTGAACCACCCTTCGCGCCGCGCCCGTTCGATTCCAGCGGCGGCCTCGCCCGTCCGCACGGCCTCGGCTGCATCCAACTGATACAAGCCACGGCCCGAATGCGTCTCGAGATAGGTCAGAGGCTTGTCCTTGCGGGTCAGATATTTCAGCATCCATGCCAACAAAGCGTGCTTTTGCACATCAGCCAGATTTCCAGCGTGGTAAATATGTTGATATGAGAGCATGTTGCCTTCTAAAGTCCCTCTCAATAAGGCGGAAAGGTGCTGATTGACGCGGAATCAGCCCTTTTACCGGGCGAGATGGCACCCTATAAGACATCCGTCCCGGAACCGTCGAGTCGCGGGCAGTAGAAATTCTGACGAACGGGATCAGTGAACACATGGGAATCTTTGGCAATCTGGGCGGCTTGTTCACAGCGGACATGGCCATTGACCTTGGGACAGCGAACACGCTGGTTTATGTCAAAGGGCGCGGTGTGATCCTGTCGGAACCCTCAGTGGTTGCCTATCACGTCAAGGACGGTGTCAAAAAGGTTCTGGCCGTGGGTGAGGACGCCAAGCTGATGCTGGGCCGGACACCGGGGTCCATCGAAGCGATCCGCCCGATGCGCGAAGGTGTCATCGCGGATTTCGACACCGCCGAAGAGATGATCAAGCACTTCATCCGCAAAGTGCACAAACGCTCGACCTTCTCTAAGCCCAAGATCATTGTCTGCGTGCCCCATGGTGCGACACCCGTTGAAAAACGCGCGATCCGACAGTCGGTTCTGTCCGCAGGCGCGCGCCGCGCAGGCCTGATTGCCGAACCGATTGCAGCCGCCATTGGTGCCGGGATGCCGATCACTGATCCAACCGGCAACATGGTCGTCGACATCGGCGGCGGTACTACAGAGGTTGCGGTCCTGTCGCTGGGCGACATCGTCTACGCGCGATCGGTCCGCGTGGGTGGCGACCGCATGGATGAGGCGATCATCTCGTACCTGCGCCGCCAGCAGAACCTGTTGGTCGGTGAATCCACCGCTGAGCGGATCAAGACCACCATCGGCACCGCCCGCATGCCCGACGATGGCCGCGGCCAGTCGATGCATATCCGGGGCCGCGACTTGTTGAACGGCGTGCCGAAAGAAATCGAGATCAGTCAGGCGCAGGTTGCCGAAGCGCTGTCAGAACCCGTCCAGCAGATTTGCGAGGCGGTGATGACCGCGCTGGAAACCACGCCGCCCGATCTGGCCGCGGATATCGTGGACCGGGGTGTCATGCTGACCGGCGGCGGCGCGCTACTGGGCGATCTGGACCTTGCGCTGCGCGAACAGACCGGTTTGGCCGTGTCGATTGCCGATGAAAGCCTGAACTGTGTGGCTTTGGGCACCGGCAAGGCGCTGGAATATGAAAAACAACTGCGCCACGCGATTGACTACGAAAGCTAAGGCGCGCACCCTTTTGGGGTGAAAACTCGGGCAAGAGCAGCACGGGAAGGTAACCTGTGGCAAAGGACCGATCACAGCGCGACGAATACACACCCCCCTTACGCCGCCTGCTGCTGGGGATCGTGGTTCTGTGTCTGCTGGGCATCTTTCTGGTCTGGCGCATTGACAGTCCGCGGGTGGAGCGGTTCCGCGCACAGGTCGTAGACACCGTCGTACCCTCGATGGATTGGGCCATGGTTCCGGTCACGGCCGTCGTAAACCTTGTACGTGATTTTCAAAGCTATCAGCGCCTGAGCGAGCAAAATCAGGAATTGCGCAGCGAACTGCGCCTGATGCGCGCGTGGAAAGAAGCGGCCCTTCAGCTTGAACAGGAAAACGCCCGCCTTCTTGACCTCAACAATGTGCGGCTTGATCCGCGCCTGACCTATATCACGGGCGTCGTAATGGCGGATAGCGGCTCGCCCTTCCGTCAGTCGGTCTTGCTGAATGTGGGCGAGCGTGACGGGATTATGGACGGCTGGGCCACGATGGATGGGATCGGCGTGGTGGGGCGCATCTCGGGCGTTGGCCCGGACACGGCGCGGGTGATCCTGATGACCGATGCCTCCAGCGCGATACCCGCAACGATTCAACCTTCTGGCCAGACCGCACTGATCGCGGGGGATAACACGCCTTCTCCGGCGGTCGAGTTTCTTGAAAACCGCGAACTGGTACGTCCCGGTGACCGGGTTGTCACATCGGGCGATGGCGGCGTTTTCCCGGGTGGTTTGTTGATAGGCCAGATCACGGCTGACCCCGGTGGGCGCCTGCGGGTCCGTTTGTCTGCTGATTTCGAAAGGCTCGAGTTTCTGCGGGTCCTACGGTTCCATTCTGCGCCTCCGATTGAGGATTCCGGCGATATCGTCGGGCCAAGACGACCCGAAGCCGCCAAAGCACCTGCAGAGGCTGGCGATGGATAGGCAGGTCTCGCAGCTTTGGACCAAGCGGGCGCTGTACCTGTTTCTGGCCTTTCTGATCATGTTTCTGCACCTTTTGCCGCTGGACACACAACCGGGGCGCTTGCCGTTTCCCGACCTGCTGATGGCCTTGACCTTCGCTTGGGTCTTACGGCGGCCTGAATACGTTCCAATCCCTTTGATCGCGATCGTGATGCTGCTGGCGGACCTGTTGTTGCAACGTCCTCCGGGATTGCTGGCTGCGCTTGTTGTTCTGGGGTCAGCCTATTTGCGCGGGGCCGCGCCCGGTATGCGCGATGCCGGATTTTTTGCCGAATGGACAACCGCAGCCGTCGCGATCACGGCTGTTTTTGTACTGAACCGCATAATTCTTGCTATTCTAACCGTGCAACAAGCGGCATTGGGGCCGATGGTGATACAAGTGGTTCTGACAATTGCAGTTTATCCGGTGATCGTTCTGCTCAGCCAAAGCGGATTCGGCGTTCGACGCGCCTCGGCGGTGGATTCTGCTGCAGCGGGGCTTCGGTCATGAAACAGCGCAAGACCAAATCGCAGGGGCTTGCCTATAAACGCCTGCCGCGCCGCGCGGTGGTATTGGGCGGCTTGCAGGCGGCCTTCATCGGCGGGTTGGCGGCCCGAATGCGGTTCATGCAGGTGGATCAGGCGGACGAGTACCGCCTGCTGGCGGAAGAGAACCGCATCAATATCCGACTTATCCCCCCAACACGCGGACGGATCTACGACCGTAACGGACAAATTATAGGACAGAACTCGCCATCCTATCGGATCGTGATGGTCCGAGAGGATGCGGGCGATGTCGATGCTGTTATCTCCAAGCTGTCCGATCTGATCCCATTGACCGATGACGAAATCGAACGCGCCAAGACTGAGATGCGCCGGTCCGCCCCGTTCCTTCCGGTAACGCTGGCGGATCAGGTGACGTGGGAAGATATTTCAAAGGTCGCGGTCAACGCCCCTGCCCTGCCCGGTGTCACCCCCGAAGTTGGCATGACCCGCCAATACCCAAGATACGAAGACTTTGCGCATGTCGTTGGGTATGTCGGCCCGGTCAGCGACTACGACCTCAGCCAGATCGAGGATCCCGAGCCGGTTCTTCGTATTCCCCGTTTCCAAATCGGCAAGGTCGGTCTGGAAGCCAAACAGGAAGGCACCTTGCGCGGCAAAGCAGGCGCCAAACGGGTCGAGGTCAACGCCACAGGCCGCGTGATGCGCGAATTGGACAGGCAAGTGGGTGAGGCCGGTGCCGATCTTCAGCTATCCGTGGACGCAGACCTGCAGCAATACGCACAGGCACGTTTGGCAGGGGAAAGTGCCGCAGCCGTTGTAATTGATTGCGAAACCGGGGACATACGCGCCATCAGCTCTGCCCCCAGTTTCGACCCAAACCTGTTCGTGCGCGGCATTTCTGTCGCGGATTATCGGACGCTGACTCAGGACAACTACCGCCCGCTGGCCAACAAGACGGTGCAGGGCACTTACCCGCCCGGCTCGACTTTCAAGATGATCACCGCAATGGCCGCGCTTGAGGCCGGGGTAATCGGCCCATCCAACACCGTGTATTGTCCCGGCCACCTGAAAGTCGGCAGCCGCAGGTTCCACTGCTGGAAGCGCGGCGGCCATCGCACCGTCGATCTGGAAACATCGCTCAAACGCAGTTGCGATGTTTACTACTATGACGTGGCTTTGCGAACCGGTATCGACCGGATCTCGGACATGGCGCGCATCTTCGGACTGGGCGTGAAACACGACATACCGATGTCCGCCGTTGCCGCAGGGCTTGCACCGAACCAGGAATGGAAACAGCGCGTGCACGGTCAGGATTGGCTAGTGGGCGACACGGCGAATGCCTCGATCGGTCAGGGGTTCATGCTGGCGTCACCATTGCAGCTAGCGGTCATGACGGCGCGGATCGCCACAGGGCGTGCTGTCTCGCCGCGTTTGGTACGGTCAGTGAACGGTGTCGAAGAACCCTCGGGCGCGGGTGAACCTTTGGCGGTGAACCCAAACAACCTTGAACAGGTGCGCAAGGCGATGTTCTCGGTCTCGAACGACCGGCGTGGAACGGCCTATCGCAGCCGGATTATCGCTGATGAGTTCCGCATGGCGGGCAAAACCGGAACCAGTCAGGTGCGCAACATCACCAAGGCTGAGCGGGCTGCTGGTGTTATCCGCAACGAAGACTTGCCATGGGAACGCCGTGACCACGCGCTGTTCGTCAGCTTTGCGCCGTATGACAACCCAAAATATGCCGTCGCTGTTGTCGTGGAACACGGCGGCGGGGGCTCCAAGGCGGCGGCGCCGGTTGCGCGGGATATCATGCTGCAGGCCCTTTACAACGGCACACCGCCACTGGAAGCCTACCCGGTCGCCGACCGCGACCGCATCAAGGAACAGCAAAAACGGCTTGAGGGCGATCGCCGCCCCAAAGCGCGTCCGTCCGAAAAGGACCGCGCATGAGCTATCTTGAATACGCCGTCAAATCCACTCCGTCAGGGTTTCGCAAGTTTCTGTTTATGAACTGGCCCCTCACCCTGTTGCTGATCAGCACGGCCAGCGCCGGGTTCCTGATGCTGTATTCGGTGGCCGGAGGGTCTTGGACCCCCTGGGCAGAACCTCAGATGGAGCGGTTCGGCCTTGGCCTAGCGGTCATGTTCATCGTGGCGCTTGTGCCGATCTGGTTCTGGCGCAACATGTCAGTGGTGGCTTATCTGGGCTCGATCGCTTTGCTGGTATTCGTGGAGCTGTTCGGCACTGTCGGAATGGGCGCACAGCGTTGGATTGATCTTGGGTTCATGCGGCTGCAACCATCCGAAGTCATGAAAGTGACGTTGGTGATGCTGCTGGCATCGTATTATGACTGGTTGCCATCGCACAAAACATCGCGTCCGATCTGGGTCATCATTCCCGTCATCCTGATCTTAATTCCCACGTTCATGGTGCTACGCCAACCGGATCTTGGCACCTCGATCCTGCTGCTCGCGGCCGGGGGTGGATTGATGTTTCTTGCGGGTGTCCACTGGGCCTATTTCGCTGCAGTGATCGCTGCGGGTGTCGGCCTGATTGCCACCGTGTTCAACAGCCGTGGAACAGAATGGCAGCTTCTGAAAGACTATCAATTCCGCCGCATCGACACGTTTCTCGACCCGTCTACCGATCCGCTGGGTGCGGGGTACCATATCACGCAGTCGAAAATCGCACTGGGGTCTGGGGGGTGGAACGGGCGCGGATTCATGCAGGGCACACAATCGCGGCTGAACTTTCTGCCTGAAAAACACACCGACTTCATCTTTACCACGCTGGCCGAAGAGTTCGGTTTTGTTGGTGGCATCACACTGCTGACCCTGTACGGACTGATCCTGATCTTCTGCATGGTCACGGCGCTGTCGACGAAGGACAGGTTTTCTTCGCTGGTGACACTCGGGATTGCGTTGAACTTCTTCCTGTTTTTTGCCGTGAACATGTCGATGGTCATGGGCCTTGCCCCGGTCGTGGGTGTGCCCCTGCCAATGGTCAGCTATGGCGGATCGGCTATGCTGGTTCTGATGGCAGCCTTTGGCATTGTCCAAAGCGCCCATATCCACCGTCCCCGGTGATCGGAAAGGCCCCCAATGTCCGTGAACGTCCTGTTTTCCGCCCGCCCCGAGCTTTGGCCGGTATATCAGCCGCTGTTGTCAAAGTACCTGACCGAAGCCGGATTGAACTTCCGTCTGTCAACTAACATCGAGCCGGATCAGGTGGACTATATCGTCTACGCCCCAGATGGCGGGCTTCTGGACTTCGCGCCATATACACGCCTGAAGGCCGTGCTGAGCCTTTGGGCCGGGGTCGAAAAGATCGCGGGCAACGAAACCCTGACCGTTCCTCTGGCGCGGATGGTAGATCACGGCCTGACGCAGGGCATGACAGAATGGGTGGTGGGGCATGTTCTGCGCTATCACCTTGGGATGGATCAGCACATTTCTGTTCAGGATGGCGTATGGGCACCGGACGCCCCGCCATTGGCGCCTGAGCGACGGGTTTGCATCCTGGGTCTTGGAGCATTGGGTGATGCCGCCGCGCGCGCCCTGGCCACGCTTGGTTTCGAAGTCACGGGCTGGAGCCGCACCGCCAAGGATATTCCGGGGGTAAGGTGTCTGCATGGTGACGCGGGGCTGCGTACCGCCCTGTCACAAGCTGAAATTGTCGTGCTGCTCTTGCCGGATACGCCTGTGACCGCAAATACACTGAACGCCGAAACGCTGGCCCTGCTGCCGAAAGGCGCATGCGTTATCAATCCCGGCCGGGGGCCATTGATTGACGATGACGCGATGTTGTCAGCCCTGAACTCCGGCCAGATCGGGCACGCGACGCTGGATGTATTTCGGGTGGAACCCCTGCCCGGCGATCATCCCTATTGGGCGCACCCCAAAGTGACGGTCACGCCCCACATCGCATCGGAAACCCGCCCTGCCACGGCCGCGCAGGTCATTTGCGACAACATCGTCCGAGGTGAAGCCGGGCAACCCCTGCTGCACGTCGTGAACCGCAATCTGGGATACTGATCAGGCCGAGATCAGGCCACGGCCTTTCAACAACGCCTCTACCCCCGGCAACCGGCCCCGGAAGGCCAGATACAGGTCTTCGGCCTCGCGCGAGCCACCGGTGGACAGGATATTTTCCTCCAGCGCCTTGGCGCGGTCGGGATCGAAGGCTCCTCCGGCTTCTTCGAAGGCGGCGAAGGCGTCGGCATCCATGACCTCGGACCACATATAGCTGTAATAGCCCGCGCTATAGCCATCGCCCGCAAACACATGGGCGAAATGCGGGGTGGCGTGGCGCATCCCGATGGCCGGGGGCATCCCCAGACCCTCTAGCACCTGCGCCTGTGTCGCGATCGGATCGGCGGGGGCCGCGCCGTCGTGGAATTCCAGATCGACCAGCGCCGAGGCGACATATTCGACCGTCTGAAACCCCTGATCGAAATTGGCGGCCTTCAGCACCTTGTCCAGCATGTCCTGCGGCATCGGCGCGCCGGTATTAGCATGGGTGGCAAACTCGGCCAGAACCTCGGGGACTTCCAGCCAGTGTTCATAAAGCTGGCTGGGCAGTTCCACGAAATCGCGCGCCACAGATGTACCCGAGATACTTTCATAGGTCACATCCGACAGCATCTGGTGCAGCGCATGACCGAATTCATGAAACAGTGTCCGCGCATCATCATAGGACAGCAACGCCGGATCGCCTTTGGCGAAGTTGCAGACATTGATCACGACCGGAGCCTGCACCGTGGGGAATTTGGCCTGAGACCGCATCGCGCTGCACCACGCGCCGGATCGCTTGGACCCGCGCGCGAAGTAATCCCCGATGAACACCGCGACATGCTGGCCGTTGCGCGTGACCTCCCACGCGCGGCAATCGGGGTGGTACAAAGGCACATCCAGCGGCGCGAATTCCAACCCGAACAGACGGTTGGCGCAGGCAAAAGCGGCCTCGATCATCCGGTCCAATTGCAGGTAAGGCTTCAACGCGGCCTCATCCAGATCATGCTCGGCCTTGCGACGTTTCTCGGCATAGTAGCGCCAGTCCCACGCGGCCAGAGGGCCATTGACACCATCTGCCTGCATCATCTGCGTCAAGATTGCGGCATCCGCATCGGCTCGGGCCTTGGCCGGTTCCCAGACCTGCACCAACAGATCACGCACCTTGTCTGGTGTGCGGGCCATCTCGGTTTCCAACTTGTAGGCGGCGAAATTGGCATAGCCCAGCAACTTGGCGCGTTCTTCGCGCAGGGCGAGGATTTCGGCGGCGATCTCGCGATTGTCCGTCTCGCCCCCGTTCGCGCCACGCGCGGTCCACGCCTTGTACGCCACCTCGCGCAGATCGCGGCGGGGCGAGAATTGCAGGAACGGCACGATGATTGAGCGCGACAGGGTCACAACCGGGCCGTCTGCGCCCTTTTCCTGCCCGGCGGCGCGGGCCGTATCCACGACGAAATCGGGCAGACCTTCCAGATCATCCTCGGACAGAGGCATGAACCACTCACGCTCATCCGCCAGCAGGTTCTGGGTAAAGGATGTACCCAGCGAGGCCAGCCGCGCCTTGATCGCCTGCATCCGCGCGTCTGCATCCCCAGTCAGCGCCGCACCCGCGCGCACGAACCCGCGATGGGTCAGCATCAGCACCCGAGACTGTTCGTCCGTCAGGCTCAGATCGTCCTTCCGCGCCCACAGGTCGGCCAACCGCTGAAACAGCGCCTTGTTCGACGAAATGCCCGAGAAATGCGCCGCCAGTTTGGGCGAGAAGTCTCGCTGCAACTCTTCACGCATCGGGTTGCTATCGGCCCCGGCCACGGTGAAGAACACCGACAGGACCTTGTCCAACTGCTCACCTGCGGCCTCAAGCGCTTCGACCGTGTTGGCGAAGGTGGGCGCGTCGGGGTTGTCCGCGATGGCATCGATCTGCGCGTTGTGGACCTTTAGGGCGGTGTCCAGCGCGGGGGAAAAATCGCTATCGGCAATCGTGTCAAACGGTGCGATTTCAAACGGTGTGGTCCAGTCGGACAGGATCGGGTTGGTCATGAAACTCTCCTTTGATCGCAACCTAGGAGCGCAGGGCAGGATGATCCAGCGCGCGCGCTCACTTACCGCAAATCGGACAATCGGCGCGGCGTGACAGAGTGATCTTGCGGCTTTCCCCATAAAGCGCGTCATAGATCAGCATCTCGCCGCGCAGCGCCTGCCCAGCCCCGGTGATCACCTTGATCGCCTCGACCGCCATCATCGAGCCCACAACGCCGGGCAGAGGGCCGATCACGCCTGCCTCAGCACAAGAAGGGGCCAGACCGGGGGCCGGGGCCTCGGGGAAAATGCACTGATAGCAAGGCGCGCCGTGGGCAGGGTCAAAGACACTCAGTTGTCCTTCCCATTGCGACAACGCGCCCGAGATCAGCGGTTTTCCCAACGCAACGGCGGTGCGGTTGGCCAGATAGCGGGTGTCGAAATTATCCGTTCCGTCGAGGATCAGATCAAAATCAGCGAACAGGTCTGCTGCGATCTCGTCAGTCAGGCGGCGGTGATAGGGAAGCACGGTCACGTTGGGGTTCTGCGCTTTCATGGCCTGCTGGGCCGAGAACACCTTGGGCATCCCGATATCCGCATCCCGATGGATCACTTGCCGTTGCAGGTTGGCATTTTCGACCTCATCATCGTCGATCACGCCGATGGTCCCTACCCCGGCAGCAGCCAGATATTGCAGCGCGGGCGCGCCCAGACCACCGGCACCAATCACCAGCACGCGGGCCTGTTTCATCTTTTTCTGACCCGGGCCACCCAGTTCCCGCAACACGATATGGCGGGCATAACGTTCCAGTTCGGTTTCAGAGAATTGGTCGGATGGCATGGCGGGCTCCTGCGTGGCGGGCGTCGCGCGGTTGCGTAACGCTTTCAGCACCCTTCCATAAACCAGAACCAGAACCGCGAAACCACCCAGTATAAGCCACATGGCAGCGGACCCGCCAGTTGCCGCACGCAGGGGGTGGCCGTCGGGCAGCACCAATTGGGCTGTTATTACGCCCAACAGCAACACCGCGACCGAAGCCAGACGCGCCGTACGGGACACTCCGGCAAGATAGCCGATACCCCACAACCCAGCGGCCAGAATGAGGACCAACAGCATCAGCCGCGCCCGGTTGACCCGAAACCGCCAGCCCCGCGCGCGGTGTCGCTGAGTGTATCGGCGGCCTCAAAAGTGGCCTGCACAACGGGGGCCACGATCAGTTGGGCGATGCGTTCCCCATGCGTGATCTCGAACGCCTCCTGTCCGGCATTGAGAACGATCACCCCCAACGGACCGCGATAGTCGCTGTCGATCGTGCCCGGCGTGTTTGGGAGCGTAATGCCATGTTTCAGCGCAAGCCCGGACCGCGGGCGCACCTGCACTTCGAAACCCTGAGGGATTTCGATCCGCAACCCGGTTGGAATTAGCGCCCGTTCGCCGGGCTGCAAGGTGACTGACGCACCGTCCGGCATATTAGCCCGAACATCCGCACCGGCCGCACCGGCGGTTTCATAAGAGGGCAAGGGCACCGAGGGGTCCGCTCCGTCCTCGCGGATCACACGAATTGCAACCATCTGAGTTCCTTTTGCCTAGCCGTTCAAGGCATCCGCGATTTTGTCGGCCAGCCGCTTGGCCACGGCGTCCTTGCCCATACGGGGCCATTCTTCCGAACCCTGATCCGAGATCAGGACGACCGCATTTTCCGAGCCCCCCATGATCCCCGTCGCCGGGCTGACGTCATTGGCAACGATCCAATCACACCCCTTGCGTTTGCGTTTGGCCGTCGCGTGTTCAACCACGTTGTCCGTTTCGGCGGCAAAACCAACAACCAACGGGGGGCGTCCGTCGTTCATCTGCGCGACCCTTTTCAGAATGTCCGGGTTCTCGGCAAACTCCAGTGCAGGAAGACCGTCACGGGTTTTCTTCAGCTTCCGGTCCGAGGCGCTGGCCACGCGCCAGTCCGCCACAGCAGCAGCAAAAACTCCGGCGTCCACGGGCAGCGCGGCGTCCACAGCGTCAGACATCTGCTGGGCAGTCTCCACAGGCACAACCTGCACCCCGTCCGGGGCTGGCACATCGGCGGGTCCGGTCACAAAGATCACCTCTGCACCCAAAGCAGCCAGCGCACGCGCCACCGCAGCGCCCTGCGCACCCGAAGACCGGTTGGCAATATACCGAACCGGATCAATCGGCTCATGCGTTGGGCCAGAAGTTACAAGAATGCGTTTCCCCAAAAGCGGGCCATCACCAAGCTGGGCCTCGATCGCGGCAACGATTTCCAAAGGCTCGGACATGCGACCGGGGCCATATTCCCCACACGCCATGTCGCCTTCATTCGGACCGACAAAACCGACCCCATCAGATTTCAACGTCTGCAGATTGCGCTGTGTCGCGGGATGATCCCACATGCGCACGTTCATGGCCGGGGCGCACAAAACCGGCGTGTCGGTCGCCATCAACAGGGTCGAGGCCAGATCATTGGCCAGCCCGCCCGCCATTTTCCCCATCAAATCCGCCGTGGCTGGCGCAACAACAATCAGGTTCGCCGACCGGGACAATTGGATATGCCCCATCTCAGCCTCATCCGTCAGATCAAACAGATCGCGATACACCTTTTCCCCGGCAAGCGCGGAAACAGACAGGGGTGTCACGAATTCTTCAGCCGCACGCGTCAGAACAGGCGTTACAGACGCGCCGCGTTCCTTCAACCGTCGGATCAGATCCAACGATTTATAGGCCGCGATCCCTCCGCCGATGATCAGCAGAATGCGTTTCGATGCCAGCATGTTGTGCCCTTCCCATTCCGGTCGGCCCCGACATTAGGCAAGGCCGCCGAACAGTTCCAGCGGTTAATTCTGGGTCTCAAATGCAAGGCAGGGGTCTTCCCGTTCGACCGAAGGGCTGTCAATCACCGCGTCGAATTCACCTTCGATGCTGCCGTCCTCGGACTGTCCCAGAACGAATACTTTCAACCCCGGGCGCAAGCGAGACAAAAAGGTCGGGACTCCCCAATCCTTGCGCGCATGGCCATTTCCCGTGATCACAGCAACCGGGCCACCCGTTTCATCCGTTGCACGCAGAATCGACCGTGTAAGAACGGCATCGCGTAGCCGCTGAATGGCAACCATTTGCGGCAATGCGCTTTCGGGAATGGCATCGCAATGCGCGGCAAGCTGATCGGCCTCGCGCGCCATCTGCTCGGCGGTCGACAAGGGGATCGTCAGACCATATCGCGCCGCATCCGCGCCCAATGCGGTCGCGGCCCCCCGCTCCATCGCGGCGCGGGCAGCGGCGCGTGGAACCATCGCGCCATAGACCGGCGCATCTGTTGCCTGAAAAACGGGGTAATACATGCTCAATGGTGGCCAGCCGGACTCGGCCCACCGCAATATTCGCGACAATTCCTCGGGGTTGGAGGCCGCTTTCTGGGCAAGTCGCTGCGCCCCCTCCTCGGTCACCATTTCCCATACCACGGCCGAGGGCCACACGATCTTCAATGCTTCGGTCTGCACCATGTGGTGTTGGGGATTGTCATGGATTTCACCCAGAATAACCACGTCCGCCGACCGCATCGCGGCCGCAACGTCGTCTGGAATATGTTGATCAGCCCGGCCCTGACTGACCGTAACCATCAATGCACACAGCAGAATCGCAATCTGTTTCATGCGATGAAGTGTTGCACCTCGCGGGATTGCGCTTCAAGGTTCTTGCGCATTTTCACGAATGCCGCCGCTTCCAACTGGCGCACGCGTTCCTTGGACAGGCCAAGCTCCTGCCCCAGACTTTCAAGCGTCCGCGCAGGTTCGCGCAGCTTGCGCTCACGAACAATGAACCGCTCACGCTCGTTGAGCGCCTTCATCGCGGTCACAAGCCATTCCCGCAACTGTTCGGTGTCGTGAGTGTTTTCGACTGTCTCAGCAGCCTGTTCGCGCTCGTCCTCCAACGCATCAATCCACTCGCGCCCGTCTTCATCGGCAGACTGCACGGCGTTCAACGAGAAATCGGAACCGGACAACCGCCCCTCCATCATCTCGACGTCGCGCAGCGGCACGCCAATCTCGGCGGCAATCATCTGATGCAACTGGTGACGATCCAATTGCATTCCTTCTGTCGCGGCTTCCCGCTCCAGCCGTGCCTGGACACGGCGCATATTGAAGAACAGCGATTTTTGTGAGGAGGTCGAGCCCGTCCGAACCATCGACCAGTTCCGCATCACATAGTCCTGAATGCTGGCCTTGATCCACCATACTGCATAGGTGGAAAAGCGCACGCCGCGATCCGGGTCGAACTTGTCGGCGGCCTTCATAAGACCAAGCCCCGCCTCCTGGATCAGGTCATTCATGGGCGCACCGTATCGTTTAAACTTGGCCGCCATCGAAATCGCCAGCCGCATATAGGCCGTGATCAACCGATGCAGAGCTTGCTCGTCACGTTGGTCGCGCCATGCATACGCAAGTTTCAATTCAGTTTCCGCGTCCAGCAATTCCGCCTTCATTGCCTGTCGCGACATTGAAAAATCGTTTGAATTGTCCAGTGCCATGGAAATCTCCCCTTTTCACAGGCGCAGCACGGCCTTGCTTTGCCGACTTATGGTCGATACGCAGAACAAAACCGGGTGGATCACATGGAAGGTAAGAATAGTGTATCCGGATTTAACCTTTGTGATAGGGGGCGCGGCCTCAGGCAAATCTGGCTTTGCCGAACAACTTGTTGTTTCATCAGGTAAAAACCGCACTTACCTTGCCACATCACAAGTGTTTGATGATGAGATGCGCCTAAAGATTGATCGCCATATCGCGCAACGCGGCCCGGATTGGTCAACGATCGAGGCACCGCTGGACCTTGAACCAGCCTTATCAGCTCTGACACCGAACGATGTGTGCCTGATCGACTGCGCGACCATGTGGCTGACCAACCATATGCTGGCCGAAAACGACCTGGTGCAAGCCCAGACCACGCTGTTGAAGGCCCTCGCAGACTGCAAGGCCCCGGTCGTTATTGTTTCCAACGAATTGGGTCAGGGCATCGTACCCGAAAACGCCCTGTCCCGCCGCTTTCGCGAGGCGCAGGGGCGGTTGAATATTGCGCTGGCGGCTCAGGCAGAACTGGTAGTTCAGGTTCAGGTCGGTCTGCCGCTGGTTCTGAAAGGACAGCTACCATGACTCGCCTGCATCTTGTCCGCCATGGCCCGACTCATGCCAAAACCATGGTCGGTTGGTCCGACTTGCCTGCTGACCTCAGCGATACGGCCGCTGTGGCGCGACTGCATGACCATTTACCGCCCGAGTCACTGGTGATTTCCTCGGACCTGTCCCGCGCGGTCGATACGGCATCGGCCATACAAGGCGCGCGCGCGCGCTTGCCCCATCACCCCGACCTGCGGGAAATCAATTTCGGCACGTGGGAGTTGCGCGGATTCAAAGATATCGAGGCCGACGACCCCGAGCTGGCCTTTGCCTACTGGGACAACCCAGGCGACGTGCGCCCGCCCGAAGGTGAAAGCTGGAATGAGGTCCGGGCGCGCGTGGATACCGTTGTTGACGCGTTGATCACACAGCACACCGGGCAAGACCTGGTCGTTGTTGCGCATTTCGGGGTCATTCTAACCCAGGTACAACGCGCATTGGATGTCACCGCTCGAGAGGCGTTTAGCCACAAGATCGACAACCTGTCAGTCACAGAGCTGACCCATCACGGCGACGGGTGGTCTGTTGGGCGGATCAATCACCTTCCGTGATCTATACCCGCACAAATCACTGATTTACGGATAGGTTTTCACGCGCCATCCTGCGGTCATGACCTATGATCTGTTTATTGGGGACCGCCTGTTTTCCAGTTGGTCCATGCGCGGCTGGTTGATGCTGGAAAAGTTCGACCTGCCGTATCGAACGCATATGATCGGCCTTTATTCAGGCACAATGGCCGAAGATATGAAGCCACTTGCGCCAGCGCGCCTTGTACCTGCCCTGCGCCTGCCGGAAGGTACTGTTGTGGGAGAAAGCCTCGCCATGGCCGAAACGCTGGCCGAGCGGCACCCCGCGGCCGGACTATGGCCCAAAGACCCGTCAGCCCGTGCAACGGCGCGGTGGTTGTGCGCCGAAATGGTGGCCGGGTTCTCGGCGTTGCGCGGGGAATGCCCGATGCAGCTCAAACAGTGTTGGCAGGGGTACAAGCCGTCGTCAGAAACTCTGAACGATCTGGAACGGATCGAAACGCTCTGGCATCACGCGCGCGACGTGTCCGGTTCGACGAGCGGTCCGTTGTTCGGCACCTATTCTTTGGCGGATGTATTCTATACGCCGGTTGCAGCGCGCATCGTCGGGTACGGGCTGCCCGTGTCCGATGCCAATCGGCAGTATTGTCTGGACCTTCTTTCTGACCCAACCGTCCGGCAATGGCGCGCGATGGGGCTGACCGTGAATTATACGCCATTTCCCTATCCACAGGATCTTTCATCACGCCCTTGGCCTGTTGGTGGGCGCACTGATGCAAGAGCCGTTTCCGGAACCAATTCAATCAACAGCGCCTGCCCTTACTCTGGCAAACCGGTCACTCATGTTCTTGAGTTGAACGAACGGCTTTGGGGTTTCTGTAATGCGTTCTGCCGCGACAAAACTGTTGCAGACCCTGAAGCTTGGCCAAAATTCACCGCGATGGTAGCCGGCGTTAACGATTCCTAAACTGCCCGCGTGTCAGCAACGACCTGTTAACCAAAAAGGTCGTTCATGGTCGCCCGCTCACATACCGTCGCTTTCCAAGGGGTCGAGGCCCGCCCCGTCGAGGTGCAATGCGCTGTCTCGCCGGGCCTGCCCGCTTTTTCCATCGTCGGCCTGCCCGACAAGGCCGTGTCCGAGGCCCGCGACCGCGTCCGTAGCGCGCTCAGTTCCATGGCAATCGCGCTACCGTCGAAACGTATCACCATCAACCTGTCACCTGCCGACCTGCCGAAAGAGGGCAGCCATTTCGACCTGCCCATCGCCATGGCGCTGCTGTCTGCGCTCGAGATCATCCCCCCCGACGCCGCCGAAGACCGAGCACTGCTCTGCCCCAAAGCCTCCAGCGCCGAGGCCGCATGGGTCGACGCCACGCAGGTCATAGGGGCCGGATCGTTGGGGGATGTGGTGCGACATTTCTCAGGCCAGGCTCCGTTATCCGCCGCCCAACCCGGCGAGGTCAGCCTTGCACCCAGCGCCCGCGACCTGCGGGATGTGAAAGGACAGGAACGAGCCAAACGCGCGCTCGAGATCGCCGCCGCCGGGCGACATCACCTGATCATGATCGGCACGCCGGGGTCGGGGAAATCCATGCTGGCCGCACGTTTGCCCGGAAATCTGCCGCCGCTGACCCCGGCCGAGGCGCTGGAAACCTCGATGATCCAATCGCTTTGCGGCTTGCTGGACGAAGGCGGCATCAGCCGCACCCGTCCGTTTCGGGAACCGCACCACACCGCTTCGATGGCTGCAATCGTTGGCGGTGGAAAAGGCGCGAAACCGGGGGAAATTTCTCTGGCCCACAACGGTGTGCTGTTCATGGACGAATTCCCGGAATTCCCGCGCACAGTTCTGGAAACCCTGCGCCAACCGATCGAGACAGGCGAGGTCATGGTCGCCCGGGCCAATGCGCATGTGAAGTATCCCTGTCGTTTTATGCTGGTGGCCGCCGCCAACCCTTGCAAATGCGGTTATCTGACGGACCCCGCCCGCGCCTGTTCCCGCGCGCCGTTCTGTGGCGAGGATTATTTGGGCCGCATTTCGGGCCCACTGATGGATAGGTTTGATCTGCGCCTCGAAGTGCCGCCAGTCGGTTTTACCGATCTTGATCTGCCCCCATCCGGCGACAGTTCGGCCACTGTTGCCGCGCGCGTGGAATAGGCACGTGCTGTTCAGGCGCAGAGGTTCGAGGGCACATCGACCCGACAGAACGCGGATGTGGAAGGTGCCATTCTGGAAGAAATCGCAGCGCCAGACGCCGAAGGCAAAGAATTGCTGTTGAAGGCCGCTGAACGGTTTGGCCTATCCGCGCGCGCCTTTCACCGTATTTTGCGGGTGGCGCGCACGATTGCGGATCTGGACGGGGCACCGGATGTAAAACGGCCCCATGCGGCTGAGGCGCTGAGCTTTCGCGTCAGCGCACAAGCCGCGTCTTAGACCTTGGCCTCAATTGCCTGCCAGATTTTTTCAGCGATGTTGACGCCGTCAAACCGCTCCAGCTCCTGAATGCCGGTGGGCGAGGTCACGTTGATCTCGGTCAGGTAATCGCCGATCACGTCGATCCCAACAAAAATCTGGCCCTTTTCCTTCAGTAACGGCCCAATCGCGGCGCAAATTTCAAGATCGCGCTCGGACAGGCCGATCTTTTCAGGACGCCCGCCGACATGCATGTTTGACCGGGTTTCGCCTGCCGCTGGTACACGGTTGATCGCGCCAACCGGTTCTCCATCCACCAAAATGACACGCTTGTCGCCATTGCTGACGTCAGGCAGGAACTTCTGAACAATCAGCGGCTCGCGCGAGAACCCGGTGAACAGTTCATGCAGCGACGTCAGATTGCGATCATTTGCATCCAACCGGAACACGCCCGCGCCACCGTTGCCGTAAAGTGGTTTTAGGATGATATCATCGTGCTTTTCCTTGAACGCCTTAATCGTCTGCAAATCCCGCGCGATGGTTGTGGGCGGGGTCAGGTCCGGGAAGTCCAGCACCAGCAGCTTTTCGGGATAGTTCCGCACCCAGAACGGATCGTTGACCACCAGCGTCTGCCCTTTGAGGCGATCCAGCAAATGCGTCGACGTGATGTAATGCATGTCGAACGGAGGGTCTTGCCGCAGCCAGACAACATCAAACTCGGCCAGATCAACCTCACGCTCGGGGCCCAGCTCGGCCGGGTTCCCGGCAATCCGCTGCACCGTCATGTCCTGACCGCGCGCCGTTATGCGACCTTCCTGATAGGCCAGTTGATCCGGCCCATAGAAAAACAGGGAATGGCCGCGCTTCTGTGCTTCTTCCGCAAGGCGGAAGGAACTGTCGGCATTGATATCCACGGCCCCGATCGGGTCCATCTGAAAGGCGATTTTCATGGCGTGTCCCTCAGTTTCACGCCAGATACATGGCCCAGCGCGCCCAAGGGTTCAATGGGTGTCAGTCCTGACCAAAGGCGTTTTCAATAATTTGAACAGCGCCCGAGGCATCCACCAGCGCCGCGTCGAACCGAACATTAGTGAGTTGACCACCCGGTTCATTCTCCAGAAATTGCGCGGCAGAGGCGCAAATGCGGCTCATCTGTCGGTGATTGATCCGAGCGGCAGCCATTTCAAAGCTTTGGCTTTTCTTGACCTCGACAAAAACCAGCCCTTTGGCGTCTCGGGCGATCAGGTCGATTTCCCCGCCCGCGCCACGCCAACGATGATGCAGGATGGTGAATCCGCGACGCTCGTAATCTGTCGCCACTCGCAATTCCGCAGCCTGCCCCGCGTGAAAAGACACAGAGCTTTGCACGGATCGCCTGGACATTTCATCCCTTTCCCAGCTTCAATGCCTTCTGGTAGATCGGTCGGCGCGGCAACTTGTACATTTCAGATACAAGGTCAGCGGCATCGCGCACCGAATGCGTCTCCAAGGCACGTTTCAATGCCTCTTCTACGTCGGATTCGTTAACGGTTTCCGAATGCCCGCGATCCACCAGCAGAACAATTTCGCCTTTGACGGTTTGCCCCGCGATCTCGGTTGCAAGCGTGCCCAGCGTGCCGCGCCGAACCTCTTCGAATTTCTTAGTCAACTCGCGACACATTGCGGCCTGCCTATCCCCTCCCAGAACATGTGCCAGATCCGCCAAAGATGCGGCCACACGTTTTGGCGATTCGTAGAACACCAGCGTTCCGGGCACATCCCTCAGCGCTTCGATCCGTGTTCGGCGTGCACCCGACGCGTTCGGCAGAAACCCTGCGAAAAAGAACGCGTCTGTCGGCAGGCCTGCAAGGGTCAGGGCCATCAACGCAGCAGACGGACCCGGTGCACAAGTCACCATATGGCCGGCCTCAGCCGCCTGATTTCCCAGATCATAACCCGGATCGGCGATCAGCGGCATCCCGGCCTCGGACGCATAGACCACCGACTGACCGGCCTGCAGCGCGTCCAGTATCTTCCCCCGCGCACCTGCGCCGCTGTGATCGTGGTAGGCCAGTATCCGACGCCCGTCCAACGGAACTCCGTGGATCTCCATCAGCCGCCGCAGACTGCGCGTGTCCTCGGCCGCGATCATGTCTGCCGAAGCCAGCAGATCCAACGCCCTGAGCGTAATATCGCGCGCCGTTCCGATCGGAGTGGCAACAAAATACAGGCCGGCGCCCAATCTGACTTTTTGGTGATTCAAAGCTGGACCCTCACAGCGTGACGTTTATTATCGCGGCATAACAGACTTGCGGTACTCCAAGCCGCCGGGACAGGGAGTTTTCATTTAGATGTTTATCCATTGCAAGCCCGTTCGCAAACTGGCGAAAACCGCCGCCGTGCTGGCAACTGCCGCATTTCTGGCTGCCTGTGAGACAGGTAATCTGGGTGGTGGACCATCAATCAATACCTCCGCGCCTGTTCCTGTTGCCCTTCTGGTGCCCGCAGGTTCACCCCAGTCTGGTGACGCAGCATTGGCACGCAGCCTTGAAAACGCCGCGCGCCTTGCAATGGCTGACCTGCAAAACGTGACGATTGATCTGCGGGTCTACGATACACAAGGCAGTTCCAACACCGCCGCCGAGGTCGCACAGCGCGCTGTGGCAGACGGGGCGAAAATCATCCTTGGCCCCGTTTACGCGCAGGCGGCAAACTCTGCCGGGCTTGCTGTCCTAAACAATAACGTCAACGTGCTGTCTTTCTCGAACAATACCAGCATCGCGGGTGGAAATGTCTTTGTTCTGGGCCCGACGTTCCAGAATACGGCCAATCGCCTTGTGAACTTCGCCGGTACGCAGGGAAAAACCGGTGCCGTGATCGTCCACAGCAATGACGCCGCAGGTCAGCTTGGCCAGTCGGCGATCGCCAATGCGCTAAGCAGCAGCCGGGTTAACAACGCCGGTACGGTCGCATATGACCGCTCACAGCAAGGTGTCATCAACTCGGTACCCACGATCAAGGCCACGGTCGATGCGTCAGGCGCCGATTCCATCTTTTTGACCGCAACCACAGCGGGGGCATTGCCGCTGTATTCGCAATTGCTGCCCGAAGCTGGTGTTTCGCCTGCAACGACGCAGTTTATGGGTCTGACGCGCTGGGACATCCCCGCCCAGACGCTTGAGCTGCCGGGCGTGCAAGGCGGGTGGTTTGCGCTGCCCGATCCATCCAAGGCACAAGCCTATCGCCAGCGCTACAACAATACCTATGGCGAAGCGCCGCATCCGATCAGCGGCCTGGCCTATGACGGCATCGCGGCGATCGCTGCGTTGGTCAGCCAAGGTAAGTCGAATGCGCTGACAGCGTCGGCACTAACACAAAATGCCGGTTTCCAAGGTGTTGGCGGAATTTTCCGCCTACGCTCGGACGGTACGAACGAACGCGGTCTGGCTGTCGCCACGATCCAGAATAAACAGGTAGTAGTGATTGACTCCGCCCCACAAAGCTTCTCTGGCGCTGGCTTCTGATCGGCCCGCGCTGACCCTCGTTCCGCGCGGCGAACTGATATGCCCGGCTGATGACATATTCGACAGTAACTCTGTTATGGCGCAACTGTCGGAAGCCTTCAAAAAGACATCGGAAAACGCCGCACGGCGCAATGAAACCGTGCGAATACTGCGCGATGCCCAAAAAGCCGGACGTCAGGCCATTGCCGACGCATTTGCCAAACGTCCCTTCGATGCGCGTCCGCTCACCCGTTCTTATACCTACCTGACCGACGGTCTGGTCTGCACTGCCATGCAAGTGGCAAGCCTGGACCTGCATCCGCTGGCCACCCCGACGCAGGGTGAAAAGATTGCCGTACTGGCGGTGGGGGGATATGGGCGCGGTGAAATGGCCCCGGCATCAGACGTCGATCTTCTGTTCCTGACTCCCTACAAGATTACCGCCTGGGCCGAGAGCGTGATCGAGTCCATGCTCTATATCCTCTGGGACCTGCGGCTAAAGGTCGGGCACTCCTCACGCACCATCAAAGACTGCCTGCGGCTTGGCGGCGACGATTTCACGATTCGTACCGCGATGCTGGAACAGCGTTATCTGGCAGGTGACGAAACGCTTGCCGGCGATCTGACAAAACGGCTGCGCGAAGATCTATTCAAGGGCACCGAGCGTGCCTTCATCGAAGCCAAACTACAGGAACGTGACGAGCGACACATAAAGCAAGGCCAGCGCTACATGGTCGAGCCCAACGTGAAAGAAGGTAAAGGCGGGCTTCGGGATCTTCAGTCTTTGTATTGGATCGCCAAATACATCTACGGCGTACAGGATGTGGCCGAGTTGGTGCCCCTTGGTCTGTTCACGCCGGACGAATTCGCCACCTTTGTTCAGGCCGAGGATTTTCTGTGGGCAGTGCGTTCCCACCTGCATCTGGTGACGGGACGGGCCACTGAACAACTGACCTTCGATCTGCAGGTCGAAGTGGCCGATCGCATGGGGTACGAAGACAGGGCCGGACGCCGCGGCGTAGAAGTGTTCATGCAGCGCTATTTCCGCGAGGCCACGAAAGTCGGGGAACTGACGCGTATTTTCCTGACCAAACTGGAAGCAAGCCACATGAAAGGTGCGGCTTTGCTTGAACGTATTCTGCGTCGTCGCCCCCGGGTCAAACCCGGCTTTCGCGTCGTTCACGGTCGACTGAACGTCGCCGACCCGGATCAGTTCCTTGTCGACAAGCTGAACATGCTGCGCCTCTTTGAAGAGGGGTTGCGCACCGGAATGTTGATCCATCCCGACGCGATGCGACTGGTTACCGCGAACTTGCATCTGATCGACGAGGACATGCGCGAAAACAAGGAAGCCCAGCGCATTTTCCTTGATCTGATGCTGAAGCACGGAAACCCTGAACGGGCCTTGCGCCGAATGAACGAACTGGGGGTTCTGTCTGCTTTCCTGCCGGAATTCGAACACATCGTCGCAATGATGCAGTTCAACATGTATCACAGCTATACGGTGGATGAGCACACCATCCAGTGCATCGTAAACCTTGCCCAGATCGAGCGCGGTGAGTTGGTGGAATCCCTACCGCTGGCCTCGTCAATCCTGAAAGAGGGCATTAATCGCAAGGTCCTGTATGTGGCGCTGCTGTTGCATGACATTGCCAAGGGACGGCCCGAAGATCATTCTATCCTTGGCGCGCAGATTGCCCGCAAGGTCGCGCCCCGTTTGGGGCTGAACAAGAAGGATGCGGAAACCGTCGAATGGTTGGTGCGGTATCACCTGTTGATGTCCGACATGGCGCAAAAGCGCGATATTTCGGACCCGCGCACGGTAAGGGATTTTGCCAAGGCCGTGAAAACGGTTAAGCGGCTGGACCTGCTGACGGTTCTTACAGTCTGCGATATCCGCGGTGTGGGGCCGGATACCTGGAACAACTGGAAAGCAACTCTGCTGCGGGCCCTGCACGCCGAAACAAAGCGCGCACTTGAGACAGGAATGGAAGACCTTAACCGTGCCAATCGCGGTGCGGGTGCCAAGAAAGCGTTGCGCGCGAAACTGGCCGAATGGTCAAAGGGTGACCTGAAGACGGAAACTGCTCGGCACTATGACCCCTATTGGCAAGGTCTGCACCTTTCAACGCATGTCGAGTTCGCCGAGATGCTTAGGGACCTTGATCGCAACGGGGATTCAGGTGGGATGGAAATCCGCCTGCACCCGGACGAGGATCGTGATGCAACGCGTGCCTGTTTTGCCATGGGCGACCACCCGGGTATCTTTGCGCGAATTGCGGGGGCGCTGGCCTTGGTCGGAGCAAACGTGGTCGATGCACGCAGCTATACCACCAAGGACGGATATGTGACCGACGCGTTCTGGATTCAGGATGCCGAGGGACGCCCGTTCGAGTCCAGCCGACTGCCACGCCTGACGCAGATGATCCACAAAACGCTTAAGGGTGAAGTGGTCGCGCGCGATGCCCTGAAAACCCGCGACAAGATCAAGAAGCGTGAGCGCGCATTTAACGTGCCCACCCATATCATCTTCGACAATGACGGGTCCGAGATTTACACAATCATCGAAGTGGATACGCGCGACCGCCCCGGCCTACTGTATGATCTGGCCCGCACGCTGGCCGCCGCCAATGTCTATGTGGCAAACGCCGTGATCGCGACCTATGGCGAGCAGGTGGTCGATACCTTCTATGTCAAAGACATGTTCGGGCTGAAATACCACTCGGAAGGCAAACAGCGCACACTGGAGGCCAAGCTGCGCAAAGCCATCACCGAGGGCGCTAAGCGCGCAGCCTCATGAAGCAGATCCGGCTGTTTTCGGGCCTGTTCACGGTCGGGTTCTGGACCCTCACCAGTCGGATATTGGGATTTCTGCGTGAAATTCTGCTTACGGCCTATATCGGGCCGGGGCCAGTGATGGACGCGTTTGTCGCCGCATTTCGCCTGCCAAACATGTTCCGCCGATTTTTCGCCGAAGGTGCATTCAACGCCGCGTTTGTGCCGATGTTCTCGAAACGACTGGAGGGCGAAGAGGACGCGCAGGGCTTTGCACAGGATGCCTTCAACCTGCTTGCGGCGGCGGTGCTGGCACTGGTCGGGCTTGCAATGGTTTTCATGCCCGCTCTGGTCTGGGTAACGGCCGAAGGGTTTTACGGCGATGAACGGTTCGATCTGGCGGTCGACTACGGCTATGTGCTGTTCCCATACATCCTTTTCATGTCATTGGCCGCGTTGTTTTCGGGCGTTTTGAACGCTACAGGCCGGTTTGCGGCTGCTGCGGCCGCGCCGGTTCTTTTAAATGTCTTTGCCTGTGCCGCCCTGATCGCCGGGGCCACGTCCGGCGGGGAAGTGATCCGCTGGCTAATCGCCGTAATCCCGCTGGCCGGTATTGCGCAACTGGCGTTGGTCTGGGTCGCGACCGAGCGTGCCGGATTCCGCATTCGCCCCGGGCTACCAAAACTCAGCCCCGAGATGCGGCGGATGGTGCGCATCGCTGTTCCTGCGGCGCTCGCCATGGGGGTGACGCAGGTCAACCTTGTGGTGGGACAGCTTGTGGCGTCCAAGACGGAAAAGGCCGTTAGTTGGCTATTTGCAGCCGACCGCCTGTACCAGTTGCCCTTGGGCGTCGTCGGCATCGCTGTTGGCATTGTCCTGCTGCCTGACCTGTCACGACGCCTACGCGCCGATGACAAGGACGGCGCACGCAACGCGTTCTCGCGCGCGGGAGAGTTCACGCTGCTGCTGACGATCCCGTCGACCGTGGCTTTCGTGATCATTCCGAATCCGTTGGTTTCAGTCCTGTTTGAACGCGGTCAATTTAGCGCCGAAGACACGGCGGCGACGGCCCTTGCCGTCGCGATTTACGGAATTGGGCTGCCCGCCTTCATGCTGCAAAAGCTGCTGCAACCTTTGTTCTTTGCGCGCGAGGACACGCGGTCTCCCTTTCACTATGCGGTGGTCGCCATGATCATCAACGCTGGGCTGGCCTTTGGGCTGTATCCGGTGGTGGGATGGATTGCGCCTGCGATCGCGGCCTCGGTCGCAGGCTGGGCCATGGTCGGGCTGCTGATTATCGGGGCACGGCGCATGGGGGAAGAAGCCCGGTTTGACGACCGTTTCAAACATCGTGCGTGGCGCATCATGGCTGCGTCTGCCGGGATGGGCGTTGTGCTTTTCGCCGCCATTCACCTGATTGGCTGGGCGTTTCACGTACCCGGCTGGCGGTATCTTGCATTGATGCTGCTGATCTTGGTTGCCGCCGTCACGTATTTCTTTCTTGGTCACCTAATGGGCGCTTTCAAGGTGTCTGAGTTCAAGACAGCTTTGCGCCGGTCGTGATCAATCCCGCCGTATACGCCCCACGATCCGCGCCCAGCCACCCGGAGCCAGAAAGAACGACAGGCCAAAGCCGGTGGCAAACCCACCCAGATCAGCGACCCAATCCAGCGTTCCGCCAAATAGAAGGCCGAACAGCAACTGAATGCCCATCAACACCGCAATCAGGCTGAAGGCGCGCGACTGGTTCTCTCCGACCAGCGACAGCTTTCGCCACAAAATCCACGTGAACGCTCCAATCAGGCCGTAGACCGGGGGGAATCCTCCGACCAGCGGATATTGCGGATCAAGCGGCACGGCATAGATCAGTGCGCCGCCGATACCGGACAGCACAAAGATTACCAGCATCTGCACGCTGCCAAACACTTCGGCCACCATCTTTCCCATGGCCAACACAAAGACACAGACAAAGACGGCCTGGGTGAAATTGGCCGACACGAACGGATAGGTCACGAAACGGATCAGATGTTCGAAAGGCCACCGGCCATTCTCAACCATCCAGTCAAAGATTTCGGGCGAAAACGAATACTGCTGCAACGCGTCCAGCCGCCAGCCGATAGCAGACGGCCCTCCGACCAGCCCGCGTGAGCCCAGCATAAAGATCAGCTCGATCCCGAAGATGAACAGAACCAACGCCACCACAACGGGCGGCAGGGGGTTCACGGCTGGCGTATAATGCTCACTGCTCATTGGGCTGGCCTTTCGCGGCTGTTGACGTCCCTTGACCTCATGGGTAAGCGACGGGGGCTGATTTTTCCAGACGGGAGTTCCCTTCGATGACCGAAACCCAGTTCACACCGCGTGTGTTTTCCGGCATCCAGCCTTCGGGAAACCTGCACCTTGGTAACTATCTGGGTGCGCTCAAGCGTTTTGTGGATATGCAGGGCGAAGATTACGAGACCATCTATTGCATGGTCGACCTGCACGCGATCACCGTCTGGCAAGACCCCGCCCGTCTGCGTGAAAAAACCCGCGAGGTTTGCGCCGGTTTCATCGCCGCCGGGCTGGACCCCGAGAAATCTATCCTGTTCAACCAAAGTCAAGTGCCCGAGCACACGCAACTGGCGTGGATTTTCAACTGTATCGCTCGCATGGGCTGGATGCAGCGGATGACGCAGTTCAAGGACAAGGCGGGCAAGAACGCACAGAACGCTTCGCTTGGCCTGTTTGCTTATCCGGCGCTGATGGCGGCGGACATTCTGACTTACCACGCAACGCACGTGCCAGTGGGTGAGGATCAAAAGCAGCATCTGGAGCTGACCCGCGACATCGCGATCAAGTTCAACCATGACTATGGTGTCGAGTTCTTCCCAGTGACCGAGCCCGTGATCGGTGGCCCCGCGCCGCGCGTGATGAACCTGCGGGACGGGTCGCGTAAGATGTCGTCATCGGACCCGTCGGACATGACGCGGATCAACATGACTGATGACGCTGACGCCATTGCCAAGAAAATCCGCAAGGCCAAGACGGACCCGGATGCCCTGCCCTCAGAAGTTGAAGGCCTGTCGGAAAGACCCGAAGCGCGCAATCTGGTGAATATCTACGCGGCCCTCAGCGACCAAACCGCCGAGCAGGTTCTGGCCGAGGTTGGCGGCAAGCAGTTCGGAGAATTCAAGCCCATGCTGGCGGAATTGGCTGTGTCGAAACTGGCCCCGATCTCGTCCGAGATGGCGCGACTGATGGGTGAAGAGGCCGAGATTGATCGCATTTTGGCCAATGGCGCGGAAAAAGCACGCGCGATTGCCGCCCCGATCCTGCAGCAGACCTACGACATCGTGGGCATGGTCGGCGCAAAACAGGGCTGATTGCGCTGGACGTTGCCGTTGCGTCTTCCTAGGTTTGCCGCAAAGCTTGGGAGGGCGTCATGGCAGTCGGCAAAAACATCCGTACCTATTTCGAAGGTCAATGGCATGACGGGGACGCGCCGATCATGCGTGCGGCTGATCACGGTGCATGGCTGGGATCGTCAGTCTTTGACGGGGCGCGGTATTTCGATGGGCTGGCACCCGACCTTAAGGCCCATTGCGCCCGCGTGAACCGCTCGGCCGAGGCGCTGATGCTGACACCGACAGTGACGACAGATCAGATGGTCGAGATCGTGCGCGAAGGTCTTGAAAGCTATGCGCACGACTCTGCCGTTTATATCCGCCCGATGTACTGGGGCATCGACGGGGACGCGACCGCGATTGTGCCGCAGGAAAACAGCACCGGCTTTGCCATCTGTCTGGAAGAAATTCCGATGGCACCTGACACCGCCTCGGCCACGCTGGGATACACGCGCTTCCGCCGTCCGATTCTGGAATCAGCCGTTGTGAACGCCAAGGCGGGCTGCCTTTACCCGAACAATGCGCGGATGCTGCAAGAGGTCCGGTCCAAGGGCTTTGCAAATGCCCTGGTGGCTGACGCTCTTGGGCATGTAGCTGAAACCGCTACTGCTAATATCTTCATGGTTCGTGACGGCGAGGTCTTCACCCCCACCCCCAACGGCACTTTCCTTGCCGGTATCACGCGCGCGCGCCACATCGAAAACCTGCGTGCCGATGGTGTGACCGTGCACGAATCCGTCCTGACCTTTGATGATTTCCATAAGGCTGATGAAGTCTTCATGACCGGCAACATGAGCAAGATCACCCCGGTCACGGCGCTGGAGGATACGCAATATCAGGTCGGGCCCATCGCCCGACGTGCGCGCGAGCTGTATTGGGATTGGGCGGCCAGCACGCGTTAGGCATCGGTTGCCAGCGCGCATCAGGTCGGGCATGATCGCCCGAAATGAATGAGGAAACCCATGCGTAAGTTCCTGGTCGTATTGGATGACAGCCGCGAATGCCTGAACGCGATGCGGTTTGCAGCGATGCGTGCGGCCCATACGGGCGGCGGTGTGACGATCCTATCGGTCATTCCCCCTGATGAATTCAACCATTGGATCGGTGTGGCCGAAGTGATGCGCGAGGAAGCCCGCGAACGTATCCACGCCCATTACGAGGTATTCGCGAAGTGGATGCGCGACAAACAGGGTGTCGACCCGGAACTGGCCATTCGCGAAGGCGAACCGGTGGCGCAGATCATAGAACATGTACAGTCCGACCCCGAGATCGGCGTGCTGGTGCTGGGCGCTGGTGTCGAAAAGAAAGGCCCCGGGCCATTGGTAACTCAACTCACCAAGAATTCTGGCAGCATGCCCATTCCGATCACGATTGTTCCCGGCGATCTAAGCAAGGAAAAGCTGGAAGAAATCACCTGAGGCCTAACCATGCCGCATAGCATTCAGTTCTGGTTCGAATACGCTTCGACCTATTCTTACCTCAGTGCGATGCGTGTCGAGGACGTCGCGACCAGCCACGGGGTCACTGTCGAATGGCAGCCTTTTCTGCTGGGGCCAATTTTCGCGTCGCAGGGTTGGGATAATTCTCCGTTCAACCTGTACCCGGCCAAGGGCCGCTACATGTGGCGCGACATGGAACGACTGACGGCGCAGCGAAACTTGCCCTTCCAAAAACCCAATCCATTTCCACAAAACGGCTTGAAGGCGGCGCGGCTTACGTTGGCCATCGAAGATCACGCGCAAAGAGCCGCGTTCAGCCGCGCAGTTTATTCGGCAGAGTTTGCAAACGGGCAAAACATCGCGGACGACGCTGTATTGCGCGCATGCCTTGCCGAAGCCGGATTATCGCAGGACCTGCTTGACAAGACGCAGGACCCCGCGGTCAAGGCCGCGCTTATAACACAGACAAAAACAGCGCAGGATAATGGGCTGTTTGGTGCCCCCAGCTTTCTGGTGGGCGGGGAACTGTTTTGGGGGGATGATCGGTTGGAGGATGCGGTCAGGTTTGCCACCACAATTTAGAACGGTTCCAAATCTTGACTTCCTGCGCGCGGACCCGCATATCATGAGCAACGAAAACGGAGCCGCGCCATGTTCATCCAGACCGAATCCACGCCGAACCCTGCAACGCTGAAATTCCTGCCCGGCCAAACCGTGCTGGAGGTTGGCACCGCAGACTTTCCAACAGCGGAAGCGGCAGAAAAATCGCCTCTGGCGAGCCGTATCTTTACCGTTGATGGCGTGACTGGCGTTTTCTTTGGCAACGATTTCGTGACCGTCACCAAATCGGCTGACGTGCAGTGGGACCATATCAAACCGGCCATTCTTGGCACGGTCATGCAGCACTATCAATCCGGCCAACCGGTCATGGTGTCGGACGCGACCACAGCTTCTGGCCATGCAGAACACACCGGTGAAGATGCTGAGGTTGTGAACCAGATAAAAGACCTTCTGGACAGCCGCGTTCGGCCTGCCGTGGCGCAAGATGGGGGCGACATTACCTTCCACGGATTTGACCGGGGCGTGGTCTATCTGCACATGCAGGGTGCCTGCGCGGGCTGCCCTTCCTCGACCCTGACGTTAAAAATGGGGATCGAGAACCTTCTGCGCCACTACATTCCCGAAGTGACCGAGGTTCGCCCAGTTGCCGTCTGAACCGGTTATTCTGGCTTTCGACACATCGGCCGCGCATTGCGCGGCCGCTTTGTTGCAGGGCGACCACATTGTCACGTCAAAGGTCGAAGCCATGACCCGCGGTCAGGCCGAACGCCTTATGCCATTACTGGAAGAGGTTCTTGCAGAAGCTGGGCGCACATGGGGTGATCTGTCCGCGATTGGCGTCGGGATCGGGCCGGGCAATTTCACTGGTATTCGGATTTCAGTTTCCGCTGCGCGCGGATTGGCCCTTGGTCTTGGGGTTCCTGCAGTTGGTGTGTCGGGCTTCGAGGCACTATGTGCGGATTTTCAGGACAGAATTCCGGCAATCCGCGCGCCGCGAGAACAGGTATATATCTCGACCCCGGAAACCGGTCCCACAATACAAACTCTGGAATCCGCAGAATCACTTGGCCCGCTGGTCTTCAATGATGACGCCGATCAACAGGTCCGGGCCATCGCACGCATCGCGACGCATCGGTGGCGAACTGTGACTGAACCTCCGGCACCTCTTTACATAAGGTCGGCCGATGCCGCCCCTTCACGGGACGTTCCACCGGCATTGCTGGACGAATGACACCGGAAGAGCTGGCCGAAACTCATGCGGCGGCGTTCACGCAATCCCGCCCGTGGACGGCTGCCGAATTTGCCGATCTGCTGTCAAACCGGTTCACGCATGTCGTTGGAAATTCAAAATCTTTCGCTCTGTTTCAGGTGATCGCGGACGAAGCGGAATTGATCACCATTGCAACGCACCCCACACTTCAGCGTCAGGGGCTGGCAAAACTGCGTATGAACGAATGGCACACCAAAGCCAAAAATTTAGGCGCATCCCGTTCGTTTCTGGAAGTGGCCAAGAACAACTCTCCTGCGATCGCTCTTTATGAGCAGATCGGATACCGCCCCTGCGGGTTGCGCAAAGGGTATTACCAGCAGGAAAACAATAATAAAATTGATGCCGTTGTCATGGAATTCACCCTGACCCGACATCAGGCAGCGAATTAATTCGACCAGATGGTCAAAAATCTGTTGACCACGGCTGTTGCAAACGTCCTTAATTCCCGCCATCACAAGAGTTATGCTCGCTCATAGTGGGTAAACGGGGCTATTTTGGCTCCGACCGACAATAACAAACGGGAGTATGAAATGAGCCTGATGAAATCCTTGATGGGCGCTGCCGCCGCCGTCGCTCTGACTGCGGGTGCCGCATTGGCCGAACCGGCCCTGATCTTTGACCTGGGTGGCAAGTTCGACAAGTCGTTCAACGAAGCCGCACATAACGGCGCACAGCGTTGGGCCAACAAGACCGGCGGCACATACCGCGAGATTGAGCTTCAGTCCGAAGCGCAGCGCGAACAGGCCCTGCGCCGCTTTGCCGAAGCAGGCGCGAACCCGATCATCACCATGGGCTTTGCGATGGCCGACCCGCTTGCCGCCGTTGCAGGTGACTATCCGGACACCAAGTTCGTCGCTGTTGACGTGAACTGGCTGGATGCACCGAATATTCGTCAGGTCAGCTTTGCCGAGCATGAAGGCTCTTATCTGGTTGGCATGATGGCGGCCATGGCGTCTGAATCCGGGACTGTTGGTTTCATCGGTGGCATGGATATCCCGCTGATCCGTCACTTTGGCTGCGGCTACGCGCAAGGTGCCAAGGCAGTGAATCCTGATATCGAAGTGGTTGCCAACATGACCGGCACCACCCCTGCCGCATGGAACGACCCGGTGAAGGGCTCGGAACTGACCAAGGCGCAGATCAGCCAGGGTGCTGACGTGATCTATGCAGCCGCAGGCGGCACCGGCGTGGGTGTTCTGCAAACCGCTGCCGACGAAGGCATCCTGTCGATCGGCGTTGACAGCAACCAGAACCACCTGCACCCGGGCAAGGTTCTAACTTCGATGCTGAAACGTGTGGACGTTGCGGTTTATGACGCAATGACCGCAGGCGAAAACGTCGAAACCGGCGTGTTCACCATGGGTCTTGCCGAAGACGGTGTTGGCGTTGCCATGGACGACAACAACAAGGAACTGGTCTCGGCACAGATGGCCGATGCTGTCGAAGCCGCGCGCAAGGGCATCATTGATGGCGACATCAATGTGGTTGCGTACTACGAGAACGACACCTGCCCGGCACTGCAGTTCTGATATCGCGCGAGGCGGGGGCTGACCTCCGCCTTGCACCCATTTTGCCGCGTTGTGCATCGCGGTCGTTCGGCAACCCAAGGACAAGACATGACCGTCCCCGCCATTGAGCTCAAAGGGATTTCCAAAGCCTTTGGGCCGGTTCAGGCCAATAAAGACATCTCGATCAGCGTTGCCCCCGGTACGATCCATGGGATCATCGGTGAAAACGGTGCGGGCAAATCCACGCTGATGAGCATCCTCTACGGCTTTTACAAAGCCGATAAGGGCGAGATCTGGATCAACGGTACCAAAACCGACATCCCAGACAGTCAGGCAGCGATCGCAGCCGGCATCGGGATGGTGTTCCAGCATTTCAAGCTGGTGGAAAACTTCACCGTTCTGGAAAACATCGTTCTGGGCGCCGAAGACGGCGGGCTGTTGGCCCCGTCGCTGTCAAAGGCGCGTAAGGAACTGAAAGCGCTTGAAGAAGAGTATGAACTATTCGTGGACCCTGACAAACGCATCGACGAGATCGGTGTGGGGATGCAGCAGCGTGTGGAAATCCTTAAGGCGCTGTATCGTCGGGCTGAAATTCTGATCCTGGATGAGCCTACGGGTGTGTTGACGCCGGCCGAAGCGGATCAATTGTTCCGCATTCTGGACCGCCTGCGTGCCGAGGGTAAAACCATTATCCTGATCACCCACAAGCTGCGCGAGATTATGGAGGCCACAGACACCGTTTCCGTGATGCGGCGCGGCCAGATGACGGCAACCGTCAAAACGGCCGAGACCAACCCACAGGAACTGGCCGAGCTGATGGTGGGCCGCAAGGTCCTGTTGCAGGTCGACAAGGTGCCCGCTCAACCGGGCAAACCCATTCTGGAAATCGAAAACCTGCGGGTCGTCGATGAGGCCGGTGTCGAACGCGTCAAGGGCATTGACCTGACCGTACGCGCAGGCGAGATCGTGGGCATCGCGGGTGTCGCCGGAAATGGCCAGTCCGAGTTGCTGGAGGTATTGGGCGGAATGCGCCCCGGCCTTGGTTCGATCAAGCTGAATGGCTCTCCTCTGGCGCTGAGTGGTGCTGGATCGGACGGGCAGGCCCGGCGCGCCCAACACATCGCCCATGTGCCCGAGGACCGTCAGCGCGAAGGTCTGATCATGGACTTCCACGCGTGGGAAAACGTGGCGTTCGGCTATCACCGGGACCCGGCGTATAAGCGCGGCATCTTCATGGATAACGCCGCCCTGCGCGCAGACACCGAGCGTAAGATCGAAAAATTTGACGTCCGGCCGCCAGATGGGTGGCTGGCCGCCAAGAATTTTTCGGGTGGTAACCAGCAAAAGATCGTCGTGGCACGCGAAATCGAGCGCAACCCCGACCTGTTGCTGGTCGGTCAGCCCACGCGCGGCGTGGATATCGGCGCGATCGAGTTCATTCACAAACAGATTGTCGCCCTGCGTGATCAAGGAAAAGCAATCCTGCTGGTTTCTGTCGAACTGGAAGAGATATTCTCGCTGTCCGACCGGATCGCTGTGATGTTCGACGGACATATCATGGGTGAGCGTCTGCCCCATGAAACGGACGAAAAAGAACTGGGCCTGCTGATGGCCGGTGTTGCGGGAGAGGCCGCGTAATATGGATAAAATGCCCAAATGGGCCGACGTCATCCTGATCCCGCTGATCAGTCTGATATTGGCCGCAATCCTGTCGGCGCTGGTCATCCTCGCCATCGGAGAAAACCCTCTCGAGGCTGTAAACCTGATGGTCACCGGCGCGCTGGGGTCCACCTATGGCTGGGGCTACACCCTGTATTACGCGACCAACTTCATGTTCACCGGGTTGGCGGTGGCTGTCGCCTTTCACGCCCGGATGTTCAATATCGGCGGCGAAGGACAGGCCATGTTGGGCGGGCTGGGTGTTGCCATGGTCTGTCTGTATATTGACTGGCCACATTGGAGCATCGCGTTGCTGGCCGCATGTGTCGGCTCGGCGCTGTTTGGCGCGATGTGGGCTGCAATTCCGGCCTATCTGCAGGCAAAGCGTGGCAGCCATATCGTGATCACCACGATCATGTTCAATTTCATAGCCGCTGCGTTTCTGAACTATATGCTGGTCAACGTGATGCGTCCGCAGGGCTCGCAAGACCCCGCGACGGCACGCTTCCCCGAAACTGTGCATCTTCCGACGTTCCAGTCGATGTTCTCGACCGCCGAGAATGCCCTGTTCCGCGGCGCGCCTGCGAATATCTCGTTCTTTGTGGCTTTGCTGGCCTGTGTCGTGGTCTGGGCGCTGATCTGGCGCACTCGGCTGGGATACGAAATCCGCGCCTACGGCCATTCCGAAACCGGTGCTGTTTATGCCGGGATTTCACCCGTGCGTATCACCATCATCGCGATGCTGATTTCGGGCGCGCTGGCCGGCATGATGGCCATCAACAACGTAATGGGCGAGGCTGAACGGCTGGTTCTGAACTCGACCGAGGGCGCAGGCTTCATCGGGATCGCTGTGGCTCTGATGGGTCGATCTCATCCGTTTGGCGTGTTCCTTGCCGCGCTCCTGTTCGGCTTTCTGTATCAGGGCGGCGCGGAACTGGCGTTGTGGACCTCGATCCCGCGTGAGCTGATTGTGGTCATTCAGGCCCTTGTGATCCTGTTCACCGGAGCACTGGACAACATGGTTCGGGTGCCGCTTGAAAAGCTGTTCCTCAGCCTGCGGAAAGGAGCACAGTGATGGAGTTCTTTGTAACGCTCATCCAGGTCCTTGATTCCACCATCCGTCTGGCGACTCCCTTGCTGCTGGCATGTCTGGCAGGGCTTTATTCAGAGCGGGCGGGTATTTTTGACATCGGTCTGGAAGGCAAGATGCTGATGGCGGCCTTCTTCTCGGCTGCGGTGGCTGCTGTGACCGGTTCGGTCTGGCTGGGCCTTCTGGCAGGTATCGGGGCTTCGCTGATCCTGTCGGCGCTGCACGGCGTGGCATCTATCACGTTCCGGGGCAATCAGCTTATTTCGGGGGTCGCCATCAACTTTCTGGCGTCGGGGCTGACTGTCCTAATCGCTCAAAGCTGGTTTCAGCAGGGCGGCCGCACCCCGTCGCTGTTTGGCGGCGGCCGTTTTGAGCCGATCAATTTCCCCTTCGCAGACGCCCTGAGCGGCGTTCCCATTATCGGACCTATCTATTCCGAATTGCTGTCGGGGCACTCCATTCTTGTCTACGTGGCGTTCCTGTTGGTTCCTGCGACATGGTGGATTCTGTATCGCACCCGCTTTGGCCTGCGCCTGCGCGCTGTGGGTGAAAATCCTGCAGCGGTGGATACGGCCGGCGTTTCCGTTGTTGGCCTTCGGTTCGCAGCCGTCGCGATCTGCGGCGTTTTGTGTGGTATTGCCGGAGCGTATCTGGCCACCGCCCTACAGGCCGGGTTCGTCAAAGAGATGACAGCCGGGCGCGGCTTTATCGCACTGGCTGCGTTGATCTTTGCAAAATGGCGCCCGTGGCACGCGATGTGGGCCTGCCTGTTGTTCGGCCTGCTGCAGGCCGTGGCGTTGCGGTTCCAGAATATCGACCTTGGCGGTGTTGTCATTCCGGTTCAGGTCATGGACGCCCTGCCCTATATCCTGACCGTAGTCATTCTGGCCGGGTTTGTGGGCAAAGCAATCCCACCGCGCGCAGGTGGCGAGCCTTATGTGAAAGAGCGCTGATAAGTCCAGATATGGACATGTTTCAGTCCTGTTCGCTGCAGAGCGGCATGCAGAGTTGATTTTGCATGCCGCAAAGGTTCTAAAGAGGTATGCGCGTGTTTCCTGTGATATCCGACCTCGAACAAAGACCCACCGGGGATCCGGGCGCACTGGAACACAATTGGGAAGCGGCGGCATCTCAATTCCCTTTGCTCAACCCGGGTGTTTTGATCGGACGGATCACAGCCGGGTCGCCAAGCTTTTTCACTGCCTCCGAACGCGCTAATGCGCAACCACGTCACTTTTTGCCGGACCGTATCGCAGCGTGCGATGCATCCAGCCTCAACCGTTAAATAGTCATGCAGATTTATCTACCAATCGCCGAAGTCTCTGTGAACGCCTTTCTGTTGCTGGGGCTGGGCGGGATGGTTGGCATCCTGTCGGGCATGTTTGGTGTCGGCGGCGGCTTTCTAATGACGCCGCTGTTGTTTTTTATCGGTATTCCCCCGGCCGTGGCCGTGGCGACCGAAGCCAACCAGATCGTCGCCTCTTCGTTTTCCGGCGTTCTGGCGCATTTCCGACGACGAACTGTCGACTTCAAAATGGGCACGGTCCTTCTGACAGGGGGGTTGATCGGTGCGGCGCTTGGGGTAGTCGTCTTTAACTATCTCAAAAGTCTGGGCCAGGTCGATCTGCTGGTAACGCTGTGCTATGTCGTCTTTCTTGGGGTCGTGGGCAGCCTGATGTTCGTCGAGAGCCTGAACGCATTGCGCAAATCAAAGAAGGGCGGCGGTGCCCCTGCCCCCCGGCGGCAGCGCGGCTGGGTTCACGCGATGCCGTTCAAGATGCGTTTCCGCACCTCGGGCCTGTATATCTCGGTCATCCCGCCTATGCTGGTCGGCCTTTGCGTCGGCGTTCTGTCCGCGATCATGGGAGTTGGCGGCGGATTTATCATGGTTCCTGCAATGATCTATCTGCTGGGGATGCCCACAAAGGTCGTTGTCGGAACTTCGCTATTCCAGATCATCTTTGTGACTGGCTTTACCACAATGCTACATGCGACCACCAACTATACGGTGGATATCGTACTGGCCGTCCTGCTTTTGGTCGGCGGGGTTGTCGGCGCGCAGATCGGAACAGTGATCGGATCACGGATGCCCGCGGAACAGTTGCGCGTACTTCTGGCGGCGTTGGTTTTGGTTGTTTGCGGCAAACTGGCCCTGGACTTGCTGATCGAACCCTCCGAGCTTTACTCGCTTGGCACGGAAGGGGGGCACTGATCATGCTGAAACGCTTGATCCTGCTTTTTGCGTTATGCGTCACCCCTGCCCTTGCCGAGGATGAGCAGGTCGTGCTTGGCCTTAGTCATGACCGCGTGGCCATCACTGCCACATTCGATGGTTCTGAAATCCTGATCTTTGGCGCGGTCAAGCGTGAAACTCCCATCCCCTCGGGCCCACCGCTGGAGGTCATTGTGGCCGTTGCTGGCCCCTCGAGCCCTGTCATGGTTAGACGCAAGGAACGCAAGCTGGGGATTTGGGTAAATACCGACAGCGTCCTGGTGGACCTTGCGCCCAGCTTTTATGCCGTTGCGACCAGTTCACCGCTGGATGACATTCTGTCGGATACCGAGGATCTGCGGTACAGAATTTCAATTGAACGCGCCATCCGTTCCGTTGGTGCAGCGATGCATATCCGAAGCGCACAGGACTTTGCCGATGCCGTCGTCCGCATTCGCGAAGATGAAGGGCTTTACTCGATCCGTGAAGATACAGTGGCCGTGGACGAACAAACCCTGTTTCGAACCTCGATCGCCATGCCCGCCGACTTGACCGAAGGCGACTATACCGCGCGCATTTTCCTTACCCGGGACGGCAGCGTGATTTCACAGTTCGAAACCACGATCGACGTTCGCAAAGTCGGTCTGGAGCGGTTCCTTTACAACATGTCCCGTCAGCAACCGGTTTGGTACGGGCTGATGTCTCTGGTAATAGCCATTGCTGCGGGCTGGGGCGCGTCAACCGCTTTCCGTTTACTGCGCGAGAACTAAAGGCTACCCGCGACCGATATAGGGCATGGTTGTCGCCATCACGGTCATGAACTGGACATTGGCCTCAGCCGGCAAGGACGCCATGTGAAGCACGGACTGGGCCGCATCCTTAACCGCCATGGTTGGATCGGGCTGCTCACCCGCCGCAATCGCATTGTCGACCAATCCCTGAACCATCTGCGTCCGCGCGTTGCCGATATCAATCTGGCCGCAGGCAATCCCGAAGTCGCGCCCATCCAAGGACAGACTACGGGTCAAACCGGTGATTGCATGTTTCGTCGCTGAATAGTGGACCGAGTTCGGGCGCGGCACATGCGCTGCAATCGAACCGTTATTGATGATCCGCCCACCCTGCGGGGATTGGTGCCGCATGATCCGAAACGCTTCGCGTGCTGACAGGAACATCCCATTCAGGTTGACGTTAACGCTTTGGTACCAATCCTCCAGCGCGATTTCGTCAATCGTGCCGCCGGGTGCAAAAATTCCCGCGTTGTTGAACAGCACATCCAATCGTCCGGCCTTGTCCAGAAAGCTGTTGAACGCGCCCGAGACCGCCTCGGGCTCTGTCACATCCGCCGGCAAGGGAACAGCGTTAGATCGGCCACTGGACATCGCCGCCAAAGTGTCCGCGCTGCGCGCCAAAAGCCCAACGGTCCATCCCTCATCCAGAAAAAGCTCGGCCGTCGCGCGCCCAATGCCCGCGCTGGCCCCAGTGACTATGATCGTCTTCATGTTTCTTCTGCCTCCAACGTCAGCGAGGCCGCCGGATGCGCACGCAGATCATCCACCAGCAGCGGGTGGGTGGGTTTGGCCAAGCGGTTGCGCACTACCCAGATCAACCTCTCTTGCGCGCGGGTGATGGCCACATAGGCCAACCGCTTCCACAACGGCTGCCCGGCCTCTGTCCGGCCCATCCGGGCGGCTGCATAAATGTCCGGGGCAAAGACCTGAACCGTGTCCCACTGCGACCCCTGCGCCTTGTGGATCGTCACGGCGGCCCCATGCAGAAAGGTTGCGCCCATTCGCGCGGCATAGGGGATAAAGGGCTCTTCCTCATCCGGCATCTCAATTTTCACAATCGACGCAGCGCTGACCTGCGGGTCTTCGGCCCCCATGACGTGCAACCGGGAAAACCCCGGTTTACGTCCCGGCCCCAGATAGATGACCTGAGCACCCTTGATCAGCCCGCGCGCCTCAAGGTCCAGACGCTTTTTGCGATGTTTCAAGGGCAGCTCAATCCCATCGCAAATCAACGGCTCACCCTCCAACAACTCGGTGTCGGGGGCGCCGTGGACGTGCCGGAACGCCTGAATCAGACGGATACGCGTCGCATTGCGCCAGACGAGAACGGGGCTGCGAGCCATCAGATCAACTTCGACTCTTTGTCCCCAGACTACACGCTCATCCTTTTGGGCGGTCTGTTCGACCAGCCGTTCGAAATCTTCGAAACCCATCTGCGGGTCTGCCAGCGCATGAGCGAGGTCCAGAATAGGGTTATCCGCAGTCTGTCTGTGTACCCGGTGCAAAATCTGCTTACGTGGCTCGGGCAATGCGTCAAACACCATGCTGCCGGATTGATTGACCGGGGCCAACTGGGCGGGGTCGCCAAAAAGCAACAGCGTTGGGAAAATCTCTTGCAAATCCTCGAACTGGCGATCATCCAGCATCGAGGCCTCGTCCACGAACCCGATATCAAGAGGTTCATCCCGACGTTTCCAACCCGTTATGAAATCGGACCCGCGCAACCCCGCGGCTGCCAAAGCGCCGGGGATGGATTTGTTGTTCTGGTAGAACGCAGCCGCGCGGTCCAGCGCTTCGTCCGTCAGCCCTTCGATCTCGGGCTGCTCATCGTTGCCCGCCAGCCATTCGGCGATGCGTTCGTATTCCGGGTCATATACTGGCGTATAAAGGATACGATGGATCGTTGTCGCGGGCACCCCGCGCAGGCGCAACACACTTGCTGCCTTGTTGGTCGGCGCAAGGATGGCCAAGCTGCGCTTTTCGCGGGCCTTGCGGCTTTCGAAATCGCCCGAGACAACCTGAACGCCCGTTTCTGCAAGGGCCTTGTAAAGCTCGGCCAGCAAAAGGGTCTTCCCGGATCCCGCCTTACCGATAACCGCCATGACACCGGATTTCCCGTTGCCCGGAAGCTTCAGCAGGGCGTCGTCATCCAGATCAACTCCGGCGGATTTGAGCATCTCGGCAATGCTGTCATAGGCGGCGGCCTGATCATCAGAGAAGGTCACGGGGGGCAAAGACATGGCGCGACCCTACAGGGCCACGCCAGCTATCACCAGATACGGAATTACGTTTTCGCGTGCTTCAGGCTGACAAGGAAAATCGGTGTTGCCGCCCGGTCCCGAACGCGGTCTTGAACCACAGCCGAGACAATTCCCGCGGGATACCCGCGCGCTCTGCAACCCGATAGCAGTCTTCAGCCGAATAGGGCCAAAGCCCCACGGAAATCTGGTCACGGCCTTTACCTTCGGAGCCTAAAACGTTCGGCGATGACCCGATAAGGCGATAGATCCGAATCATCCGCGCATCAAAAACACCCGCGATGTGAGTCAGGCCGAACCCTTCCATGATTTCACCCCCGCTCAACATGATTGCCCCAGCGGTATGAGGGCTAGCCGTGCGAGACAGGCAAAAGCGAGTCACCTCCCAGATCACGGGGCTGTTGATCGGCTCACCCCCTGTCAGATGTCCGAAAACCTCATTCACCATGACGCGGCCCGTTGTCGGCAGAACCCGCATGGACCCGCCATGGCTGCCGTCCTCCTCCTCCCAGATGACATAGAGCGGGTTCAGATCATCGTATTGATCCCGCTCCTCTCCGTTTTCATTGACGTAAACATCCCAGCCCAGCAGGGTTTTGAACTGATCCGCGCGATCGCGGAACATTCCGTCGGCCAGCTTCGGAAACTTGTGCAATTCATCTGCGAACAAATAGCGCAACATGACTTTTTCCCCTTGTCGTCCTGTGCAGGAACGAAGGGGGGTACAAAGTCGTAGTTAATTTCCCGTTCGAGGAGCGCCCGACCGTTAAACCACTATTAATCCTCGGCTGAGTGCGGTGGCGATGGCGTGGGTGGTGTTCTGCGCCCCAAGCTTGGCACGGGCGCTTTCGATGTAAACACGTAGCGTATGCTCTGAGATTGACAGGGAATGGGCCACCTGCGCCCGGTTATAGCCCAACGCCAGCAATGTCATGGCATCCACTTCTCTTGGAGACAGCCCGCGGGTCGCGTCCGGCTGCCTGTCACTTTCAAACTCCAGCGCCTTGCGATTGAAAAAATGAGCAATCAGGATCAATTCGCGCCCATGGGTTTCCATGAAGCTTTTCCAGGTGTCATCCTCACAAGAGTGATTTACCGTAAACAGGGCGAATTGCCCGTTCGGGACACGGATCGGGATTGAATAACCCTGATTACCTACCCCATGTTCCAGTGCATCTTTATAGAAGTTTTTTGCGACCTTTCTCGACCAATCCAATGTCTTCCAGTCAACAGGATGGAATCTTTGGAAACACCCCAAAATCACAGGGTCAATTCGGTGGTAGTTTTTCTCTCGGTATCTTTCGGCCCACCGATCAGGATACGTAGTATAGCCGTATTGATCACCGGCCCCGTCAACCCAATGGTAAATGATATGTTCGATCTGCAGCCTGTCGCGAAGCCGAACGGCGACATCGCCAAGTTCGTCAAGCGTGCTGGTGTTTTCCAAGTCCTCCAGAACTTGACTCAAATCGAGTTGTATTCCCATCCGCGGGTGCCCGTGCCTCGTTGCTTGCGGACGCAATCTCGGCTGTGGCGATCAGTTTGGTGTCATCCAACTGTTCGGCAAGCGCGGTCAGACCGTTCTCAACCGCAAAGGCGTTGAGGTCCGACAGAACGTCCAGTATCCACTCATTTCTCGCCATCTAGGGTCGCTCCGAAAGGGTTAACGAAAGGTTAACACAACTATAGCATGCGGGATGTTTTTTGCCCTATTCACCGGTTTCTACTCCCCCAAAATAGGGGGCAACGCTTCGGTAACTTATTGAAACAAAAAGATATGGATGAAATAGAAAACGCCCGCGAACCGAAACATCGATTCGCGGGCGAAACTATTTAGGATTCAGCCGGTTTAGCTGCGTGCGTCCAGAACCTCTTCCAGTGTACGCATTCCTGTCCGCGGCGCCTGAACCAGAACCGACATGTTGCCTGGCTTGTGCTCGTTCCGCATCATCTTCATGTGCGCTTCGGGCAGTTCATTCCACGAGAACACTTCGGACATGCACGGATCCAGACGACGCTCGACCATCAACTGGTTTGCGGCTGACGCCTGTTTCAGGTGAGCAAAGTGCGAACCTTGCAGACGCTTCTGGTGCATCCACATGTAACGCACATCGAAGGTCAGGTTATAGCCGGTGGTCCCGGCGCAGATCACAACCATGCCGCCCTTTTTCACCACGAAGGTCGACACCGGGAATGTGCTTTCACCGGGGTGTTCGAAGACCATGTCGACGTTCACACCCTTGCCGGTGATGTCCCAGATCGCCTTGCCGAATTTGCGGGCTTCTTTGAACCACTCGGCATATTCCGGTGTGTTCACCGTGGGCAGTTGACCCCAGCAGTTGAAATCCTTGCGGTTCAGAACGCCCTTGGCACCAAGGCCCATCACAAAGTCACGCTTACTTTCGTCCGAGATCACACCGATCGCGTTTGCACCAGCGGTGTTGATCAACTGGATAGCATATGACCCCAGACCGCCCGAAGCACCCCAGACCAGTACGTTCTGGCCGGGCTTCAGGTCATGCGGCTCGTGTCCGAACAGCATCCGGTAAGCAGTTGCCAACGTCAGCGTGTAACAGGCGCTTTCTTCCCAGGTCAGGTGCTTGGGGCGCGGCATCAACTGCTGTGCCTGCACGTTGGTGAACTGAGCAAACGATCCGTCGGGCGTCTCATAGCCCCAAATCCGCTGGCTGTCCGAATACATCGGATCACCACCGTTACACGCTTCGTCGTCACCATCATCCTGGTTGCAGTGGATCACGACCTCGTCGCCCACTTTCCAGCGCTTAACCTTGTCACCGACGGCCCACACGATGCCCGATGCATCGGAACCCGCGATATGGAAAGGCTGGCCGTGGCCGTCAAACGGGCTGATCGGCTTACCCAGCGACGCCCAGACGCCGTTATAGTTCACACCGGCGGCCATAACCAGAACCAGCACCTCGTGGCTGTCCAGCTTGGGAACATCGACCACTTCAAGCTGCATTGCCGTGTCCGGCTCACCATGGCGTTCTTTGCGGATCGCCCATGCATACATTTTCTTTGGAACAAATCCCATCGGAGGGATTTCGCCCATCTCATAGAGGTCTTTTTCCGGCGCGTCGTAGGACGCGATACCGCTTTCGGTGTCCAGAGCCATGTTGGCCTCCTATTATTTCAACCCTTCGCCGCGATGCAGAATCGCAGCATTAACAGATGAGATATTGGGCATTGAGCAACATTGCAATAGAATTTGCACCTATTTTGTAATTTTATGACCCAGCAGATGCAGAAATTTACTTTGCTTCCGCAGCATTCATGCCTTCGACATCTATGGGCGCGGACGCCGCGTAATAGCTCAACAGGTCAACCCTTTGGCCGGATTGAGATATTTTCCCGTCCACCTGTTTCAGAATCCGCCGCTGCACGAGTTGATCCAAAGCCTGTGTGATTGCTGTGTCCTCGGGGCCTACCAAAGTTCCGTCACGTCGCATGAGTTCAGACACGAAGATACGCACGTCATCTTCCAGCAATTCCCCGCGTTCTTGAATCAGTTTGCAGATGGCAGGCAAGGGAACCAAAGGAATCGCGTCGCGGATTTGGCCCATCAAGGCGCGGGCAAGATCTGTCATGACATCCCGGTCGTGATCTGATCGGAAGTCCTGCAAAGAAATTGGCTGACCATACCGGACCGAGGCCAAGCCAAATCGCGTGTATCGCCCGATCAGCTTTCGCCCAATCTGTTTCATGATCCAACCGGTGATCACCCCGATCCGGGCGCGAAAGCGCCGATCACTTCCGAGGGCCGCTTTGGTCAGGATCGTATCCTCCAACACCCGGTCATAATTCAGAGCCACTGGAACAAAGACGACGTCTTGCCCGTCTGGGCTGGTGCCATCCAGAATATATTTCAAAAGCCCCAGCTTCGGACGCCCCAATGCTCCGGTCAGGCTTAGCCCCCCCTCTGGGAACATGGCCTGTGTCACCCCGGCTTCGGTTGCATGTCGCACGTAGCAGGCCAGCACCTGACGATAGAGTTCACTGCCCGATCTGCGCCGAATAAAATAAGCCCCCATCGCCCGAATCAACCGGCTAAGAGGCCAGACCCGCGCCCACTCACCGACGGCATATGACAGTGCAGAGTGCTGAGCCGCTAGGTAGGTCACCAGAACATAGTCCATATTGCTTCGGTGATTCATCACGAACACAACGGTCGCGTCTGGATCAATGTTCTTGATGGCCTCTTCGTCCTGATAGCTAAGGCGCACATCATAGAATGCGTTGCTCAGCATCCGCGCCAATCTGATCGCAAAGCTGAAATAGGCAACTGCGGAAAAGGATGGCACGATCTCACGCGCATATTTTCGCGCCTGCTCGAACGCGACCGCCTCGGGGACACCTGTTTCGCGTGAATGATCCTGCACCGCCTGCCCCACCTGAGGATCGTAGATCAGGCGCTGAATCATGTCATGACGTTCAGCCAGCTTGAACGGTTGGATCGGTCGTTGAAGCCGTTCGTTCAGGCGTTTGACCGCGCGCTCCAGTCGACGTCGAAAGAACCACCTCACCGATGGGAACAGGAAATGCGATGCCAACGTGACCGCGGCAAACACCAGGATCAGCAAAAAAAGCCAAAGCGGAAGCTCAACGGTCTGAGTCATGCGCGCACCCTGCCAGCAAACGTTGCGTCCTACAATCAGAACAAGCCAGAATGCCGCGTCGCAGCGAATTGACATATCCCGAAAATTGCGCTTTAGAACCCATGGACGTAATTTTCTTACCCACCCGAGATACGAGGCACGTTATGACGCAGACGCAGAAAGATCGCCCCTGGCTCATCCGAACCTATGCCGGTCATTCCACCGCCAAGGCATCAAACGCACTGTATCGTGGGAACCTTGCCAAGGGTCAGACCGGGCTTTCTGTGGCCTTCGATCTGCCGACGCAAACCGGTTACGACAGCGACCATACCCTGGCACGCGGCGAGGTTGGCAAGGTGGGTGTGCCGATCAGCCATCTGGGCGACATGCGGGTTCTGTTCGACCAGATTCCGCTGGAACAGATGAACACCTCGATGACCATCAACGCGACCGCTCCTTGGTTGCTGGCGCTGTATATTGCAGTCGCCGAAGAACAGGGCGCGGATGTCTCGAAACTGCAAGGGACCGTTCAGAACGACCTGATCAAGGAATACCTGAGCCGCGGCACTTATGTATGCCCGCCCAAGCCCTCGCTCAAGATGATCGCGGATGTGGCCGAGTATTGCTATTCCAATGTGCCAAAATGGAACCCGATGAATGTGTGTTCCTATCACCTGCAAGAAGCGGGCGCGACACCTGAACAAGAGCTGGCCTATGCGTTGGCAACCGCAATCGCCGTTCTGGACGAATTGCGCCCGCGCGTACCGGCCGAGGATTTCCCGGCGCTCTGTGGTCGGATTTCGTTCTTCGTGAACGCAGGCATCCGGTTTGTGACCGAGATGTGTAAGATGCGCGCCTTTGTTGACCTGTGGGATGAGATTCTGCAGGACCGCTACGGCGTCGAAAATCCAAAGTTCCGCCGCTTCCGGTATGGCGTGCAGGTGAACTCTTTGGGTCTGACGGAGCAGCAGCCTGAAAACAACGTCTATCGTATTCTGATCGAGATGCTGGCTGTGACCCTGTCCAAGAAAGCCCGTGCCCGTGCCGTGCAATTGCCTGCGTGGAACGAGGCATTGGGCCTGCCCCGCCCGTGGGATCAGCAATGGTCCATGCGGATGCAGCAGATTCTGGCCTATGAAACCGACCTACTGGAATATGCCGACCTGTTCGAAGGCAATCCCGCCGTGGATGCCAAGGTCGAAGAGTTGAAAGAAGGGGCGCGCGCCGAACTGGCCAACCTGGATTCGATGGGCGGCGCGGTCGCGTCGATCGAATACATGAAGTCCCGCCTCGTCGATTCGAACGCCGAACGCCTGAACCGGATTGAGCGGAACGAAACCGTTGTGGTCGGTGTGAACAAATGGACTGACGGCGAAGCTTCGCCCCTTCAGACCGAGGATGGCGGCATCATGGTTGTCGATCCGGCGGTCGAACAGGAGCAGATCGACCGCCTGAACGAATGGCGCACTCAACGTGACGAGGCGGCAGTAACCGCGGCACTGGCTGCACTCCGCAACGCGGCACAGACGGGCGCCAACGTCATGGAGCCGTCGATTGCCGCAGCAAAAGCAGGTGTAACCACAGGTGAGTGGGCGGAAGAAATGCGCAAGGTCTACGGCACCTATCGCGGCCCGACAGGGGTTTCAGGGTCTGTGTCCAACAAGACCGAGGGGCTGGACGACCTGCGTGCCGCCGTTGACGCGGTTAGTGATCAATTGGGGCGCCGCCTGAAGTTCCTAGTTGGTAAACCCGGGCTGGACGGCCATTCCAACGGGGCCGAACAAATCGCCTTCCGGGCACGCGATTGCGGCATGGATATCAGCTATGAAGGTATTCGCCTGACACCCGAGGAAATCGTGGCTGCTGCATCAGAAGACAAGGCACACGTCATTGGATTGTCGATCTTGTCTGGCAGCCACATCCCGTTAGTTCAGGACGTCATGACCCGACTGCAAGAGGCTGGTCTGACGGATATCCCTGTTGTCGTCGGCGGGATCATTCCTGATGAAGATGCAGCAAAACTGAAAACTATGGGCGTCGCGAAAATCTACACGCCAAAGAATTTCGAGCTGAATACGATAATGGGCGACATTATCACTCTGGCTGATCCGCAGAATTTGGCAGCAGAATAGCCGACCCTCTCGTTTCTTTTATCGGCATGCCTATTCCCTTTGGTAAAGGGGATAGGTAAAACCCATGCCTGCACTTAAAGTGAGCCTTAAGGGAGGCTGCCCATTCGGGCATGGCATGGAGAATAATAATGACAATTGATCTCGAGGTTATGTCGCGCAAGGAGCTAATTAAACTGCGTGATAAAATCGAAAAGGCGCTTAAAAAGGCGGAAATACGGGAACGGCAAGAAGCATTGAAAGCCGCTGAACAGGCCGCTGCTCAATACGGGTTCTCTTTGTCTGAATTGGCTGCAGACGGCGCTGGGTCGGGAAAAGGGTTTAAGGCCAAGGCCAAGTACCGCAACCCCGCAGACCCCTCACAAACCTGGTCTGGTCGGGGACGCAAGCCGCAATGGATACACGACGCGCTTAAGTCTGGTGCAAGTATCTCGGATCTGGAAATCTGATTGGAATAAAAAACAAATGACGATTCATATTGGCGCTGAAAAAGGCGAAATCGCAGAAACTGTTTTATTGCCGGGTGATCCCTATCGGGCAAAATGGGCGGCGGAAACATTTTTGGATGACGCGAAACAAGTCAATAATGTGCGCGGCATGCTGGGATTTACCGGAACCTGGAAAGGAAACCCCGTTTCCATTCAAGGTAGCGGAATGGGAATGCCGTCATTGTCGATCTACGCGAACGAATTAATTCGCGACTTTGGCGCAAAAACGCTGATCCGGATCGGATCGTGTGGGGGAATGCAAGATAGTGTCAATGTCCGCGATGTCATTCTGGCAATGACTTCGACAACACTAAGCACCCCGTCGCGTGGCATCATGAAGGAACTCAACTTTGCGCCTTGCGCGGATTGGGGTCTGCTGCAAGCAGCAGCTCAAGCGGCCGAGGCCAGCGGCACTCCGACCCACATCGGGGGAATCTACTCCTCGGACGTGTTCTATGATGAACGGCCCGACCTGAACGAACAGATGGTCCGTCACGGAGTTCTTGGCGTCGAAATGGAAGCAGCCGAGCTTTACATTCTGGCCGCACGGCACAAGTGCCGGGCTCTGGCCGTTCTGACCGTATCCGATCACCTGCTAACCGGTGAGGCTCTGCCCGCATCCGAACGGGAAAGCAGCTTTGGCGACATGGTTGAAATCGCTCTGCGTGCGGCATTCCCAAATGCCGCCTAAACAGGACGGGACGATCAGAGTATCCTTTTGAGATTACTTCCTTAGGCAGGTTTTAGGGCTATCAGCCCCAACCTGTTGCGCCCCGCAATAGGCGCAAATCCAGACACCCTCCTTACGGTGCTGACGCCAGCGGCAGTCACGTGTCAAAGACGATGTTCGTGACCGCCAGATGAAATACGCAAAAACGCCAGCGGCCAGCAAAAGCAATAGAATGGGCATGCTTATGCATTACCCATTCCTTTAATGCGTTCAAGCGGCGTTCGCATATTCGAACAAGTCTGGTTCATGGGTGTCAGACGCAACAGGTTCCGGCGTGTAATAGGCCCAAGCCTGTTCCAGCGCCTCAAGCGCTTCGTCTGCTTTGGTTTTTAGGTTTTGATCCTGCATCGGAGCGATCCCTTTTACAGTTGAATCACTCCTCCCTGCGCACAAGATAGTGCCGAGCAGGGAAGGCTGCATCGCATTGTTTTGCAACCTCGCCATGCGCTTGCCGCAATGCGGCAAGCACTGATTTTGCGCGCACCTTAAACTGCGCGTTCGACCATCATCTTCTTGATCTCGGCAATCGCCTTGGCCGGGTTCAGACCTTTAGGGCAGGTCTTGGCGCAGTTCATGATCGTGTGGCAGCGGTACAGCTTGAACGGATCTTCCAGCTCATCCAAACGCTCACCGGTCGCCTCATCACGGCTGTCGATGATCCAGCGATAGGCATGCAGCAATGCTGCGGGGCCAAGGTAACGGTCGCCGTTCCACCAGTAGCTGGGGCATGAGGTCGAGCAACTTGCGCACATCACGCACTCATACAGACCATCCAGCTTTTTGCGGTCTTCGATGGACTGCTTCCATTCTTTCGCGGGCCGGTTGGTCTTGGTTTCCAGCCACGGCATGATGGACGCGTGTTGCGCATAGAAATGGGTCAGATCGGGGATCAGGTCCTTGACAACCGGCATATGCGGCAGCGGATAGATTTTCACGTCGCCCTTGATCTCATCCATGCCATAGATACAGGCCAGCGTGTTGATCCCGTCGATATTCATCGCGCACGACCCGCAAATCCCTTCGCGGCAGGACCGGCGGAAGGTCAGCGTGGGATCAATCTCGTTCTTGATCTTGATCAGCGCGTCCAGAACCATCGGGCCGCAGCTATCCATATCAACGAAATACGTATCAACACGCGGGTTCTGTCCGTCATCCGGGTTCCAGCGGTAAATCTGGAACTTGCGCACATTGGTTGCGCCTTCGGGCTTTGGCCATGTCTTACCGGTGGTGATCCGGGAATTCTTGGGGAGGGTCAGTTGTACCATAAGTTCCTCTCCTTAGAACGTCCGCGCCTTGGGCGCGATTTTCTTCAGGCTGATGCCGCCTTCATCCTCGGTGGTCAGAGGATCGACGATAACGGGGCGATAGCTGAGTTCGACCTTATTTCCTTCAACCCGGCTGACCGTGTGAACGCGCCAGTTTTCGTCGTCACGCTCGGTGAAGTCCTCATGCGCGTGGGCACCGCGGGATTCCTTGCGCGCCTCGGCCCCAACAATAGTGGCAAGCGCGCTTGGCATCAGGTTGGTGAGTTCCAGCGTTTCCATCAGATCGCTGTTCCAAACCAACGAGCGGTCGGTAACTTTAAGGTCATCCATCTTGGCGGCAATCGCCGTCATCTTCTCGACGCCTTCGGCCATTGTCTTGGCGGTCCGGAACACGGCTGCGTCGGCCTGCATGGTTTTCTGCATCTCAAGCCGCAGGTCAGCCGTTGGGATAGACCCGCTAGCGTTGCGAACGGCATCAAACCGGTCAAATGCCTTATCGACCGAAGCTTGGTTCAGCACCGGGTTCGGCGCGTCGGCATCGACAACCTTACCCGCCCGGATCGCAGCCGCGCGACCAAACACCACGAGGTCGATCAGCGAGTTGGACCCCAGACGGTTCGCACCGTGGACCGAGGCACATCCGGCCTCACCCACCGCCATCAGGCCCGGAACAACTGCGGTCGGATCATCGGCGGTCGGGTTCAGAACTTCGCCCCAATAGTTCGTCGGGATACCGCCCATGTTGTAGTGGACGGTCGGCAGAACCGGGATCGGCTCTTTGGTGACATCAACACCGGCAAAGACGCGCGCGGATTCCGAAATCCCCGGCAGTCGTTCAGCCAACGCTTCGGCGGGAAGGTGGCTGAGGTTCAGGTGAATGTGATCGCCATTGTCGCCATGGCCGCGACCCTCGCGGATCTCCATCGTCATCGAACGGCTGACATAATCGCGTGGCGCAAGGTCTTTGTATTGGGGCGCGTAACGCTCCATGAACCGTTCGCCTTCTGAGTTGGTCAGATAACCACCTTCGCCCCGTGCACCTTCGGTGATCAAACAGCCCGAGCCGTAGATGCCAGTCGGGTGGAACTGCACGAATTCCATATCCTGCAGGGCCAGGCCCGCACGTGCCACCATACCGCCACCGTCACCGGTGCAGGTATGGGCCGATGTTGCGCTGAAATAGGCGCGGCCATAGCCGCCAGTTGCCAGCACCACCATCTTGGCGTTGAAGACATGCATCGTGCCATCGTCCAGCTTCCAGCAGACGACGCCCTGACATTGCCCGTCATCGGACATCACAAGGTCGATGGCGAAATACTCAATATAGAACTCGGCATTGTTCTTCAGCGACTGACCGTACAGCGTGTGCAGGATCGCGTGACCGGTCCGGTCTGCGGCGGCACAGGTCCGCTGCACGGCGGGGCCTTCGCCGAATTCCGTAGTATGGCCACCGAACGGGCGCTGATAAATCTTGCCCTCTTCGGTGCGGCTGAATGGAACGCCGTAATGTTCCAGTTCGTACACCGCCTTTGGTGCCTCACGCGCCAAATATTCCATCGCGTCGGTGTCACCCAACCAGTCCGAGCCCTTGACGGTGTCATACATGTGCCACTGCCAATGGTCTGGTCCCATGTTCGACAGGGACGCAGCAATACCGCCCTGCGCCGCAACCGTGTGCGAGCGGGTCGGGAAAACCTTGGTGACACAAGCCGTGCGCAGGCCCTGCTCGGCCATGCCCAGAGTGGCGCGCAAACCGGCGCCGCCGGCGCCGACAACAACCACGTCATAGTCGTGTGTTTCGTATTCGTATGCAGCTGTCATTTGTTTTTATCCCTACCGCGCCTTAAAGCGCCAGCTTCACAAGGGCAAAAAGCCCCGCAGCAATCAAAGTGTATCCAAAAGCTGCAACTGCCATCAGGCTCAGCTTTTCTGCGACGCCGTGCACATAGTCCTCAATCGCCACCTGTGCCTCGCGGACCAGGTGAATAATAACGACGACCAGCGTCAGCCCAGTTATGATCGCCGGGAACGGACGGCTGTAATAGGCAAGAACCTCTTCGTAGGTTCCGCCCAGCCCGTTCGCGAAAGTGAACACAAATAGTGGAACAAGGAAAACCAGTGCCGTCGAACTGGCCATCATTTGCCAGTGATGATGTGTCCCCTGCCGGCCTGCACCTGTGCCCTGCGCACGTTTACGGTCTGTCAGATAACTCATGGTGTCCCCCTTAGACCGCAATCGCTGTTATGAACGAAAGAACGGTGGCCAGCACCAACATGCCGATCCCCAGCTTTTCCGAGATGTTGACGTCCACGCAATACCCCAGATCCCAGATCACGTGGCGCAACCGCCCGAGCATGTGATAAAAAATCGCCCAGGTCGCGCCAAACATGACCAGATCGCCCAACCAGCTTCTCATCAAGCTATCAATAAAGTTGAACGCGGACTCTGACGTTGCGGCTGCCAGCAGCCACCACACAACGAAGAATGACATCGCCAAGGCTGCGATTCCGGTGATCCGCACCAGAATAGAGGTCGCTGAGGTCAACTGCGGGCGATAAATCGTAAGATGTGGTGAAAGAGGGCGATTGCCCCGATTTACATCGGCCATGTCGGATTGGCTCCTTTTCGGTTGCTTCCGAAGGTTTTACTGTTTTTTGCAAGTCTGTCACGCGCTGCAACTGCAAAAAAGCTCATATTTGGCGCAAAATGGTGGATATTTTGAAATTGTGATCACACAAAATAATGACGTGATCACAAATGAAATCACAGCTTTCAGATGTTAGCGCCTTCACCTCCGAATCTGACCCAAAGCTATTCCAGCCCGGCGGTTTGCTGTGTCACTTCGCGCAGCAGTTTCTTACGAATTCGTTCGGGGTAATCTTCGAAACCGGCGGCAGAAACGACGAATGCGCCTTCGCCAACAATAACATTCTCAAAGAAATATGCGGTCAGGTCCGGTTCGGTTTCCTCGATGGCAATCGCGTTCACAGTCACGCCCCGGCTGCGCAAAACGCCATGAATTTCCGTCGGTTCAACCCCTTCGTTTGAAATTCCGTCGCCCGAGATGTCAATCAAGTGCCTTTTGCATTCAGAAACCGTATTGAAACTGGTTAGGGTCATTTCCAGTGCTTCGCCTATCGCCGTTGAGAAGTTGCGCCACACACGCGGGTCCGATGCCACTTGTCCAGCAAAGGCGTCCAGCGTTTCGAAACTGTCAATTCGCGTCCATGGTATCGTCACTTTCTGACGCGATGCGCCAGTCCACTGCACCAGCATTAGGCGCGCGTCACCGCGCACCAATGCCTCGGACACAATGGGGTCGCGCAACCCGGCCGCAAGGCCGTCCATCTGGATACGGTACTCGGTGGAATCAACAGACCCCGAAACGTCCACAGCCAAAGCCAAGGCCAGATCACAAGCCAAAGCAGGCGGAGTCAGGCAGACACAAACAGCAATCGAGCGAAACACGAGCATGACCGCAGCCTAGCACGTTTGGGAAAGGCTGCGATCACATGAATGTGGGCGGCCCGATCAGACGGGCATCAGGGCCCAATAGTCCAGATCAAGCAGGATGTTTGGCATGTACCGACCATCTTCGTTCTTAAGCTCAAAAGGCTCCCCACCTTTGGTCGCCACCAATCGCAAACGGATCGCCCCAACTCCGGGAACATCTGTCTCGGCCTTGTCCAGAACCTCGGACCACGCCTTGATCGTATCGCCAGCGAAGCACGGGTTGGCATGTGCACCGCCGTTCAGGCCAACCACCATCTGTGCATTGGCTAAACCGTTGAACGACAGCGTCCGCGCCATCGAGATCACGTGTCCGCCATAGATCAACCGCCCTTCGGGTCGAAAGGTCAGGTCGAAATGCACCTTGGCAGTGTTCTGCCACAGACGCGTGGCCAGCATATGCTCGGCCTCTTCCACGGTCACACCATCCACGTGGTCAATCTTTTCGCCGATCTCATAATCGCCCCAGCGATGCGCCTCACCCGCTAGGGCGAAATCGTAGTTCGAGAAATCCAATCCCTGCGGGATGACCAGATCGCCCGGTTCCAGCGCCTTTTTCAGTTGCGGCACAACCGCTTCGGGCGCTGGGGTGGACAGGTCCGATTTGCGCACCATCACCCAGCGGACATATTCCATGACCGCCTCGTGGCGCTGGTTCAGACCACGGGTGCGCACGTAAACCACCCCGGTCTTGCCATTCGAGTTCTGCTTAACCCCGATTACCTCGGATTCCGACCGCAGCGTGTCACCGGGATAGACCGGCTTCAGCCAGCGCCCCTCGGCATAACCCAGATTGGCCACCGCGTTCAGCGAGACATCCGGCACAGTCTTGCCAAACACCACGTGAAACGCCGCCATGTCGTCCAACGGGCTTTGCGGCAGGCCCGAGGCCCGGGCGAACTCATCCGAGGAATACAGCGCATGGCGCGCCGGATACAGCGCGTGATACAAAGCACGTTCGCCATCGGTCACGGTGCGCGGTACCGCATGGTGCAGCACCTGCCCGACGGAATAATCCTCGAAAAAGCGGCCCGGATTGGTTTTTGCCATTATTGCTGTCCCAGTTTCATGTCAGAGGAGTAATCTGCCGCGACCTCTTTGGTCACAGCCTGCGCGCAGCGCATCACGTTATTTGCTGCGTCAAAGGCATAGGACGGGTCGCCATACAGCTCCCAGCCTTTGGCCAGCGCGTCGGACACTTTGTGGCAAAAGGCCGAGGTGTCCTCTTCCGTCAGCAGACGATAAAGTTTTGCCATCCTCAGCCCCTTATGATCCGAACGGCGACGGGCCAACCAACCCGTGAATATAGCCGATCACGCCCAGCAGCACGATTGAGGCCACAAAGAACATCGCATCCTTGCCATAGGTGCCGGGCTCACCAGGGGTCCAGTCGGGTTCGGCCCGGTTGATCATAACCACCTCGACCAACGCCCACAGGAACAGCCCGCCAAACAGGATGATCGAGGCTAGATCGCCATTGACCAGCAAATGCGCAAATGCCCAAGCGCGGAAGCCTGCCAGTTGCGGGTGGCGCATCTTGTTCAGCAGACGGCCTTTTTTCCCAGCGGGGCTCATCATGAAGATGGCGATCAACACCAACAGATTGTTGATGTGAACCATGAAAGTCGGCGGTGCCCAGACATAGATGAAATCGGTCATGCGATAGCCGAAGATCATCAGCAAAATCGCCGCCACCAGCGCCAGAGCTACCGCGCCTTTACCACCATTGCCCATGGCCGCGCGCCGCGCGGGCGCGACGCGTTTGAACAGATGTGCGGCCCACCAAAGCGCCACACCAAGGATCAGAAGAACAAAGCCCATGCTGGCTTACCCCGCTTGCAAAGCTGAAATCGCCTCTGCTTTTGCCAGAATTTCGCGGGCGGTTGCAACGTGCAGGTTTTCCACGATCTTGCCATCCACGACAGCAACGCCCTGCCCTTGTGCTTCGACCTCTTCAAAGGCGGCAATCTGACGTTGCGCCAGGTCAATTTCGGCGTCAGACGGGGCGAAGGCCGCGTTCGTTATCTCGACCTGAGCGGGGTGGATCAGGGTCTTGCCGTCAAAGCCCATGTCACGGCCCTGCGTGCATTCTGCGGCCAGACCTTCGTCATCCTTGAAAGCGTTATAGACGCCATCCACGATGATCAGCCCCTCGGCCTTGGCGGCCAGCAGACACAGGCCCAGCGACGTCATCAGCGGCAGGCGGTCGGGGCGGAACCGGGTCTGCAATTCCTTGGCCAGGTCGTTGGTTCCCATAACAAAGCCCGCCATCAGCGGATGCGCGGCGATCTCGGCGGCGTTCAGCATTCCGCGCGGGGTCTCCATCATCGCCCAGATCGGGATATCGCCAGTGATCGCGGCCAGCGCGTCCACATCAGCGGCCGAGTTCACCTTGGGCAGCAGAACCACATCGGCGTCCATGTCCCGCACGGCCTCGGCATCGGCGCGGCCCCATTCGGTGTCCAGTCCGTTGATCCGCACAATCTTAACCCGCGCGCCATATCCACCCGCGGCCAAAGCGGCCTTGAGCGTTTCCCGCGCGTTGTCTTTTTCGTCGGCGGCGACGGCATCTTCCAGATCAAAGATAATCGCGTCGACCGGCAAGGTGCGCGCCTTGTCCAGCGCCCGATCTTTCGAGCCGGGGATATACAGAACAGAACGATAGGGGCGCTGACGGGGGTCCATTGGCCTCTCCCTTGTGAAATAAAGTTGCGCGGAATGGGGCATTTTTTGTCGGAAAGTTCAAGGACAAAATCGCCGCGTTGCAGCATTCGCGACGCAACGTGCGTCGGTTTAACCAGATTTCGGCACGTCACTTGCACCCTTTTGGACAGATGGAATCGAAAGGGTGCAAGGATGCAGAATACGCTGTTCAAGATGACGATGGGGCTGGGCATCATGGTTCTGGCCGCCGTTCAGGTGCAGGCACAGACCTGCGCGCCCCGCGAGGAGATCATAAAGCGACTGGCTGAAACCTATGGCGAGACCCGACAGGGTATTGGCATCGCGCGACAAGGTGCGGTGATGGAGGTCTATGCCTCGACCGCAAGCGGTAGTTGGACGATCACGGTGACGTTGCCGGACGGGACGACCTGCCTAATCGCGTCCGGTCAGTCCTATGAGGACATGGACGAGGCACTGCCGCCCAACGTCTAAGTCAGTGCATCCCAGATCAGCTTGCTACCCGTCAGAGTCAGCAGGACATAGGCGATGCCAAAGAATAAGCGTTCGGAAATCATAAAATGTGCCCGGACACCCAACCATGCGCCAAGAATGGCAAAGGGGGCCAGCAGCAAGTCCGCCAGCGCCGTATGCCACGTAAACAGGCCCAGATAAGCGAAGGGCACGAATTTCACCGCGTTGATGACCCAGAAGACCAGCACGGTGCTGGCCTGAAACTCGGTCTTCGTCAGGCGTTGCGACAGCAGGTACACGGCGGCAGGCGGACCGCCAGCATGGCTGACAAAACTGGTGAACCCGGCCACCAACCCTGCAAACAGCCCGGCCGACGGCGGCAGACGGTTGGCAAAACCACGAATCCAGCCCCTGCTTTGCGCCACATGCCAAATCACGAACCCGACCGAGATCCCTCCGATCAGCAGGCGAAGCAAGTCGTCGTCGGTGGCACGATAGAGCCACGCGCCCAGCGCGACACCCGGCACAGCCCCCAGAATCAACAGGCGCGAATCCGGCCAGCTCCACCGTTTCCAATAGGGTTTCAGGGTGGCAACGTCGATCACCATCAGAATCGGCAACATCAACGCCAGCGCCTGTCCGGGCGTCAGGATCAACGCCAGAATCGACGAGGACGCAAAGGCCACACCCGACCCGAACCCTCCCTTGGAAATGCCTGCAAAGATCACGGCAGGGATAGCCACGGCAAAGAACATCAAGTCCAGTTCGAACATTCAGCATTCCAGAAAAGCAAGAATTCACGCCCCTTGGACGCTAGGAAAATCGGTATGCGGTTGTATGCCACGCAGCAGAACACTTGCACAAATCCGTTTTACCGACTAGCACAACCGCGATTTCAAAACCCATCGGAGATATTCCAAATGGCCAGACCCAAGATCGCGCTGATCGGCGCAGGTCAGATCGGCGGCACGCTCGCCCACCTCGCTGCAATGAAAGAACTGGGTGATGTCGTCCTGTTTGACATCGCCGAAGGCACACCGGAAGGCAAGGCGCTGGACATCGCTGAATCCGGCCCCTCCGAAGGGTTCGACGCCAAGCTGAAAGGCACCCAGTCCTACGAGGACATCGCTGGCGCCGACGTCTGCATCGTCACCGCCGGTGTTCCCCGCAAACCGGGCATGAGCCGCGATGACCTGCTGGGCATCAACCTGAAAGTCATGAAATCCGTGGGTGAAGGCATCGCCGCCAATGCGCCCGATGCGTTCGTCATCTGCATCACCAACCCATTGGACGCGATGGTCTGGGCGCTGCGCGAATTCTCGGGCCTGCCCCACAACAAGGTCTGCGGCATGGCAGGCGTTCTGGACTCGGGCCGTTTTGCGCATTTCCTGTCGGAAGAGTTCAACGTGTCCATGCGCGACGTCACAGCATTTGTTCTGGGCGGCCACGGCGACACGATGGTTCCGTCGGTGCGCTATTCGACCGTTGCTGGTATCCCGCTGCCCGATCTGGTTGAAATGGGCTGGACCACACAAGAGAAACTGGACGCCATCGTTCAGCGTACCCGTGACGGTGGCGCCGAAATCGTTGGCCTGCTGAAAACCGGCTCGGCCTTCTATGCTCCGGCAACATCGGCGATCGAAATGGCCGAAGCCTACCTGAAAGACCAGAAGCGCGTCCTGCCCTGTGCCGCCTATTGCAACGGCGAACTGGGCGTTGACGGCATGTATGTAGGCGTCCCCACCGTGATCGGCGCGGGCGGCATCGAGCGTGTTGTCGACATCAAACTCAACGAAGAAGAGCAAGCCGGTTTCGATAACTCGGTCAACGCTGTGAAGGGCCTGATCGAGGCATGTAAGGGCATCGACAGCTCTCTGGCCTAATTTCGGCCGTTTCGACATTCCAAACCGGCCCACAAGTTGGGCCGGTTTTCTTTTGTACTGGCCTCTTGATCCGCAATACTTGCGGGAAGAGTATTAGCGCAAACACCTCAAACACCCTTTTTGAATGTGTTTTCAAAGGCGCGAAACGATTTATCGAATCATAAATTTAACTTCCGTCATTTTGTGATCACACCCCAAAAAAGTGTGATCACAAACAGTAAAAATCTCTGTGAAAAAGGGCTTTGAAAACAAAAAAACCTTTAAATTTACCCTTCGGACATTTCTATAACGAAGTAATCGTAGTCAAACGGGACAGTTTCGATGAACATTCACGAATATCAGGCCAAGGCTCTTCTTCGCAGCTATGGCGCTCCGGTCTCTGAAGGTCGCGCGGTTCTGCGCGCCGAGGAAGCCAAAACCGCAGCCGGTGAACTGGACGGCCCCTTGTGGGTTGTAAAGGCCCAAATCCACGCGGGTGGCCGCGGCAAGGGCTCGTTCAAAGAGGCTGACGCCGGTGAAAAAGGCGGTGTCCGTCTGACCAAGTCGGTGGAAGAAGCCGCCGAAGAAGCCAAAAAGATGCTGGGCCGCACGCTGGTCACACATCAGACTGGCCCCGCAGGCAAGCAGGTCAATCGCATCTATATCGAGGCTGGTTCCGGCATCGAACGCGAACTGTATCTGGCCCTGCTGGTGGATCGCCAGACCAGCCGCATCTCGTTCGTATGCTCGACCGAAGGCGGCATGGACATCGAAGAAGTGGCCGAGTCCACGCCTGAGAAAATCCTGTCCTTCTCGGTGGACCCTGTGACCGGCTATCAGGCTTACCACGGCCGCCGCATCGCCTTTTCGCTGGGTCTGGAAGGCGCGCAGGTCAAGCAATGCGTCAAGCTGATGGGTCAGCTGTACCAGGCCTTCGTCGAGAAGGACATGGAGATGCTGGAGATCAACCCTCTGATCGTCTCGGATAGCGGCGACCTGAAGGTACTGGACGCCAAGCTGGGCTTTGACGGCAACGCGGTTTACCGCCACCCCGACATCGCCGAGCTGCGCGACGAGACCGAGGAAGACCCCAAGGAACTCGAAGCCTCCAAATACGATCTGAACTACATCGCCTTGGATGGTGAGATCGGCTGCATGGTCAACGGTGCCGGGCTTGCGATGGCGACCATGGACATCATCAAGCTGTATGGGGCTGAGCCTGCCAACTTCCTCGACGTGGGCGGCGGTGCGACCAAAGAGAAAGTCACTGAGGCGTTCAAGATCATCACCTCGGACCCGAACGTCAAAGGCATTCTGGTCAACATCTTCGGCGGCATCATGCGCTGTGACGTCATCGCCGAAGGCGTTGTCGCAGCGGTGAAAGAGGTCGGCCTGAAGGTTCCGCTGGTCGTGCGTCTGGAAGGCACGAATGTCGAGAAAGGCAAAGAGATCATCAACACCTCTGGTCTGGACGTGATCGCCGCGGACAACCTGAAAGACGGTGCCGAGAAGATCGTGAAGGCGGTAAAAGGCTGATTGCCATCCCGTAAGGCGGGCTTCAGCCCGCCTTTCCCAAGATTTTGGCGGGCCAAAACCCGCCCTACAAAGGAGAACGCCAGATGGCAGTCCTCATCGACGAAAATACCAAAGTGATCTGTCAGGGCTTTACCGGTTCGCAGGGCACATTCCACAGCGAACAGGCCATTGCTTATGGCACCAAGATGGTCGGCGGTGTAACCCCCGGCAAAGGCGGGATGACCCATCTTGACCTGCCCGTGTTTAACTCGGTCCACGAGGCCAAGCATGTGACCGAAGCCAACGCCAGCGTGATCTATGTGCCGCCGCCTTTCGCGGCTGACTCGATCCTCGAAGCGATTGATGCCGAGATGGAGGTGATCGTCTGCATCACCGAAGGCATCCCGGTTCTGGACATGATGAAGGTAAAGCGGGCGCTGGAAGGCTCGAAATCGCGCCTAATCGGCCCGAACTGCCCCGGTGTCATTACGCCCGACGCCTGCAAAATCGGCATCATGCCTGGCCACATCCACAAGCGCGGCTCGGTCGGCGTTGTGTCGCGTTCGGGCACCCTGACCTATGAGGCCGTCAAGCAGACCACCGATGTGGGTCTGGGCCAATCCACCTGTGTGGGCATCGGTGGCGACCCGATCAAAGGCACCGAGCATATCGACGTGCTGGAATGGTTCCTGGCGGACGACGAAACCCACTCGATCATCATGATCGGTGAGATCGGTGGCTCGGCCGAAGAAGAAGCCGCGCAGTTCCTGGCGGATGAGGCCAAGAAGGGCCGCAAAAAGCCGGTTGCTGGTTTCATCGCAGGCCGCACAGCCCCTCCGGGCCGCCGTATGGGCCACGCGGGCGCGATCGTCGCCGGCGGCAAAGGCGGAGCCGAGGACAAGATCGAAGCCATGCGCTCGGCCGGTATCGTTGTGGCAGAAAGCCCCGCGACGCTGGGTGAGGCCGTGCTGGAAGCGATTGGTTAAAGCGGCGGCTTAGCCGTCTACTTTGGGAGGAACGGAAAACATGACCTTTGGTGAGGCTGTCAAAACGTGTTTCTCAAAGTTCTTAACATTCTCGGGCCGCGCCTCGCGGCCCGAGTACTGGTTCTTTTTCCTGTTTATCGTGATCTGGAATATCATCGCCGGGATTATTGACTGGCAGTTTTTCACTCAGGTCACCACGACGGAAACGGGCACGACGAAATCCGTCACCGCCACATCAAGCCAACCGGTACAGTCAATCGTCGGCGCAATCGTCTTTTTCCCGCATCTCGCGGTCGCATGGCGCCGGATGCATGACACCGGGCGCAGCGGGCTTTATGCGCTGCTGCCGATCCTGCTGATCCTCGGAGCCGCTGCAATTCTGATTTTCGGAATTGGTCTGGCGTCCAGTTTCCAGCACGGTGGCAATCTGGACATCCTGTTTACCCGCGCCACTTTGCTGGTCGTCATTCCGACGCTGCTGGTTCTGGTGGTGTCGCCTCTCCTGGTGCTGTGGTGGCTGACCCGCCCCAGTCAGCCAGGCACAAATCAATACGGTCCCAACCCATATGAGGTAACCCAATGACCGAACACTCGCCCAACTCTGCCTTTCATGCCTCAAGCTTTATGCAAGGGCATAATGCCGAATATCTGGAGCAGCTTTATGCTCAGTACACAAAGGACCCCGGCGCGGTAGACGCGGCCTGGGCCGAGTTTTTCAAGGCCATGGGCGACGCGACGCCGGACGTCCAGAAAGAAGCCGAAGGGCCATCATGGGCGCGAACCGACTGGCCGCCGATGCCAGCGGATGATCTGACCGGGGCGCTCACTGGGGAATGGGCCGAGATTGACGCCAAGGCGGCGGGAAAAAAGATCAAGGACAAGGCGGCAGACAAAGGCGTTGAGGTCAGCGACGACCAGATCAAGCGCGCCGTTCTGGACAGTCTGCGGGCGCTGATGCTGATCCGGGCCTATCGCATCCGGGGCCATCTGGCCGCCAATCTGGATCCGCTGGGGATGCGGGCGGCCAGCACCCATCCTGAACTGGACCCCAAGACTTATGGGTTCACCGAGGCCGACATGGACCGGCCGATCTTTATCGACAACGTGCTGGGTCTGCAGATGGCCTCGATGCGGCAGATCGTAGATATCGTGAAGCGGACCTATTGCGGCACCTTCGCGCTGCAATACATGCATATCTCCGACCCTGAACAGGCCGCGTGGCTGAAGGAACGGATCGAAGGATACGGCAAGGAAATCGCGTTTACCAAGGAAGGCCGCAAGGCGATCCTGAACAAGATGGTCGAGGCCGAGGGCTTCGAGAAATTCCTGCACGTCAAATACATGGGCACCAAACGGTTCGGTCTGGACGGGGGTGAGGCCCTGATCCCCGCGATGGAGCAGATCATCAAGCGTGGCGGTGCCTTGGGCGTCAAGGAAATCGTCATCGGAATGCCGCACCGTGGCCGTCTGAACATTCTGGCCAACGTGATGCGCAAACCCTATCGCGCGATCTTCAACGAGTTTCAGGGCGGCAGCTTCAAGCCCGAGGACGTGGATGGCTCGGGCGATGTGAAATACCATCTCGGTGCTTCTAGCGACCGTGAATTTGACGGCAACAGCGTGCACCTGTCGCTGACCGCCAACCCTAGCCATCTTGAGGCAGTGAACCCGGTGGTTCTAGGCAAGGTCCGCGCCAAGCAGGATCAGTTCAAGGACGCCGAGCGTACCTCCGTGATGGGCATCCTGCTGCACGGCGACGCAGCTTTTGCCGGTCAGGGTGTTGTTGCCGAAGGGTTTGGCCTGTCTGGTCTGCGCGGTCACAAGACCGGCGGCACCATGCATATCGTGGTAAACAACCAGATCGGCTTTACCACCGCGCCGCATTTCAGCCGCTCCAGCCCATATCCGACGGATATCGCGCTGATGGTTGAGGCACCTATCTTCCACGTGAACGGCGACGACCCCGAGGCTGTGGTTCACGCCGCCAAGGTCGCCACTGAATTCCGCCAGAAGTTCCTCAAGGACGTGGTCATCGACATCTTCTGCTATCGCCGGTTTGGTCACAACGAGGGCGATGAGCCCATGTTCACTAACCCGATCATGTATAAGAAGATCAAAACGCATAAGACCACGCTGTCGCTGTACACCGAGCGTCTGGTCAAAGATGGCCTGATCCCCGAGGGCGAGATCGAGGACATGAAGGCCGCGTTCCAGGCTCATCTGAATGATGAGTTCGAGGCCGGAAAAGACTACAAACCCAACAAGGCCGATTGGTTGGACGGGCGCTGGTCGCACCTGGACAAGAACAAGGAAGAATATGTGCGTGGCGACACTGCGATCACGCCCGAGACAATGGCCGAGATCGGAAATGCGCTGACCCATGCGCCTGCGGATATCGCCGTTCACAAGACGGTGTCGCGCCTGCTCGATCACAAGAAGCAGATGTTCGACAACGGCAAAGGTTTTGATTGGGCAACGGGTGAAGCGCTGGCCTTCGGGTCCCTGCTGACCGAAGGCTATCCGGTGCGTCTGTCCGGCCAGGACGCGACGCGCGGCACATTCAGCCAGCGCCACTCTGGCTTTGTGCATCAGGAGACCGAGGAACGGTATTACCCGCTGAACAATATCCGCGCCGGCCAGTCGCAGTATGAAGTGATCGACTCGATGCTGTCCGAATACGCGGTGCTGGGCTTTGAATATGGCTATTCGCTGGCCGAACCCAACGCCCTGACCCTGTGGGAGGCGCAGTTCGGCGATTTTGCCAACGGCGCGCAGATCATGTTCGACCAATTCATCAGCTCGGGTGAATCGAAATGGCTGCGTATGTCCGGGTTGGTGACGCTGCTACCGCACGGGTTCGAAGGGCAAGGCCCGGAACACTCGTCCGCCCGGCTTGAACGGTTCCTGCAGATGTGCGGTCAGGACAACTGGATCGTGGCGAACTGTACGACGCCCGCGAACTATTTCCACATCCTGCGCCGACAATTGCACAGGACATTCCGCAAACCGCTGATCCTGGTAACGCCCAAGTCGCTGCTGCGTCACAAGCTGGCCGTCAGCACGGCCGAGGATTTCACCACCGGGTCCAGCTTCCACCGGGTGCTGTGGGATGACGCGCAGCAGGGAAATTCCGACACCAAACTGGTCGCAGACAAAAAGATCAAGCGGGTCGTTCTGTGTTCTGGCAAGGTCTACTATGACCTGCTGGAAGAGCGCGACGCGCGCGGTATCGACGATGTCTATTTGTTGCGGATCGAACAATACTATCCCTTCCCCGCGCACTCACTGATCAACGAGCTTGAGCGATTCAAAGGGGCCGAGATGGTCTGGTGTCAGGAAGAACCCAAGAACCAAGGGGCCTGGACCTTTATCGAGCCGAATATCGAATGGGTCCTAACCCGGATCGGTGCCAAGCATACACGGCCACGCTATGTCGGCCGCGCGACGTCGGCCTCGCCCGCAACGGGTCTGGCCAGCCAACACAAAGCCCAACAAGAAGCGCTGGTGAACGAAGCGCTGAGCATTGAAGGAAAATAAGCAATGTCCATTGAAGTTCGTGTTCCCACGCTGGGCGAGTCGGTCACCGAGGCCACGGTCGCAACCTGGTTCAAAAAACCGGGCGACGCAGTGGCTGTGGATGAGATGCTGTGCGAGTTGGAGACCGACAAAGTCACCGTCGAAGTCCCTTCGCCTGCCGCTGGTGTGATGGGTGAGATTGTTGCAGCCGAAGGCGAAACCGTAGGCGTTGACGCTTTGCTGGCGACGATCGCAGCCGGAGAAGGCGCCGCCCCGGCTCCGGCGGCGGCCCCAAGCCCTGCGCCTGCCGCCGCACCCGCAGCGTCTGGCGGAAGCGTGGACGTGATGGTTCCTACGCTGGGCGAATCCGTCACCGAAGCGACTGTGTCCACTTGGTTCAAACAGGTCGGCGACAGCGTCGCGCAAGACGAAATGCTGTGTGAGCTTGAAACTGATAAGGTCTCGGTCGAGGTTCCCGCCCCGACGGCTGGCGTATTGGCCGAGATCGTAGCGCCCGAAGGCACCACCGTCGACGCAACGGCAAAGCTGGCCGTGATTTCCGGCGCAGCGGCAGGTGCAGCCCCGGCACCGTCAGCACCGGCAGCGGCACCTGCCGCGGGTACCGGCGATGGCGGTGGCAAGGATGTCGCGAACGCACCGTCCGCTGAAAAAGCTATGGCCGAAGCAGGACTGTCTGCAGATCAGGTCACCGGATCCGGGCGCGATGGCCGCATCATGAAAGAGGACGTCGCAAACGCTGTTGCAGCGGCCGCTACGGCACCAGCACCTGCGGCGGCTGCCCCCGCCCCTGCTTCCCCTGCCCCACGCGCGCCGGTTGCCGCAGAGGATGCCGGGCGCGAAGAGCGTGTGCGCATGACCCGTCTGCGCCAGACCATCGCCAAGCGCCTGAAAGACGCGCAGAACACGGCCGCGATCCTGACCACCTATAACGAGGTGGACATGACCGAAGTGATGGCCCTGCGCAGCCAGTACAAAGACCAGTTCGAGAAAAAGCATGGCGTCCGTTTGGGCTTTATGTCCTTCTTCACCAAAGCCTGCTGTCACGCTTTGAAAGAAGTACCTGAGGTGAACGCCGAGATCGACGGAACGGATATTGTCTATAAGAACTTCGTCCACATGGGCGTGGCTGCGGGAACTCCGCAGGGTCTGGTGGTTCCGGTCATCCGCGACGCGGACAGCATGTCCTTTGCCGAAATCGAAAAGGCGATCGCAGAAAAAGGCAGACGTGCCCGTGACGGCAAGCTGTCCATGGCCGAGATGCAGGGCGGCACCTTCACCATCTCGAATGGCGGTGTCTATGGCTCGCTGATGTCTTCGCCGATCCTGAACCCGCCGCAATCGGGCATTCTGGGTATGCACAAGATTCAGGACCGCCCCATGGTGATCAACGGTGAGATCAAGATTCGCCCGATGATGTATCTGGCCCTGTCCTATGATCACCGGATCGTTGACGGCAAAGGCGCGGTGACGTTCCTTGTCCGCGTAAAAGAAGCGCTGGAAGACCCACGCCGCTTGCTGATGGATCTGTAATCATGGCGACTCATGTACTTTGGGAGGCTGACGTGGCGGACTTTGATGTCTGGCTGAAAGTCTTCCGCGAAGACCAAAAAATGCGAGAGGCCGCGGGAATCCGCGACCTCCACATCTGGAAAGACCCAGATCAGAAAGACCACGCAGTTGCGTTGTTCGAAATCACGGATCTGGAGCGCGCTCAGGACTTTATTGAATCTGAGGAACTGGCCATGCATCACGAGCGTGGCGGAGTTGCCCATATCAAAACAAAAATTCTGACACCGGTCTGACTATTGCCGGGTGCGCCATCCCATGATGGCCACCCGATTTAAATTTAACTCCTCAGGTTCTAGGAGAATAAAATGGCAAACTATGATGTCATCGTTATTGGCGCCGGCCCCGGCGGCTATGTCTGCGCGATCCGCTGCGCCCAGTTGGGTCTGAAGACCGCTGTCGTTGAAGGGCGTGAAACGTTGGGCGGCACCTGCCTGAACGTAGGCTGCATCCCATCGAAGGCATTGTTGCACGCATCGCACCAGCTTCATGAGGCCGAGCATAACTTTGCCAAGATGGGCCTGAAGGGCAAAAGCCCCTCGGTCGATTGGAAGCAGATGCAGGCCTATAAGGACGAGGTGATCGACGGTAACACCAAGGGCATCGAGTTTCTGTTCAAGAAGAACAAGATCGACTGGCTTAAGGGCTGGGGCTCAATCCCTGCCGCAGGTCAGGTCAAGGTGGGCGATGAGGTCCACGAGGCCAAGAACATCATCATCGCCTCAGGGTCCGAGCCGTCCTCGCTGCCGGGTGTCGAGGTGGACGAGAAAATCGTCGTGACTTCGACCGGTGCGTTGTCGCTGGGCAAAATCCCGAAAAAGATGGTTGTGATCGGCGCGGGCGTGATTGGGCTGGAGTTGGGCTCGGTCTATCAGCGTCTAGGCGCCGAGGTGACTGTGATCGAATTCCTCAACGAGATCACGCCGGGTATGGACCCCGAGGTACAAAAGACGTTCCAGCGGATTCTCAAGAAGCAGGGCCTGAAGTTCGTCATGGGCGCCGCCGTGCAAAAGACCGAAGCCACCAAGACCAAGGCCAAGGTCACCTACAAGCTGCGCAAAGATGACAGCGAGCACGTGATCGACGCCGACACCGTGCTGGTCGCCACCGGGCGCAAGCCGTTCTCGGATGGTCTGGGACTGGATGCTCTGGGCGTCGAGATGACGCCGCGCGGCCAGATCAAGGTTGGCAGTGATTGGCAGACCAACGTGCCCGGCATCTATGCCATCGGTGACGTGACCGAAGGCCCTATGCTGGCCCACAAGGCCGAAGATGAAGGCATGGCCGCCGCCGAGCAGGTCGCAGGCAAGCACGGCCATGTGAACTACGGCGTTATTCCCGGTGTGATCTACACTTGGCCCGAGGTCGCAAATGTCGGCGAAACCGAAGCCACGCTGAAAGAGGCGGGTCGCGCCTATAAGGTCGGCAAGTTCATGTTCATGGGCAATGGACGCGCCAAGGCGAACTTTGCCGCCGACGGTTTCGTCAAGATTCTGGCCGACAAGGAAACCGACCGCATTCTGGGCGCACATATCATTGGCCCCGCTGCAGGTGACCTGATCCACGAAGTCTGCGTCGCGATGGAGTTCGGTGCGTCGGCTGAAGACCTGGCCCTGACTTGCCACGCCCACCCGACCTACTCGGAAGCCGTGCGCGAGGCTTCGCTGGCCTGCGGGGACGGCCCAATCCATAGCTGACCTTTCAGCACTCAAAACATCAAAGGCGGGCCAAAGTGTCCGCCTTTTTTATTCCGCGACTCTGCCTTAGTTTTGCTCTCGCTTAGGTTGATCAACACCTTGTGACCGCTGGGCGCGTCCCTGCGGCTGGGATCGAACAAATTTTTTTGAGGCTGAAATGAGATTTCTTTCATTTTGCGCTGCGGCGCTGATTATCGCGTTATTTTTCGGAAAAGAGGCACAGGCGGGGCGCGCGGGTGACGTCTGGGGTACATCCGAGCAGATGACCCTGATTACCCCTACGGATATTGAAGACAACAACGGTCAAAATCTGTCGTTGTGCCATCTGACCAAGAAAACGCACATCATGTTCGCCGGGGTTTGGCGCAGCTCTATCGGCTATGTGATGGCGCCGAATAAATGCGACAGCGACAGTTATTACAACATGCCCGCAGACAGGCTGGAGCTTGGGAAAGCACTGGGAGACTTTCCTTCGGACTTGCCAGCGCAACCCAAAATGTCGCGTGCGGACATGGTGTCCGGCTTTTGGGGCTTGGGCGCAATCGCCGTTCTTCTTATTTTGGCCGGAGCAAAAAAGGCGGGGCAATCCAAGCGCACGAAAGAACGCTATGCGGAAATGGGCACAGCAAATCCCGCAGCGTTGCAGGCAATGGATGCGATGTGTCACGCTGCAAAAGCGGACGGCTCGCTTGATGCGGCGGAAATTTCAACGATGGCCAACATCGCCCAGCAGATGACGGGTGAAACCTTTGATGAATCCCGTATTCGCCGCATATACAATATGGCCGAGGCCAAACCAACGGATGCGCAATTTGCAGCCTTTGGCCGTGGGCTGACTGCCGATCAGAAACGCATGGTCATGCAAGCCACGCTGATGATCGTGGGCGCAGATGGCGATCTGGACAAGGCTGAAACAGTGTTTATTCACAAACTGGCCAAGGGTCTCGGCATCAGCGTGGACGAGGTCAAGGCGATGTTCCAGAACATGACCGCTCAACCCGCCTGATCTGCGGATTTACCACATCGTTTTCGCGGCTCGTGCTTGCCATTCCTGATCATAGCGCGCGCCGCCCTCTTCTCCGCTTGAGGCCTCAGCTAGAATTTCGCCGATAGTGGGAAGGTTGGCGCTTTCGTCACCGCTGTTCCAGGTGCGCGCCCGGATAAGCGCGCGGGCGCATTGTGTGTAGACCTCGGCGATGTCGACAACGATCACCGTCGCTGGACGTTTGCCGTTTTTCTCAAACCGCCCTGTCAGAGCCTTGTCTGCCGTCAGTCGGGCCGTGCCATTCACACGTACGACATTGTTTGACCCCGGCACCATGAACATCAGGGAAACGCGCGGGTCGCGCACGATGTTGCGCAGGCTGTCCAGCCGGTTGTTGCCCCGCCAGTCGGGCATCGCCAGCGTTTTGTCATCCAGTTCCAGAACCACGGGCCCGTCATCTCCGCGCGGGCTGCCATCCACACCTTCCGGACCGACTGTGCTGAGGACGCACAAGCGCGACGCCATGATCCATTTTCGGTACAAAGGGGTCATCCGGTCCGCCACTTTGCGTAGGGATGGCGCACCTGGCGTACCATAGAGGCTTTCGAGCGTTTCTATGTCCTCAATGAACTCCATCTGGATCAAACCCCACTTCCCGCATCAACGCATCTGAACGCGTTTCGATTGCCTCTTCCAGTCGGGTCAGAAACGCCTCCCGCTCGACACCCGGCTCGATCGGGTCCAGGAAATCGACAATCGCCAGACCGGGTTTTCGCATCACCCCGGTCCGAGGCCAGAAAACTCCGGCGTTAGTAGCCGCCGGAACACAGGCAAAACCCAACCCTTCGTATAGCACTGCGGCACCAACCTTATAGGGTTTCCGCGCGCCGGGGGCGACACGCGTGCCTTGCGGATAGATGACCAACTGACCCGGCTCGGCAAACTCTGTCGCGACGTCCTTTACCATCTTGGCCACCGCTACGCCTTTCTTGCCGCGATTCACCGGGATACACCCAAGCCGACGAGCGTAAAGACCAATCATCGGAGTCCATAGCAATTCCCGCTTCATGATGAACTTTCCATGCGGGACCGCGTGGAAGATTATCATGATATCCAGAAACGACTGGTGTTTGGCCCCGATTACCACTTCATCCACGGGCACCGTGCCGCGAACTTCGAAGCGAATACCAACCATCCAACGTGCCAGCCATAGGGTTGTGCGGGCGTACAGCTTGCAGGCCTGCAACGCGCCTTTCTTGGCAAACAGGGCGTAAGGCGCAAAGACAATGCCCAGAACCAACATCCAAGCGTAAATCACGATCATGAAAATCAACGATCGAATCCACTGTATCGCATCAGCCATCACGAAAGCTCCGTCAATTTGCGGGTTGCCGCGGTCCAAGTGGCCAGAAACGCAACTGCGGCTCCCATAAGGGGGATAAGTAACGGCAGAAACCAACCCAGCCCCTGAAACCCGAGGCCGGTCAGGAACCCACCCTCATCCGAGGCTTCGGGCAGCAGCAAGACCCCTGTCATCCCAAGCACAACGCCGACCAAGGCACCAAAGAACGCGCGATACGTGAACCGACGCACGAAAGCATTTGCGATGAACCTGTCGCGCGCGCCCACAAGCCGCAGAACTTCGATAATCTGCGCATTGGCCGCAAGTGACGCGTTTGCAGCCAATGTGATCATGGCCGCCGTCGCAACACCGATCAGCAGGATTGAAATCCACCCCAGCCGTCGCAGCGACGTCGCCGCATCGACCAGTGGCTCGCGCCAACGGGTATGGTCATCCAGCACAGCGCCCGGCACCTCGGCCCCAAGCCGCAAGCGAAGGCCGATTACATCCAGCCCTGGCGCGCCCTCGATAATCTCGATCAGTTGCGGGACGGGCAGCGTATCCAATGGCAGGTCCGGGCCGAACCACGGAGACAGCAGGGCCAATTGCTCATCCGATGTCAAAGCCCGCGCAGATGCAACTCCGGGCGTTTGCGACAGCACCGTCAACGCGGCCTCGGTCTGCGCGGCAAGCTGATCGGACGGGGCATTGATGCGCAACGTAGCGGCCCCTGCCAGCTCGGTCGCCCAACGGTCCGCCAGTCGCCCCGATGCCAGTGACAGGGCCAGTGCAAACACCGCAAGGAAAGCCATCGCGCCTGAGACAAACACTGTAAGCTGCGCCGTATACCCCGTTGGGGGAACAACGCGATCAGCCCGCTTGTCCCGTTTCAGCAGATTGCGAATGGTACCCTCGCTCATAGATCTGCTCCGGCCAGTTGGACCTGTCGTTGCGAGATGCGCAACACACGCGCCTGAACCTGGCTTTTGGCCGCCCGGATGAGGCTAAGGTCATGGGTGGCGATCAAAACAGTTTTTCCCATCTTGTTCAGCTCCACCAATAGACGCAGCAGACGCTGGGACATCTCCCAATCGACGTTCCCGGTGGGCTCGTCCGCCAGCACGACATCCGGCGACAGGATCACTGCCCGGGCCAGGGCTGCGCGTTGACGCTCACCACCGGACAGTTCGGGCGGAACCGCGTCTTGCCGCGTGCCAAGCCCGACCCAGTTCAACAACTCGGTCAAGTCCTGCTGCTGCGCAGATTCGGCACGGCCCGACACCATCAGCGGCAGGGCCACGTTCTCGGCCAATGTCATGTGATCCAAAAACCGGCAATCCTGATGCACGACTCCGATCCGGCGGCGCAGCAACGCCATTTGATCGCGGTCCAGCGTGGCAACATCTTGCTCAAATGCCTTAAGCTGGCCTGAGGTCGGCAACAGCGCCCCATAGCAGAGTTTCAAAAGGGTCGTCTTACCCGCCCCCGACGGCCCGGTCAGAAAATGGAACGAACCCGGGTTCAACTGTAGGGAAACATCGCTCAGCAATGCCCCTCCACCATAGGTATAGCTGACGTTTTCCAGCTCGATCACAGGCGCCCCCCGGTTATTCTGTTGTTCTTCTTGCCCGAGCATGGTGACGGTTTCAATGCCTGCACCGGGTCGAATTGGTGACACTTGCGGCGTGAAACCGAAAACACTCTTTGCTGTCAGGTCTTAACGGAATATCATTCCTGAAAAAACTATCATCAGGTCAATACTATGGCCGGGAGGCAGCATGCGTCTTACTTGTCCGAATTGCGGTGCCCAATACGAGGTGCCAGACGAGGTTATCCCTTCAGAGGGGCGTGACGTTCAATGCTCCAACTGCGAAAAAACATGGTTCCAAAGCAAAAAACCAGAACCCGTGGCCACGCCCGAACCAGCGAAACCCGAAACCGGCACGACTGAGAAAACCCCGGCAGAACCTGCGCTGGAACCACCGCAAAAACCTGCAGCGGACGCGGAACCGGATACCCCAACGGCCGAGGACAAACCGTCCGAGGACTCAGCGTCGGGCAACGTTGATCCTGCCGTAGCGAACATCCTGAAAGAGGAAGCCGCGCGTGAGGCTGACCTGCGCGCGAAAGAAGCTGAAACTCTGGAAACGCAGCCCGATTTGGCGCTAGACGCGCCTCCAGAGCCTGAGCCAGAGCAGGCAATCAAGGACCTGACGGCAAGGGAAACGGCCGAGGATGCCGGTCAGAAAGACGCGCTTCCCGATGTCGACGCAATCAATTCCTCGCTGCGTAGCGAAGAACCCGCACCCAAGAAAAAAAAGAAAAAGAAAAAAGAGGTGGAACTGGTACCGCGCAAGTCTGGCGGTGGGTTCCGGCGTGGTTTCCTGCTGATGATCATCATTGGCGTTATCCTGTTCCTGATCTACGGCAACGCACAACGCATTTCCGAGGCCGTACCGCAGGCTGATCCTGTCCTTGATGGCTATGTGACACTTGTCGATCAGGCACGCGTTTGGCTTGAGGCGCAGACCGGAGCCGGCACACCGCAGAACTGACCTGTCGCGTTAGAACCGCTCCAGCAGTCGCTTGAGATATTCCAGTTCAATCTCAGGCCGGTCCGATTCTCCGGTCCGGCGGCGGATTTCGTCCAGCAATTCCCGTGCCCGGCGATAGACATCTTCGCCCTGCAGCAGGTTGTCATCGGTTGAAATCGACCCTGCTGCACCCGGGCTACGACCCAGAGGATCGCGATTGTTGGCCTGCATGTCGCCTTCCTGCGCGCCTTGACCGGGCTGGTTCTGCTGGTTCTGGGCTAACGCCTCACCCAGTGAACGCATACCTTCGCGCAGGGCTTCCATCGCCTCGGACTGGCGATCAATCGCCTCGGCCAGATCGTCACCGCGCAGCGCTTGCTCGGCCTCGTCCATGGCGCGGCCCGCACGACCCAGCGCGTCGCGGGCAGATTCGCCCTCGGGCGTTCCAGCGCCGGGCAAGTTCTGTTGCTGCCGACCAAGCTCATCGCGCAAGGCTTGCTGGCGATCGGCCAGCGATCCCTGACCCTGCTGACCTTCTCCGGCCTGATCCGAACCCTGACCCTGACCACCTTGGCCTTCGTGGCTTTCGCCGCGGCCCTGACCCCCATTTCGGCCTTCATTGCCCTGATTTTCACCAGCTTGCGCGCCGGGATTGAACTGTTCCTGCAAATCGCGGAAAGCCTGATCGCTCAGCCCCTGCTGTTCGCGCAGCGTCTCGGCCAGACCTTCCATCGCCTGCTGGCCTTCGGACTGCTGGCCCTGACCCTGACCTTGCGTGATGCGCATGTTTTCCATCATCTGCTGGAACTCTTCCAACGCCTGCTGCGCCTCGGCCATACGGCCCTGTTCCATCAGTTCCTGAATACGGTCCATCATGCGCTGCAGGTCGTCCTGCGTCATTTGCATGGTTTCGCCGTTCTGACCTTGCTGACCTTCCTCACCGCCATTTTCCTGCGCCAACCGCTGAAGCTGCCGCATATAATCCTGCGTAGCCTCGCGCAGTTCTTGCATCAACTCGGCGATTTCTTCATCGGTTGCGCCGTTCTGCATCGCCTCGGTCAGGCGTTCCTGCGCGCGACGCATCCGTTCCAACGCATCCGCCAGCGTTCCTTCCTCGATCAGAACCGCCAGATCCCACAGGGACTGAGCAATCTCAGCCTGCTGTTTCGGTTTCAGGCCGTATTCGGTGAATGTCTCAAGCCGCCGAAGCGTCACGCGCAACCGCAGATAGGCCGTATCCGATCGGAACACGTCTTCGGGCAAATGAGACACTGCCCGCAAAAGCTGCGCAACGCGCGTGGCGTTCTCGCGTGTCCATAGCAGATCGCGCCGCTGTTCGATTATCGCCGCCGCCAAGGGATCGAAAAAACGACGGGCAGGCAGCGCCGTCATATACGGCTCGGACTGCGTTTCCTGATCTGCGGCATCGCGCGCGGTCAGAGTGATTTTGACAGGCAGATGCGCCCAGGGGTGTTCCGAGAAATCCTCGATAAAGTCCTCGATAAAGTCGGTGCGATCCCCTGTAATCGGCATCGGCAATTCAACGGAAATTACATCGCGTGGTTCTGGCTCAAGCGTCAGACCATAACGGCGGTCAACAGAGGCAAGGTCGAGTTCGATGGTGGCCGAACCGGATTGAACGCCATAGTCATCACCAGCCGCAAAGGGCAGCTTCATCTGCCCTCCAGCTTCGGCCTCGGCTATATCCGCAACGGCAATCTGGGGCGGCGCGTCCGCTATGATATCCAGCGTCCAATCTCGTCCAGAAGGACCATCAATCCTCAATAGCCCGGACCGGTCAGCAACAAATTCCTGCTCGGGCGCGGTTGCAGCTTCGGTCCCCAGCGGAGTGGTTGTTTCGGTAAGGCTGTGCGCACCGACCTCGCCATAAAAGCGAAGCGTTACCCGGCTGCCCTGCGGGATCGACAGCGTTGGGTCGGATTGATCGGCCAGATAGAGCGTCGGTAGGCCGGTGTATCTTGGCGGCTCTACCCAGCCTTCCCAACTTGGCCCCTGCCCTGCCATCGCGGCCCCCGGTGTCATCTCGGCCACCGATCCGATGCGCCAGAACGACCCGAACAAGGCAGCGATCACCAAGGCCAGCAGCGCCGAATAGCGCAGGGCATAGGGGTCGCGATCCGCAAGGCGCAAGTTTGGCTTGACCGGCTCGGCCTGTGCCGCACGCTGGGCCATCCGGTTTTGGTGCGCGCGCCACAAAGCGACAGAGTCCGCATCCATCGCGCCAATTGCCTGACTGTCCATAAGCGCCTGAATAGGTCGGCCCGGAAGGGTCTCATCCAGACGCATCAACGCTTCGGCCCGGGACGGAAGATGGAATCGCCTTGCCCCCAAAGCCAGCGCAGCCAAAAGACCCAGCACCGAAAGTGATCCGACGATCCAGACGGTTTCAACCGTCACAAGATCTTGCAGGCCCAGCATTAACGCGGCCAAAATCACCATAAGTACAGAAAAAAACGGCCAAAAAGCACGCCATACTCGCTCGGCCAGCATCCCTGCATGCGTCAGCAGCAGGGACAGTCTTGGGATCGGCAAGGTCGGTCTTGTGCGCAAGGCGGGCCTCCGTCAACGGGCCCGCGCGCCTATCGCGTCAAAGCCACTCTGGTATGGTATCGCGGTTTATCATTTCGTCAAAGCTTGGGCGTTCACGAATTACGGCGAATTGATCGCCATGCACCAGAACTTCGGGGATCAGAGGGCGCGTATTGTATTCGCTGGCCATCACCGCACCATAGGCCCCGGCGCTGCGGAAGGCGACCAGATCGCCCGGCGCAAGCGGCGGCATGCTGCGCTGTTTGGCGAATGTATCGCCGGTTTCGCACACGGGGCCCACGATGTCATAGAGTTGCTGTTCCACCCCCGGCGCGGGTTCATTCACGGCGACGATATCGTGATGCGCCTCGTACATTGCGGGGCGGATCAGGTCGTTCATGGCCCCGTCGAGGATCAGGAAATCACGGCCTTCACCCGATTTCACGTAGATTACTTTGCTGACCATCAGCCCCGCATTGCCCGCAATCAGGCGGCCGGGCTCGATCTCGATCTCGCACCCCAGATGGCCCAGCGTTTTCTGGATCAGCGCGCCATATTCCACCGGCAGCGGCGGCGCATCATTCACGCGAGTATAGGGGATACCCAAGCCTCCGCCCAGATCCAGACGACGGATATTGTGACCTTCGGCGCGCAGCTGCTCGGTCAACTCGGCGACTTTGGTATAGGCTAGCTCGAACGGTTCCAGCTCGGTCAGCTGCGAGCCGATATGAACATCGATGCCGATCACCTCCAACCCCGGCAGGCTGGCTGCTTGGGCATAAACCTCGGACGCGCGGGCGATCGGGATGCCGAACTTGTTTTCCGACTTGCCGGTGGCGATCTTGGCGTGGGTCTTGGCGTCCACATCCGGGTTCACCCGCACGGTGATCGGTGCCACAACGCTCAGTTCCAGCGCAATCGCGTTGATCACTTCCATTTCAGGTTCGGATTCCACGTTGAACTGGCGGATACCGCCGGTCAGCGCCGTGCGAATCTCATCCGCCGTTTTGCCAACACCCGAGAATACGATCTTGTCGCCTGGCACGCCTGCGGCCTTGGCCCGCAGATACTCCCCGCCCGAGACCACATCCATCCCCGCGCCCGCCTGCGCCAGCGTCTTCAGGATCGCCTGATTGCTGGCCGCTTTCATCGCATAGCAGACAAGGTGGTCCATGCCGTCCAGCGCATCATCAAACAGCTTGAAATGCCGCAGCAGGGTCGCTGTGGAATAGACATAGAAAGGGGTTCCGACGCTCGCGGCGATTTCGGAGATTGGGACATCCTCGGCGAAAAGCGCGCCGTCGCGATATAGAAAGTGATCCATACCCGCGCGCTTAGACCAAAAAGGGCGCGCGGATCAATGGATTCTGCGCGCGCCCTTGCGTTGCATTAGTTGGATGTTGAAACGCCGACCCGTCCGTAGCCGGAAATCTTGATCCCTGACCCGCCCGAGTTGGTCTCGGGCTCTGGGCGCGGGTTGTACGAAGGATCACACGCCGCCAGAACGGCAAGCGACAGGATCAGGCCAATAGTTTTCATTCGTGTCTCTTCGGAGTTAAGGCGCCAAAGCGCCAGTTACCGGGTGCAAATGGGCGCGGAGCCAGAGAATTGCAATCTTCGTTCGTCAGCGGCCCAGGTAAATTCCCAACCCGCCGCGTTGCAGACCAATTCCGCCACCCACATGCGTGCCGCTGCTGCCGACGCCGATATTGGCGTTCATCGTCGGTTGAATCGGCTCGCCGTCCGCGCCGCACCCGACCAGTACCGCTCCGAGCGAGACCAAAAGCAAAACTCGCATGATCTGCATTACACCAACGCCTTCCACCGCTTGATCTGGGCACGCACCTGATCCGGGGCTGTGCCGCCGTAGGACTGACGCGAGTTTACCGAGTTTTCGACGGTAAGAACAGAATAGACATCCTCGGTGATATCCGCGTGAACCGATTGCATGTCTTCCAGCGTCAGGTCAGGCAAATCGCAGCCCTTGCTTTCGGCCATCGCGACCAACGAACCGGTGACGTGGTGCGCGTCGCGGAATGGCAGGCCCAGCACCCGCACCAGCCAATCGGCCAGATCGGTCGCGGTCGAGAACCCAGACCCCGCCGCAGCCGCCAGACTGTCGCGGTTGGCGGTCATGTCCTTGACCATCCCCTCCATCGCAGCCAGCGCCAGCATCCAGTTGTCGGCGGCGTCAAAGACCTGTTCCTTGTCTTCCTGCATGTCCTTGGAATAGGCCAGCGGCAGACCCTTCATCACCATCATCAGCGCGGTGTTCGCGCCGTAGATACGGCCAACTTTGGCGCGGATCAGCTCGGCCGCATCGGGGTTTTTCTTTTGCGGCATGATCGACGAGCCGGTCGAGAACCGATCCGACAGCGTGACAAATCGGAACTGGGCCGAAGACCAGATCACCAGCTCTTCGGCAAAGCGCGAAAGATGGACGGCGCAAATCGAAGCCGTCGACAGGAATTCCAACGCAAAGTCACGATCGCTGACCGCATCTAGCGAGTTCGCGGCGGGGCGGTCAAAGCCCAGCGCCTGCGCGGTCATGTCCCGATCAATTGGGAAGGACGTTCCGGCCAGCGCTGCAGCACCCAAGGGGGATTCGTTCATCCGTGCGCGCGCATCTCGCACACGCGACAGGTCACGGCCAAACATCTCGACATAGGCCATCATGTGATGGCCCCAAGTGACTGGTTGCGCCGTTTGCAGATGGGTGAAACCGGGCATGACCCAATCAGCCCCGGCCTCGGCCTGTGTCAGCAGCGCGCGGATCAGGGCCAGCAGGCCGGTTTCGGCGGCATCAAACTGATCGCGGACCCAGAGTTTGAAATCCGTCGCGACCTGATCGTTTCGCGAACGCCCTGTGTGCAAACGGCCTGCGGGTTCTCCGATCACCTCTTTCAGGCGCGCTTCGACATTCATGTGGATGTCTTCCAGCGCGGTTGAAAACTGAAACGAACCGGACTGAATTTCTGACAAGACTGTGAGCAGCCCTTCCCGAATGGCCTGCGCATCACTATCACTTATGACGCCTGTGGCAGCCAGCATGGCGGCATGGGCGCGCGAGCCTGCGATGTCTTGGGCTGCCATCCGCTGATCGAACCCGATCGAGGCATTGATTGCCTCCATGATCGCGTCTGGACCGGCGGCAAAGCGGCCGCCCCACATCTGGTTCGAGGATTGATCGGTCATGTAAGAAAACCCGGAGTTGATATGCGCCTATTTCGTCTGATCCCCCTTTATATGGCCCTTGCGCTGGGTGCAAATGCGGCTTTGGCTGCGGATGTCGAATCTCTGAAGCCGCTCCGTGACGGCACGCTGAAACGGCTGATCCTGCACAAAGAACCCAAACCTCATGAGTTGGTCGAATTCCAGCTTGAAGATGACGGCGGCACCGCAACGCTGGCGGATTACAATGGCAAGTATGTTCTGGTGAACTTCTGGGCCACGTGGTGCGCCCCTTGCCGTAAGGAAATGCCCCAGATTGCTGAACTGCAGGAAGAGTTCGGCGGCGACAAGTTCGAGGTTGTCACCCTGGCCACAGGCCGCAACTCGGCCGCCGGGATCAAGAAGTTCTTCGAGGAAAACGGCATCGATAACTTGCCCCGCCATCAGGATGCGGGCTCGGCTGTTGCGCGTGAGTTCGGTGTGATTGCCTTACCGATTACCGTGATCCTGGATCCCAATGGCGACGAGATCGCCCGGCTTATCGGAGATGCCGAGTGGAATTCAGACAGCGCGAAAGCGATTATCGCGGCTCTGGTGGGTGCGGAAAGCTAGGCCCAACGCACCAAACTCCATTCTGTGCTAAACTAAGACCGGCCCCAACGGGCCGGTTTTCGTTTGTAACCTGCAGAAAGGGAGACGGCGATGAAACCGGTAGTCTTACTGATTGGCCGTTTGCCAAATGTGATCGGTGATGTTGCGCAGCAATTGGACCATATGCCCATTCAATGGCTCGGCGCGCATGATCAGGACGAAGTCAGGCGGCAACTGGATGCCGAACCGCAGATTGCCTGCGCCATAATTGGAGCAGGGCTGGACGACAAAATACGTGGCGAACTGGTTGGAATAATTGCGTCACGCAGGCCGGATATCTGTATCCACCTCAAAGATCGGGCCTCCGGTCCCGAAGGGTTGGTCCCGTTCGTCAGACGCGTTGTTCAACACGAAGTCTTGACCGACGCCCCGGCAAGCTGACGCGACGCCACCTTTGACAGTTTCCGCCGGGATTTGCACTCTGCCCGTCGGGAGGAAGGCTATGCCGCTTGAATTACTGCTGGTTCTGGTGGTTGGAGGAATCGCCGGGATCACGTTGATGATGCATCTCTCGGGCAAATCCCGTGTGCGTACTCTGACGCCGGAAAGCGCGCGGTCGGAATGGCTGCGCCATGTGCCGGATGATGACATCATAGATGTGACAGTGGCCCATGATGGCCATAGCGCGCTGATCCGCACCCCTTCTGGTAGCGGGCTGGTGTGGTCCTTTGGCGCAGACACTGTGGCCCGTCATTTGCTGGACTTTGACTGGATGGACCATCCGGACGGATTTGAAGTCTTTTTCCACGAATTCGGCACACCCAAAGTCCTTGTCCGCCTAGACGAATTCGAACGCCAGCACTGGCAACTTCTGTTGGAGCCTGCATGACCGATCAAGTTACATTTCCAGACGCCGTGCAATGGGCCATTCCCTTTTTCATTGCCGCCATTCTGGCCGAATTCATATGGATCGCCGTGAAAGGCAAAGGGGGCCGGTACGAGACCCGGGATTCTGTCACTTCGTTGATCATGGGGGCCGGCAATATCGCCTCGGATCTCATGGTGGGGTTCTTGATATGGGCCGGGTTCATGTGGCTTTGGCAAATCACTCCGCTGAATCTGGGCACGTCGATCCCGGTGATTATCCTGTGCTTCGTGCTGGATGATCTCCGGTATTACTGGGTGCACCGTTTCGGTCATCGCATCCGCTGGGTCTGGGCCAGCCATGTGAACCACCACAGTTCGCAGCACTACAACCTGACAACGGCGTTGCGACAGACCTGGACCTATTCATTCACCTTCATGATGGTCGTTCGTTCACCATTGATCCTGCTGGGGTTCCACCCTGCAATGGTGCTGTTCTGCGGCGGTGTGAACCTCGTCTACCAGTTCTGGATTCACACTGAAGCCATAAAGAAAATGCCCCGCTGGTTCGAGGCCGTAATGAACACCCCTAGCCATCACCGCGCCCACCATGGCCGCAACGCACGCTATCTCGATTGCAACTATGCGGGCACCTTCATCATCTGGGACAAACTGTTTGGCACCTTCGTCCCCGAGCAGGAAGACGACAAAGTCGATTATGGTCTGGTTCACAACATCGGCACGTTCAACCCTTTGCGGGTCGCCTTCCATGAATGGGTCGGTATCTGGCGTGACGCCACGCAACCGGGGCTGACAGTGCGGCAGCGGCTTGCCTATTGCTTCGCGCCTCCGGGCTACAGCCACGACGGAAGCCGCGACAACTCGGAACAGATCAAAGCCAAGCACATTGCCCGCCATCCCGAAGATCGCGGGTCGCCCGGATTTGAACAATTCGAAACAGAAATGCCCAATTCGCAGGCAAAGCGCGTCTGACGCCTCCACCCAACTTATGTCTGATCTTGAAATGTGATGCGCGCAATCCATATCAACGGGATACGCGAAACACACAGCAGGAGGCAGGACATGACCCGATTTATGACCGCATCGACCATATTGGGTCTGACTGGTTTGCTGGTTGCAATGTTCGCCGCGTTAAGCGGAGCGTTGCCCCTGTTGATTGCAATTGGGTTTTCCATGTTGGCGCTTGGCTTTACCGGAGCCGTAATCGGGGCCGCTGCGTCTCTGGGGCGAGCTTGGGAAGCGGCACGATAACGCTGACGCACGGATCATTCCCACCCACCGTTAACTGCAAATTCACGAGTATGCCTTGAAATCGAAACCTGACCTATGGCGGCAGGGATTGGCAGACTCATGCAGGACAAAACACTGGCAGACATGCCCGAGGGGGCGGAAAACCCCCTGAATGCGGCCGTCACTTCGCGCGATGCGACGGCGGTACAAATGGCCTCCGAAGCGATAAAGCACAAACAATGCAAACTGGCTTTCCAACCCGTTATACAGGCCAGCCCTCCGCACGGCGTCGCATTTTATGAGGCGTTCATCAGGGTTCTGGACGAAACAGGCCGGGTGATCCCTGCGCGTGAATTCATGCCGCAACTGGAAAAGACTTCAATCGGTCGTGAAGTGGACTGCGTCGCGCTTGAGATGGGATTGCGCACGCTGGCCCGGAATCCCGACATCCGAATGTCGATTAACATGTCCGCACGTTCGATCGGGTATGGGCGATGGTCCCGCGTGATGGAACGGTTTCTCAAGAAGGACGTTAGCATAGGTGAGCGCTTGATTTTGGAAATTTCGGAAAGCTCGGCCATGACCTTGCCTGATCTTGTGGTCGACTTCATGGACCGTATGCAGCCTCGGGGGGTTGCGTTTGCACTGGATGATTTTGGCGCCAGCAATTTCAGCTTTCGTCATTTCCGCGAGTTCCTGTTCGATGCGGCCAAAATAGATGGCCAATTTGTCCGCGGCATCAGCACCAACCCTGACAATCAGGCACTGGTGCGCGCCCTGATCGCCGTCGCGCGTGAGTTTGAAATTCTGGTCACCGCCGAATCGGTAGAAACCAGAGAAGACGCGGAATTCCTTATCGCTAACGGCGTTGACTGCCTTCAGGGTTTTTTGTTCGGCTCGCCTTCGATCAAGTCTCCGTGGAAGGCGGAAAAAACACCTAAAACAGCAAGTTAACCGGGAACAATCCGCCCAAACCCCGCCTGAGACAAGCTGACCATTGCTGCAACTGCAGCATTGCGCTATTCCAAGTGCAGTTGGAGCGGGGGATCACGAGGCGCTCTTTCTGTCAGGGGCCACCCCTGCGACCTGCGCCGTCATGTTTCCCACAGAACCTTGATGGTAAAGGATTGTCTTAATGACCAACGTAGTAATTGCATCCGCAGCACGCACAGGCGTCGGCAGCTTCGGCGGATCATTCGCCAACACCCCTGCCCATGACCTCGGCACGGCAGTTCTTGAGGCCGTGGTTGAGCGTGCCGGAATCGAAAAAGGCGAAGTCAGTGAAACCATCATGGGTCAGGTACTGACCGCCGCGCAGGGTCAGAACCCCGCGCGTCAGGCGCATATCAACGCCGGTCTACCCAAAGAAAGCGCCGCCTGGGGCATCAACCAAGTCTGCGGTTCGGGCCTGCGGGCGGTTGCGCTGGGCGCGCAACACATCCAGTTGGGCGATGCGGATATCGTCGCCGCCGGTGGCCAGGAAAACATGACCCTGTCCCCCCACGCCGCTGCGCTGCGAGCTGGTCACAAGATGGGCGACATGAAATACATCGACACCATGATTCGCGATGGTCTGTGGGATGCGTTCAACGGCTACCACATGGGTCAGACCGCTGAAAACGTGGCCGAGAAATGGCAGATCAGCCGCGATGCGCAGGACGAATTCGCAGTCGCCAGCCAGAACAAAGCCGAGGCCGCGCAAAAAGCCGGCAAGTTCGCTGACGAGATCACGCCCTTTACCATCAAGACCCGCAAGGGCGACATCGTGATGGACAGCGACGAATACATCCGCCAAGGCGCAACGATGGAGGCGATGGCCAAGCTGCGCCCCGCGTTCACCAAGGACGGCTCGGTCACGGCGGCGAATGCGTCCGGTCTGAATGACGGTGCGGCGGCGACCCTGCTGATGTCGGCCGAGAATGCGGAAAAACGCGGGATTGAGCCTCTGGCCCGCATCGCATCTTATGCCACCGCGGGTCTGGACCCGTCGATCATGGGCGTCGGCCCGATCTATGCATCGCGCAAGGCGCTGGAAAAAGCCGGCTGGTCGGTTGACGATCTGGATCTGGTCGAGGCCAACGAAGCCTTCGCCGCACAGGCCTGCGCCGTCAACAAGGACATGGGCTGGGACCCGTCGATCGTGAATGTGAATGGTGGCGCGATTGCCATCGGCCACCCGATCGGTGCCTCGGGCTGCCGGGTTCTGAACACGCTTCTGTTCGAAATGAAGCGCCGCGACGCGAAAAAGGGTCTCGCGACCCTCTGCATCGGCGGCGGCATGGGCGTCGCCCTGTGTGTGGAGCGCGACTAAGTGGCTTGAAACCCGAATACAAAGGGGCGTCCGGTGGGCGCCCTTTTTTGTTACACTGGGGCCTGCCCCACAGATGCGACGATATTACCGTGCGGAACTTCAAAATTCAGAGCGAAATAATATTGCGCAAGATCACCTCTCAAAGTAACAGCATTACCAAGACAATATGAATTGGAGGAGTCCTAAATGGCACGTACAGCACTCGTCACCGGCGGTTCCCGCGGCATCGGCGCAGCAATTTCCAAGGCGCTCAAGGCTGAAGGATACAATGTTGCAGCCACCTATGCCGGCAATGACGAAGCCGCAGCAAAATTCACCGAGGAAACCGGCATCGCCACGTACAAATGGAATGTTGCCGACTATGACGAGTCCAAGGCTGGGATCGAAAAGGTCGAGGCCGAGGTCGGCCCGATCGACATCGTGGTCGCCAACGCAGGCATCACCCGCGATGCGCCGTTCCACAAGATGACCCCGGAACAGTGGCATCAGGTAATCGACACCAACCTGACAGGTGTGTTCAACACCGTGCACCCGGTCTGGCCTGGAATGCGCGAGCGCAAGTTCGGCCGCATCATCGTCATCAGCTCGATCAACGGTCAGAAAGGCCAGTTCGCGCAAGTGAACTATGCCGCGACCAAGGCAGGCGATCTGGGCATCGTGAAATCCCTCGCGCAAGAAGGCGCGCGCGCAGGCATCACCGCAAACGCGATCTGCCCCGGCTACATCGCAACCGAGATGGTCATGGCGGTCCCTGAAAAAGTACGTGATTCCATCGTTGCGCAAATCCCGGCTGGTCGCCTGGGTGAGCCCGAGGAAATCGCACGCTGCGTTGCGTTCCTGGCGTCGGACGATTCTCAATTTATCAACGGCTCGACCATTTCGGCCAACGGTGCACAGTTTTTCGTCTAATCCGAACACAGAAACAAAAAACGGGCCGGTCTCTTTAGACCGGCCCTTCTTTTATCCCGTAAGGACGCGCGCGCTGCGTTCAGCGGGAACCAAAAAGCCAGTTCATGGCCTGCTTAAGCATCTTACCGCGTTCAGCATGGGCCCGCTGAAAGGCGCGGGCGGCTGCGGGGTTTGTTGTCATCTCGATCATGGCAGACATCCTTTCAGTTCAGCTTTGTTTGACTTGAGCTGAATATGCGCCTTATCAATGTTGGCGACAAACGAGCTTTCTGCGAACTTCAGTTAAGAATTTCTTATGCTATGAGCGACTACCTTCCCCCTCTGACCGCGTTGCGCGCCTTTGATGCCGCCGCGCGCCATATGTCCTTTGCGAAAGCCGCCGAAGAACTGCATGTCACTCCTGCGGCCCTGTCCTTTCAGATCAAATCACTTGAGGAACATCTGGGCCGCCCTTTGTTTCGCCGCCTAAACCGAGCCGTCGAACTGACCGAGGCTGGGCGCGCACTGGCACCCGGCGCGGCCGAGGGCTTTGCCGCTTTACAGGCCGCCTGGCAGGCGGCCCGAAGGCAGGGAAACGATACCAGCCTGACCGTGACCGCAGGCCCGGCTTTGACCGCCAAGTGGCTTGCCCCGCGCCTTTATGAATTTGCGCGGGCGCATCCTGAGATTGACCTCAAATTCTCGGCCACCTTGCGCAATATGGATCTGGAGCGTGACGACGTAGATGTGGCAATCCGGTTTGGCTATGGCGATGACGAGGGATTATATTCCCTGCCCGTGCGCAAAGAATGGCTGACGCCAGTCATGACACCTGAAATGGCCGAACGGTATGCAACGCCCGACAGCCTGAAAGACGCCCCCCTGATTTTTGACGACTCGATTGCGTTTCTCCAACCGCCCAGTGACTGGCCCACATGGTTTCGGGCGGTCGGCGTAAATTATGCGCCCACACATGGCGCGCATTTTTCGAATGCAGACCACGCGATCGACGCAGCGGTTGCGGGGGTTGGGGTTGTGCTTGGTCGCCGCGCGATGATCATCAAAGACCTGACCGAAGGGCGCTTGGTCGCACCGTTCAAGACGGCCATCGAAACGCGGGGGCGGTTTCGTTTTTTGTGCCTCCCGGGGGCAGAGAACCGCCCCCAAATCGCCGCCTTCCGGGATTGGTTCATGGACGAGATTGAAAAAACCGCGCATATCTCGGATGAATTCGAAATCATTCCGGTGTAAGAGGTCCCTGCCCTATGACAAGAACCCGTGCGACAGGGATCGGATTTACCGCGGTCCTGCTGTGGTCTTTGCTTGCCTTGTTCACGGTAGGATCTGCGCCCACACCGCCATTGCAGCTAAACGCTATATGTTTCTCAATCGGCGGCACGCTTGGATTAATCTGGACCTGGGCCAACGGTGGCCTGTCTCAGCTTCGAAACGTGCGCTGGACAACCTACCTGTTCGGAACGATCGGGCTATTTGGCTACCACGCGCTGTATTTCTCGGCCTTGCGCATGGCACCTGCGGCCGAGGCTGGCTTAATCGCATATCTCTGGCCCTTGCTGATTGTCCTCTTTTCAGGGCTGTTGCCCGGCGAGAACCTACGACTGGGGCATCTGTTCGGTGCCTGTCTGGGGTTCGCCGGGGCCGCTGTGATCATTGCCGGGGGCGGAAGTGCAGGATTCCAATCGGATCACCTGCCGGGATACGCCCTGGCCCTGTTATGCGCGCTGACATGGTCCGGCTATTCGGTATTGTCCCGGCGCTTGGGCGACACGCCGACAAGCTCAGTCGCCGTGTTCTGCGTTGCTACGGCCATAGCGTCCGCTTTACTGCATCTGGCCGTTGAAGAGACCGTGTGGCCGGACACAGCGACAAGCTGGGTTTCCGTGCTGGCCTTGGGTCTGGGGCCGGTGGGACTGGCGTTTTATGTCTGGGATATAGGGGTTAAACAAGGCGACATTCAGATTCTGGGAACGGCGTCCTACGCGGCACCCTTGTTGTCTACGCTTATTTTGGTTGTGGCCGGGATCGCGGCCCCCTCGTGGGGATTGGCGATCGCGGCCGTTTTAATTACGAGCGGCGCGACCATCGCGGCCCGCGCCAGTATGAGCAGTTAACTGGACAGGCGCTCGATCTCTTCTTTCAGTTTCAGCTTCTGTTTCTTGAGTTGAGCGATATGGAGATCATCGATACCTGGCGAGCGTTGGGCTTGTTCTACTTCGAGACCGAGAGTTTCGTGCTTTTTCTTCAGTTCCGTCAGATGTGCGCTCACGCTCATGGCGATACTCCTTTGTTGGTGTCTCAGGTTTACGTATGAAGTTGATCACATCGTTTCCAGCCTGTCACGCTGCAGACGCACAGAATCTGTAATAAATCCGACAAGTTCGGCTGGTTAATGCCTATCGGTCCGGGAAACAGGCCAGCGCTGCGCCATCGCGCAACACCGAAGATACGTGCGGCGTATAGCTTTCCCCGTCTTTTTCGTGGCGCTCTCCTGCGTGCAAAATCAGGGGTGCATGCAGTTGGAAAGCTGCGCGCCCCCCCTTTTTTGCCCGCAAAATCACCAGCTCGGTCTTGCGCCCGGACCGGGCTGACAGCGGCACAACTTCGATTGATCCCAGCCGCCCAGAACACGAGGTCAGCATTTCCGGCAACCGATCCGCCTTTTGGATCATGTGTAGGGAACCCTTCGGCGCAAGGCGTTTGGCTGCAGCGTCAAACCAAAGGTCCAGCGGTGTATCTCCGCCCAATGCGACGCTTCGTCCCTGATCCACGGACGGGCTATGCGCCCCGACACGGTAATAGGGCGGATTGGCGATCACATGATCAAACTGACGCTGTTTCAGGTCCGACGGCATGGCCGTCAGGTCCGCTTGAATAACTTCCAGCCGTGCGGCGTTTTCAACAGCGTTCCGACGAGCCAGATCAGCATATGGCGCTTGTAATTCCACCCCGACAGCCTGCAACCCCGGCACACGTGCCATCAGCGACAGCACCGCTGCCCCAGCCCCGCAGCCCAACTCCAGCACGCTTTGGCCCTGTTTTGCCGGAACACAAGCGGCCAGCAGGATCGGGTCCACCCCGGCGCGGTATCCGCCACGAGGTTGCCACAGGCGCACACGGCCACCCAAAAAGTCATTCAGGGTCAGGTCATCATCGTCAAACAGGGTCATCGGCCCAACGGAATTTCATTGTCACGCATCACGCGCTCGGCCCGCGTCAGGTCATCGGCCCGGACCATCAGGCGGCGCGGGAAAATTCCTATGCCACCTTCGAGGATGCTCATATTTACGTCCATCTGAAAGCAGTCTATATCCTCGCCTTCAAGAAGGGCGGATGCAAACGCCAGGATCGTTGGATCGGTGCTGCGCAAAAGTTCTTTCATGGGGATGGATGTAAGGGCAAGGTGCGGCAGAAGTCGAGCCTTGTATCAGGAGTGTGATGACGATCAGCACGGTCTCAAAACCGCATGAGCGGCTGGCGGAAATTCTCGCGGGTGAAATGGACGCAGTAAATGAACTGATCCGAACCCGCATGGCGTCCGAGCACGCCCCGCGTATCCCGGAAGTAACGGCGCATCTGGTCGAGGCGGGCGGCAAGCGTTTGCGCCCGATTCTGACCCTGGCCGCAGCGCAACTGTTTGGCTATCAGGGCAGCCACCATGTACGGCTGGCAGCGACTGTTGAATTCATCCATACCGCCACTTTGCTGCACGACGATGTTGTGGACGAAAGCGGCCAGCGGCGTGGGCGCCCCACGGCAAACCTTTTGTGGGACAACAAATCCAGCGTTTTGGTGGGCGACTACCTGTTCTCGCGCAGCTTTCAGTTGATGGTCGAGACAGGATCGCTGCGCGTGCTAGATATCCTGGCAAACGCATCAGCGACGATTGCCGAAGGTGAAGTCCTGCAAATGACAGCGGCCACCGATCTGGGCACCAACGAAGCGATCTACTTGCAGGTTGTACGGGGCAAAACGGCGGCATTGTTCTCAGCCGCGACCGAAGTCGGCGGTGTCATCGCCGGTGCAGCAGAAGAGCAGGTTCAAGCCCTGTATGACTATGGTGATGCGCTGGGGATCGCCTTTCAGATCGCGGATGACCTGTTGGATTATCAGGGCGACAGCACTGCGACCGGCAAAAACGTCGGTGACGATTTCCGCGAACGCAAACTGACCTTGCCCGTAATCAAGGCCGTCGCGCAAGCAACCCCAGAAGAACACGCATTCTGGGAGCGTACGATTGGCCGTGGCCGTCAGGAAGACGGTGATCTGGACCACGCGCTTGGGTTGATGGCCAAATACGGCACGCTGGACGCCACGCGCTCGGATGCGCTGGGATGGGCGAATAAGGCCAAAGCGTCGCTCGACATTCTACCCGACCATGAAATTCGCACGCTGCTGCGCGATTTGGCGGATTATGTGGTGTCTCGCCTCAATTGAGCTGAACCGCGCGACACCACCAGTCGGGATAGGCTGCGCCAATCTCGTAGGCTGCGTAATGGGCCGCCTTCATACTGGGGTAGAGCGCAAAGCACGTCGACCCTGACCCTGACATCCGAACAAGCAGAGCCTCCTTGGTGGCGGCAAGTTCATCCAGAACCCGACCAACCTCGGGTGCAAGCTCCTTGGTCGGGCCTTCAAGATCGTTTCGTTGATCGCGCAACCATGTGGCACAGTCCTCAGCGGCGGCAAAGATCGGTATATCATCCGGCATGGGGTCGTTGTTGCGGCTATCCAGTGCAGAGAAGACGGCCCCTGTGGGAACCTCAACGCCCGGATTGACCAAAAGGGCTGGCATTTGTGGCAAAACAACCGGTGTCAGCCCATCGCCAATGCCGCGCATTCGGCTGGCCTGCGCGGCCATGCAGACGGGGATATCCGCGCCAAGTGACAAAGCGATCTCATCTGGAATGCTGCCGCCCTGATCGCCAACCATGCGCAAAGTGGCCGCGGCATCGGACGATCCCCCACCGATCCCGCCACCGTGCGGCAGCACTTTGTTCAGGTCGATATGCCCTGCCCAACCTGCGGCTTTGGCCGCTTTCCAAACCAGATTACGGTCATCCGCAGGAACGCCTGCCGCATGCTCACCTGTAACCGTGATCGACAGGTGATCTCCGCGCGTGAAGCGCAGCGTGTCACCCACATCCGCAAATACCACCAGTGAATCCAGCAGGTGATACCCGTCGGCCCGTCGACCGGTCACATGCAGAGTCAGGTTGATCTTGGCGGGCGCGAAAGCCTCAGCCTTCATTTGCGACCTTCAATGGGTCTGCACCTTCTTCGGCCAGAACTGCATCCAGCCCGATCTCAAGCTTGCGGCGAATTCTGTCCGGGTCGGCTTCGCCGTCCGTGTCATCGGGGTCGATGAAGGATAAGGCGCGTTTCCATTGGAACTCGGCCTCGCGCGCGCGTCCGACCGCCCAATAGACATCCCCCAAATGGTCGTTCACCACGGGATCGACCGGCATCAGCTCAACCGCGCGCTCCATATGCTCAACCGCTTCGTCATAGCGTCCGAGACGGAACAGAACCCAACCCAAGCTATCCACAATGTAGCCGCTGTCAGGCCGCGCGGTGACAGCGCGTTCGATCATGTTCAATGCTTCGTCCAGCTTCTCGCGCCGCTCAACCAGCGAATACCCCAGATAGTTCAACACCTGCGGCTGATCCGGGTTCAGTTCCAGCGCCTGCCGGAAATCGGCCTCGGCCTGATCCCAGTTCTTGAGCCGCTCGTGCGAGATGCCGCGCGCGTAATACAGGAACCAGTTTCCCCCGACACCGCCTTCAATCAGTTCGATGGCCTTGTCATAGGTTTCCACCGCATCAGCATAGTTCTCCTGCCGTCGCTGAAGATCGGCCAACGCAACATGAACGCTGGGCAGGTTCGGACTTTGGGTGGCAAGGGTCTGCAAGACTTCGGCGGCCGCATCGGTTTTACCTGCGCGGCCAAGCACCTCGGCGCGGCCCAACTCGGCTGCGTGATAATCGCTGCTTTCGGCAGGCACTTTGCGATATGCCTCAACTGCCAGATCATATTGCTCGAGCTCGTCCAGCAACTCAGCGCTCAGCAAAATTGCGTCAACGTGGTCAGGCCGTAAGAAAGCTGCGGTTTGTGCGTAAAGCAGAACGTAGTTCTCCGCCGCCTCGGTGCTGAGCGCAGCCCCCACGGAAAAGAACACTTCTGCCATGCCGTCCTGCGCCGTTCGCACATGCGTGAAGGGCAGGGTTTCTTCCGCTGTCAGGCGCGCCTCATAGCTTTCGATGGATGGGTCGCTGCCAGCGGCAAACACGTCATCCAGAAAGGCCAGCGCATCCTGGTTGCGATCAAGCTGTGACAGCACCTCAACCCGTGCCAGTGCCGCACGGCGCGTGAATTTAGCAACCGCCCCTTCGTCGGCTGCAAAAATCGCTTCGGCCCCTTCGAAATCCCCGACCGAGGCCAATGCCAGCGCCTTGTGGTAAAGCGCGAATTCCCGCAACCCTTCCTGTGTCGCCACCTGATCGAACTGATCCATCGCTTTGGTCATGGACCCCTGACCAATGTGGGCCCATCCCAACATCAAACCGTCGACCAACGGTCCGACGCCCTGCGTTTCGGGATCAAGCGCCAACAGTTCGTCCAGCTTGTCATCCGCAACAAGGTTAGCGGCGATAACCATCCGAGCCGCCTGACTGGGAAGGTCCATTTCAACAACTGTGCGGGCCACAGGCTGAGCGCGCTGCAACTCGCCCAGCGACAGCCTGGCAACGACGACGCTTTCCAGCAGCTTGTGGTTTTCGGGGTCAGCGCGCAGGGCCTGAGCAAAGTAACGCTCGGCTGCGGTATAATCGTTCTGGAAAATCGCCTGACGCCCGGCCAAATATGGCCCGGACCCGGTATCCGAAAAAGCCGGAAACGTGACTGACGAAGAAAGCAGCGCAACTAGCGCTGCGCGACGGAGGAGGGAAGCCACCAAAATCCTGCCTTGCTATTGTTTACTGACCAACAAGCTAGGACTTTGGCAGGTAAGAGGCAATGGCAGAGCCTTCACGACCCTGCCAGTGCCCGTCTTTTCGCTTACATGTTGGGATAGTTCGGCCCGTCACCGCCCTGTGGCGTGGTCCAGGTGATGTTCTGGCTGGGATCCTTGATATCGCAGGTCTTGCAGTGAACACAGTTCTGGAAGTTGATGACGAATCGCGGTCCGTTCTCATCCTCGACCATCTCGTACACGCCTGCCGGGCAATAGCGTTGCGCCGGTTCGTCGAACTTGGGCAGGTTGACATTGACCGGAATCGCTGGATCGGACAGCCGCAGGTGGCAGGGCTGACTTTCCTCGTGATTGGTCATTGCAAACGAAACATTGGTCAAACGGTCGAACGACAGCACGCCATCGGGTTTGGGATAGTCGATGGGCGTGTGCTTGCTGGCCTCTTCGGTTGCTTCGGCATCGTTCTTGCCGTGACCCAAAGTGCCAAACAGCGAAAAGCCCAGCGTGTTGGTCCACATGTCCAGACCACCAAAGGCAAGAGACGCCGTCAGGCCCCATTTCGACCACATCGGTTTGACGTTGCGCACCTTCTTCAGGTCGCTGCCGATGGCACCGTCGCGCACGTCGGCCTCGTAAACAGTCAGCTCATCGCCCGCACGGTCGGCCTTGATCGCGTCAAACGCGGCCTCGGCTGCGGCTTTACCCGACAGCATCGCATTGTGGTTACCTTTGATGCGCGGCACGTTGACCATACCCGCCGAACAGCCCAGAAGCGCCACGCCCGGCGCGACCAGTTTCGGCATCGACTGATAGCCGCCCTCGGTGATCGCACGCGCACCATAAGCCACGCGCTTGCCGCCTTTCAGCAACTCGGCTACCATCGGGTGATGCTTGAAACGCTGGAATTCCATGTAGGGATACAGGTGCGGGTTCTTGTAGTTCAAGTGGACCACAAAACCGACGTAGACCTGATTGTTTTCCAGGTGATAGATGAACGACCCGCCGCCTGCGTTGCTGCCCAGGGGCCAGCCCATCGTGTGCGTGACCGAGCCTTCCTTGTGCTTGGCCGGGTCGATCTCCCAGATTTCTTTCATGCCGACGCCGTATTTCTGCGGCTCTTTCCCGGCTTGCAGATCGTACTTGGCGATGACTTCCTTGGACAGCGACCCGCGCACGCCTTCCGACAGGAAGACGTATTTGCCGTGCAGTTCCATCCCCGGCTCGGTGTTGGGGCCATATGAGCCGTCGGCCTCGAGACCAAAGACACCGGCAACCACGCCTTTGACTTCGCCATTCTCGCCGTAAACCAGCTCGGAACACGCCATGCCGGGGAAGATTTCCACGCCCAGCTCTTCGGCCTGTTCAGCCATCCAGCGGCAGACATTGCCCATCGACACAATGTAATTGCCGTGGTTGTTCATCAGTGGCGGCATCGGCCAGTTGGGGATGCGGATCTGTCCCGCCTCACCCAGCATATAGAAGTTGTCCTCTTCGACCGGCGTTTTCAGCGGCGCGCCTTTTTCTTTCCAGTCTGGGATCAGCGCATCAAGGCCACACGGGTCAAGAACCGCACCCGATAGGATATGCGCGCCCACTTCCGAGCCCTTTTCCAGAACCACAACGTTCAGGTCCGCATCCAACTGTTTCAGACGGATGGCCGCCGACAGGCCCGCGGGGCCTGCACCCACGATCACCACATCGTATTCCATCGCTTCGCGTTCAATCTCGGCCATCGCGGGCTCCTTAGCTAACTTTCCGAATTGGCGCTTTCACTGCGTGGTCTGCGCAATTTTGTTTCACGGGTGATTACATGGTCACAAAGACCTTGGTCAATCAAAACACGGCGTAACATTGCTGCAATGCGGCAGTTATGCCTCGGGAGAGTCCCCCATCAGATACCTGGGACCGCTACCATAGGACTTGGCACGGTCATCCGGGTTGTAAAGCGCGCATTTCGGCAGGCTCAGGCACCCGCAACCAATACAGCCGTCCAGATTGTCGCGCAGTCGTGTCAGTGTCTCGATTCGCTGATCCAGATGGGTCCGCAACCCGACACTGATTTTCTGCCAATCCTTTGGGGTCGGGGTCCGATTGCCCGGCAAGCCTGACAACACTTCACGGATTTCGGGCAAGGTCAGGCCGAACTGTTGTGCGATCATGACAAAGCTCAGCCGACGAATATCGGCGCGTTGATACCTTCGCTGCCCGCCCGCATTCCGCCAAGGCGCGATCAGGCCCTGCGCCTCGTAATATCGAATGGCCGAAACTGCCAACCCCGTACGCCGTGCAAGAGCGCCAATTGCAAGCCCCTCAGATAACGCCATTTTACCCTCATAAATATCTTGACCTAAAGTTAGGTTTAGAAATTACGGTGAGTCGGGACAAGCTTCAAACTTAAAAAGGAGTTCCCATGATGGCGACGCTTGAACACACAAACTTCACGGTCCGCGACCCTCAGGCTTCGGCCAAGTGGATGCACGATGTCTTTGGCTGGAAAACCCGCTGGGAAGGACCGGCGATCGCGGGCGGATATACGGTCCACGTGGGCAGCTCGCACACCTATCTGGCACTTTACGCACCCAGCGATCCCAAACCATCAGGCGAAAGCAGCTATGACATCATTGGCGGGCTTAATCATGTTGGTGTTCTGGTCGAAGATATCGACGAAACCGAAGCCCGGGTTGTCAAAGCCGGGTTCACGCCAAAGTCGCACGCGGACTACGAACCCGGTAAACGGTTCTACTTTGATGACGAAAACGGCATAGAATTCGAAGTCATTAGCTACGACTAGGCTGTAATCCGCAGGTTGGGCGGCTTCGCCCCCTTGCATTTCCCGCGCCATTTGGGTCAGGTATTTGACGACCCATCAATTCGCCCCGACGCTTGTCTCATGCGGCGGGGCGAAACAATTTTATGCGTGGACGAAAAGAACATGGAAAAAATTCCGATGACGCCCGCGGGCAATGCCGCGCTCGAGGCGGAACTGAAAAACCTCAAGTCGGTCGAGCGCCCGGCGATCATCGAAGCCATCGCCACGGCCCGCGAGCTTGGCGATCTGAAGGAAAACGCCGAATACCATTCGGCCCGTGAAAAGCAGGGCTTTATCGAAGGCCGCATCAAAGAGCTGGAAAGCATCCTGTCGCTGGCAGATGTGATAGACCCTGCCAAGTTGTCGGGCGCGATCAAGTTCGGTGCAAAGGTCACGCTTGTCGACGAAGACACGGATGAGGAAAAGACCTGGCAGATCGTGGGTGAGTATGAGGCCAATATTGAAAACGGCCTGCTCAACATCAAATCCCCCATCGCCCGCGCCCTGATCGGCAAGGACGAGGGGGACAGCGTCGAAGTCCGCACCCCCGGCGGTGTGCGCTCTTATGAGATTTTGAACATAGAATACGCCTGACCGGAGCGGTAACCATGTCCGAGCCCACGCCAGAGCAGGAAGACGAGCGGCCGACCGCACTGGGCATATATGACAAGCCTGCAACGCCGTCAGTGACCGAAATCGAGGTTGTCGCGATCGCGCTCAGTGTGATCTGGCTGATCGTGTCGGTCGTGTTTCTGGTCCTGCCCGGCAAGGTGGAAGGCGGCAGCTTTGTCGTCACCTTGCTGGCCGTCTTCATGCCCGTCGCGATGATCTGGGTTGCGGCCACGTCGATGCGTGCCAGCCGGGTCATGCGCGAAGAAAGCGCCCGGCTGCAAACCGCCATTGACGCGATCCGGCAGGCTTACGTGATGCAGCAACAGCGCGCCGCCAGCGGGTATGAACCCGCCGTTACCAAGAAACTGGATGAAATCGCTCAGACCGCGAAAAAGACCGAAAGCGCACTGGCAACCTTTTCGACCCAGCGCACCGAACCCGCGCGTAGCACAATCAACAGTGGGACAGGGGACCAAACTTCGCTGGAGCTGGGCACGCAGGCCGACGAGATTGCCCCGCGGCTGAGCACGGATGTCTTTATTCGCGCGCTGAATTTTCCCGAGACACAGGAGGACACCGAAGGCTTCGACGCGCTGCGGCTGGCCCTGAAGGATCGAAAAACGGCGCAGTTGGTGCAGGCGTCACAGGATGTTCTGACCCTGCTCAGTCAGGAAGGCATCTATATGGACGACCTGCGCCCCGACATGGCGCGACCAGAAGTCTGGCGACAGTTCGCCCAAGGCGCGCGCGGTCGCGCCGTTGCGGCATTGGGCGGAATTCGAGACCGATCGTCCCTTGCACTGACAGCTGCACGCATGAAGCAGGACCCGATTTTTCGGGACGCGGCACATCATTTCCTGCGCCGGTTCGATCACATGATTGTCGAGTTTGAACCGGATGCCAGCGATGCCGATCTGACCGCGCTTGGTGATACGAGAACCGCGCGGGCTTTCATGCTTTTGGGGCGTGTGGCCGGTACGTTCGACTAAAGCCCGAAACTGCCATAGGGAATAAACCGCACCATGTCGCCCGGCTGAATGTGGCGGGCACCGTCCTCGATCTCGACCAGACCCTCCGCCCAGCTCAGCCCGCTGATCCGACCGGACCCTTCCGAGGCAAAGACTTCGACTCGGCCCCCGCGAACACGGCCGCGCAGATATTCACGTCGTCCGGGTTTCTTGTGTTTTTCAAACGCGGCAGGAAGATCAAAGCCCTGCGGCGTCGACCAGCCCTCGCCCGCCAAAAGACCAAGCGCTGGCCGTGCAAAAATCAGCGTGCAGACCAGCGCCGCCACGGGATTACCCGGCAAGCCGAAAACAGGGGTTTCCTTCCACATCCCAAGCGCCAGAGGGCGCCCCGGCTTCAATGCAATCCGCCATTCCTGCATTGCACCGGCCTGTTTTAACAAGGCTGACACGTGATCTTCATCCCCCGCCGATGCCCCGCCGCTTGTCAGGATTACATCCGACTGCCCGGCTGCAAGATCCAACCTGTCCTTTAGGATCGCACGAACATCGGGGACACGCCCCAGATCAACCGCTTCGAATCCCATTTTCCCGATCATCGACAAAAGCATCGGGCGGTTGGCGTCGAAAATCTGACCCGGCCCAGCGATGTCGCCGGCTTCAATCAGCTCATCGCCTGTCGACAGAACGGCAACGCGCAACTTGCGGCGGACCGGCACCTCGGCAATCCCTATCGCCGAAAGAAGCGCAAGATCTGCCGGGGTCAACCGTCGCCCGGCGTCCAAAACAGTATCGCCTTCGTTCACGTCCTCTCCGGCGCGGCGGGCGTTTGCGCCTTTCCTGAGCGGGCCGTGAAAGGCGATATGGCCATCCTTGACGGTGACGTCTTCCTCGAGAACGACAGTGTCCACGCCCTCGGGCAAGGCGGCGCCCGTCAAAACCCGTAGGGCATGGCCCGAGGCCACCCGCCCCTCAAAGGGCATCCCTGCCGCTGCACGTCCATCTTGCAGGGGCATCACCTGCGGCCCTTCCGGGGCAGCGCCAGAAAACCCATACCCATCCACGGCGGAATTCGGCTGCGGCGGGTTTGAACGCAGCGCCTGAATATCTTCAGCCAGAATTCGCCCCTCGGAGTCCGAGACCGGAGTCGTCTCAGACCCGGTCACACCTGTCAGCCTGTCCTGTAACAGAGCCAGGGCATCATCCACCGGCGTCCAGCTCACCCCGGCGGGCAGCGCAAAACAATCGTTGCTCAATGGGGGCGGTGCGATGTTCGGTTTGCTCATAACCCGACTTCCTGCAGGATAAAATCTGCGATGGCCTTTGTGTCGTTCAGGTCGAAAACGGGCACATTCAGGTCCATCAGTGTATCGCTGGCCACGGCGCGGATCGTGTCATTCTCCTCCGCCAACAAGCTATTACCGGGCTCGGCCCTGAAAGCTTCGATCTTGGGATGGGCTTCACGTTTGAAACCTTCGATCAGAACCAGATCAACCGGAGTCAGTCGGGCCAGAAGGCTTTTCAAGGACGGCTCGGGCGCTCCGCGCAATTCCTGCATGATGGCGATCCGTTGGCCCGAAGCCAGCAAAACCTCATTGGCCCCGGCGGTACGATGGCGATAGCTGTCGGTGCCCTTCTGATCGACATCTACACTGTGATGCGCGTGTTTGACGGTGGACACGGAAAATCCGCGCCCGCTGATTTCCGCCACCAGACGTTCCATCAACCCGGTTTTGCCTGCGTTCTTCCAGCCGGTGACGCCATAAACTCTCATGCCTGCGCCAACAATTTCTGCGCCCGGTCCAGATCATCCGGCGTGTTGACGTTGAAGAAAGGATCAAACGGATCAACAGGAAACAGCGCCTCGCGCCCCGCATGTTGATCCGTCCACAGGACGACTTTGCGCAAACCACCCTGCAAAGCCGCGCGCAGGTCGTCACGCAACGCCACGGGCCACAGTCCGAATGTCGGATGCCGGTTGATCTTTTTCCCACCCCCGGATTTCAAGGCCTCATCCCCTGTGCGCGGCGTGGTTGCAAGAACCAGCGGGTTGGCCTGCCCTTCTGCTGCCTCGGTCAGGCGCATAACCAGATCGCGCGGAAAGAACGGCGTATCGGCGGCGGCGGTAACGATACATTCAGCATCCTGTTCAGCCGCCCAGTCGAGCCCGGCCAAAACGCCCGCGAGCGGGCCTGCAAACCCTTCGATCGTGTCGGGAACAATCGGCAGGTCGTACCCACCAAACCGGGTCGGATCGCCATTCGCGTTCAGCGCCAGATCAGCCACCTGCGGGCGCAACCGGCCAATCACGTGGTCCAGCAGGCTTTTGTCGCCAATTTTCAGCAGGCCCTTGTCTCCACCCCCTATCCGGGTGGCCAGACCGCCTGCAAGGATAACGCCGAAAGGTTTGTTCATTCCTGTACCTGATTGGGATCAGTCGCTTACAACCTTGTAAATCGAACTCAGTTCAATTGGAACGCGGTCGGATAAAGGTTGTGCAATACAAATAACCACATAATCAACGTTCCCACCGACAAAAACGACGTTGCGGAAACGATGTGCGCGGCCAGTTGCGGTTCCTGATCATAGTGCTTGGCAAGCAGAAAGATGTTCTTGGCGGTCGGAACCGCCGCTGAAACCGTTGCGGCGATTGTCCAAAGTGGGTCCAGACCAATCAGATGCGCCGCCAGAAGCACCAGCCCGGGCGCAGCGATCAGCTTGACCAGTGTCAGAAGCAGGATCAAAGGCCCCGTTTGAATAATCGTCCGCACGCTGGTCGTGAAGCCGATTGCGAACAGCGCAACCGCGGCCAAAGCTTGGCTCAGAAGTTCAAGGTAATCGGATACCGAATCCGAAAACCCGATCCCGGTGAAGGAATACGCGACCCCCAGCAATGTGGCCGCGATGATCGGATTTTTCAGCACGTTCAGGAAAATCCTGTAGATTGGTGTCTTGGCGCTGGCCTTATGTCCAGCCGAGCTTTCCAACACGGTCGTCATGACCAAAAGCATCAAGGCGACAACCAGATTCGCCAACACAGCCGGTAGCGCACCCTTGGCTCCGAAAATCGCGTGTAGAACGGGCAACGCAACTAAAGCCGTGTTCGAGGCAACCCCGGCAAAGGCCGCGACGGTGGCAGAACCGGTCTCAAATCCCGTGAAACTTTTCAAACCTGCGAAAAGCAGCACAAACAAAAGCAGCAACGTCCCGCCGTAAGACAGATAGAACCCATAATTAAGAAGATTTTGGAACTCTTCCTGCCCGATCAGATAGAACATGATGGCCGGGATCAGGACATAAACCGCAAACTGGACCAGCGCGTCAGACGTGTCCTGGCCCAAAAGGTTCGTCCAGGAAAATACGTATCCGGTCAGGATTACCGCGAAAACCGGCGCGATAAGATTAATCAGCTCCATGTTGCCATCAGGCGGGAATTCACCTGCACTCCTGTTTGCTATACCCCATACTAGGGCATATCTGTCGGAATTCGCAGTATTATTTATAAAGTGCCATTTCTAGCCCAGTGCGCTTTTCCGTTTGTGCTTTTTCTCTTCAATCGGAACGGTTGCCGGATCCACGTCCCGCACGAGCCGATCTTCGCCTGCCAGACACACGAAACGCTGCCCGCGCATCCGACCGATCAGCGTCAACCCAACCTCGCGCGCGATCTCAACGCCCCAGGCCGTGAAACCCGAACGGGATGCCAGAACAGGAATACCCATCATGGCCGTCTTGATCACCATTTCCGAGGTCAAACGACCTGTGGTGTACAGGATCTTGTCCTCTGCCGCTTCGCCCTCGGACAGCATCCAACCGGCGATCTTGTCGACCGCGTTGTGCCGACCCACGTCCTCCATATAAACCAACGGGCGGTTTTCCCGGCACAACACCGTGCCATGGATCGCACCCGCCTCAAGATAGAGCGAGGGTGTGCGGTTGATCTTGGCCGCCAGATCATAAAGCCACGATGTGCGCACGGTGACCTGAGGCAAGCGCACGTCTTCGAGACCCTCCATCATATCCCCAAAGACGGTTCCAACGGCGCAGCCACTGGTACGGGTCTTTTTCTTGAGCTTATCCTCATAAGACGTCTCGCGCGCCGTGCGGACAACGACGATTTCCAGATCTTCATCGTAATCGACACGGGTAATCTGGTCGTCAGGCAGCAGCATGCCCTGATTGCGTAGAAAACCCAGCGCCAGATATTCGGGGTAATCGCCAATGGTCATGGCGGTCACGATTTCCTGTGAGTTCAGGAAAATCGTCAGCGGACGTTCTTCCACCACTGAAATCTGGCTGGCCTCGCCATTCTGATCCACACCTTCGACGGCACGTGTCAGGCGGGCCGCCCTGGGGTCGGGAGCGATGATGTAGTCTGACAGGTTCTGTTCCGTGGCCAATTGCAACCCTTTCCCAAGACCGCTACTGCTGCGATCAACACCATAGGATTTAGCCATGGCAGACACCACATCCAAGTCATACTTCTGGAAAGGGTTTCGGGACGGGACCCCGTTTATCTTTGTTGCGATCCCGTTCGGCACACTGTTCGGCGTGTTTGCGACCGAAGCAGGCTTGAACATCGTCCAGACGATGGCTTTCACCTCAACCGTTTTTGCCGGGGCCGCCCAGTTTGCCGCCCTGCAACTGCTGCAAGATCAGACCCCGACCGCGATCATTCTGGTATCCGCCTTGGCGGTGAACCTGCGCATGGCGATGTACTCGGCCTCATTGACGCCGTTTCTGGGCGCGGCCCCGATGTGGCAGCGTGCTTGCGCGGCCTATCTAACTGTCGACCAATCCTATGCCAGTTCGATCGTTCAGTTCGAGAAAGAGCCAAACATGACCGTCCCGCAACGGATGGCCTATTTCGTCGGCTCGGTCACGCCGATCACACCTCTTTGGATACTGGCAACCTACCTCGGCGCGGTTCTAGGTACGCGTATTCCGGAAAGTTGGGCACTGGATTTTGCCCTGCCGATCACATTTCTGGCGATGATCGGCCCAATGATGCGCACCCTGCCTCATGTGGCGGCGGCACTTGTTGCGATCATTGTGTCCCTGCTGACGGTGGCGATTCCGTTCAATCTGGGCCTGCTGATCGCCGGGTGCGCCGGCATGATCGCAGGCGCGCAGGCCGAATTGATGGCCGAACGCAGAAAGGCCGCCGCATGACACAGCCTGATCCTGTCACTATCTGGACCATCATCATCGGGCTTGCCATCGGCAGCTATGCCCTGCGCTTTGTCTTTATCGGCCTGGTCGGAGATCGCCCGATGCCGCCATGGTTGCTGCGCCATCTGCGCTATACGGCCGTGGCAATTATTCCTGCGCTGATCGCGCCGTTGGTCGTCTGGCCCACGGCAACAGGCGGTCAACCCGACGCACCGCGCATGGCAGCGGCGGCTGTGGCCATAACTGTCGGACTATTCACCAAGAACGTGATCGCGGCCATCTTCAGCGGGGCCGCAACGCTTTTCGGGCTGCTCTACCTATTGGGCTGAGTCAGCCTCCAACTGGTTCAGTTGCTCATTATTAAAGGCGAGACCGGTTTGAAGATCGGCGTCGTCGTTTTCCCGGTATTCAGCGGTTTGAACACCCGGTAGCTGGGCAAACTGGTCCGACAACTTAACGGGATAGAACGTGGTTTCGATCTGCTCGAACCCCGGCACTTGCTGCAGCAACTGGGCGGTCGAATTGGCACAGAATGCACCTGCAACCGGCCCCGATTGCTTGGCAAGCTGCAGGGCAATCTCGGCCTGTTGGGGGGTCACTTCGACAGTTTGAATGCGCGCATAATGCGTTTCGCGCGCGTGGCTGCTGCGATAAGCGCGTTCCACATTCGGGGTAATGCCGTACAGGACGTCGTCCTTGATCGGCACCACATCCGCCCTGAATGATCCGGCGGGGTCAAAGATCACCCTTTCGCTGCCGCTGATCATCAGCGACGTATGGGCACCTGAACCCGTCCGGGTGCTGATCATTGTATAAAGGGTCAGGCTCGACGGCCCCGGATCGCGATAGGACCGCGCCGAAATTTCAGCCAAATCCGCCTGCGGACGCTGTGACCCAGCGCAACCCACAACTGTCACAGCCAGCAGGCAGGCAATCAAAACCCTGATCACGGCCAACCCCGTTTTTCGGATTTAAGCGGCAAAAACCGCCAGGAAAAGGCAGAGGAAGGCGATGGCAACCACACACCATGTGGTCGCTTTGATGAACCCGTTGAAGGTTTTGGTTTGGACGGTGATGTCCATTTCGCCGTGCTTGTGTTCAGCCATGATTGTCAGAATCCCAATTCGCGTGTTTGAGATGTTGGATAATCGAAAATCCCGGGCCTGTCACCACGTCATTCGCGCGCAGGGGTCAGGGGTGGAAACACCGAACATCCCGGATAGCCGAACCCCCAGCGCCACGGAAGCCCGGAACACGGAGCTCCGCCAAATCGGACGGCTGCGTGCATTGCTTCGGCGGTCACGGAGTGCGCTAGGCGGATCTGATCCGGCGTCATGTCATAGCGCTGTGCGTAGCCATCGGCGTGGTCTTCTCCGTGCTGTTTGACACAGGCGCGCAAGGCGCTGTCCGCTGCCACGCGGGCCGCGAAACTGTCATCGGCCGCAAGCGCGCCACCGGCATTGTGATAGGCGCGGTCATGGGTGACGCAGCATCCCTCCCACGGCGGGTGGGCTTCGTAGAGCGCGCTGAACTTGGGAAATGTATCCGCAACAAAACGCCAGCTTGCCGACAGGCCGCCCGAACAGCCATCTGTTTCAAACGGCGTCAAGGCGGCCTCGTCCAATTGCGCGACCAAGGCGCGATGCGCGGGCATTTCGATGCTGCGCAGGACATCCTGCGAATGCGCAGGTGATGCGATCAGCCCCACCGCAAAAATCAGGTTACGGGCTGTCATCTCGCATCGCCTCTGTGTCTATTGACAGACCAAACGCGTTGGCCAGCCACAGCACCAACCGCTCACCCGGCCCCATTTCGGCACGTGCGCGCAGAACTTCGTTTGCCATAGCGGGGCGGTCTGTGATCAGCCCGTCCACGCCCATCGACGCCATCGCAGACATCTGCAGCGGATCATTGACCGTCCAGACATAGATGTCCTTGCCCGCCGCCTGAACCGAACGCACCAGCCCCGGCGTGGCCATCGCAGCATTTACAGCGACAAAATCCCCTTCAAGCCCTGACAGATCACCGATTGCGGTGGCCGCAAGAACCCCGGCGCGCCAGTCCGGGCGCAATTTCTTCATCTTTTGCACGGCCGGATACTTCAGCGACATCGTGGCGATGTCGTCCTGCATATCGAGTTCCTCGACCAAGGCCGCCACGCGGTTTTCCAGATCAACGTCGTGACCATAGTATTTCAATTCGATGATGACCTTGGACTTGCCCTTGGCCGCCGCCAGCACGTCGCGCAGGGTCGGGGTGCGTTCTTCCGCGTATTCGGGGTCAAACCAACTGCCGACGTCGATCTCGGCCACCTCTTCCATGGTCACATCCCAAACCTTGGTGGGGACGCCCGCCAGTTTCATGAAATCGCTGTCATGAGCAACGATCACCACATCATCCGCAGTTTCCTGCACGTCGATCTCGACCCAGTCGGCGCCGTCCTCGATCGCCTTCAGGACAGCCGCCATCGTGTTTTCCGGCCGCAAGGCAGCGGCCCCGCGGTGGCCAATGACCTCGGCCCGGTCGGGGGCCTGTACCTGTTCCAACAGATGCTGACCAAACCACAGACCGATCAGCACCGCGACCACAGCGCCGCCGACTGCGGTGAACAACGGCACCCGCAGGCTGCCGGGTTCGGGGTGTGGAGGCTCATCCGTCCTGATTTCAAAGAACCTGTCCAGAACCACGGCCAATGCGCCCAGCGCGGTCGCTGCCAAAACCAGCCCCGCCAGCGACCATAACCCGGCAATCAAAAGGCTGTAGGTCAATGCCAGGCGCAGGTTTGAGCTGTCCTGAAGTGGCACGATGGCGAACAGCACCCCGGCAACCCATGCAATCAGCGTCGCAATCAGCAGCCGCACTATCAGCCACACCGCAAGTTCGATCTTTAGCCGCCCCCGTTTCCCTTCCATCCTTTCGGTGCTGAGGGCGAAGGTCTCAGCCGGGCGCACCTGTTCGAACAGAACCAGATGCAGCGACAGCGCCCATCCCGACAATCTACGGATCAGAACCCAGGCCATGACCAGCAAAACAGCCCCGATCAGAACCACGGCCAACCAAAAAGAGGGCGGTTTGAAAGTCAGGTAATAGTTGATGTCATATTCCGTCAGTGTCCACCAAGCGATCAGGGCAGACACCGCAGCGAAGGGCAAAACCAACAGCAAGACCCGCAGAACAAACCGCACCGCGAAGCCAAACAGCGCTGGAAGGCTCGACAAAATCAGGCCGATGGCAGCGCTTCCTGCGCGCCATGGGTCAGATTCCCCCATCCGCAGCGATCCCGTCATGACAGAAAATACGAACACTTCGGCCAGCAGAAACAGGCTCAGAACGGCGACAGCGACCAAAAAACCGGCCGGAGATAGGACAAAGGCCGCGATGTCCTGATCCGTCAGCGCCGTCTGGCTGGACAGTGAAACTGCAAGGTTCGCGGCAATCGCCAGCCCCGGTGTGATAAGCGCGATCAAAAGCAGACGCACCACGAAATAGATCGGAACAAACACGCGGCGGCGCGCCCATGCGCCTTTGTAGGCATTTGTAACGGCTGAGAAACTTGTCACCTGACGCCCCCCTGAATGATCCCTTCATTCAAGGCCGCGCCGTCACGAATTGCAAGTCAGGCGATCAGCTTTCTTCCAGATTAGCCGCCAGCCGGAACCCGATGCGATTTGCGGGTTTGTCTTCGACCGATTTCGGCAGGGCGCGCAGCATCACGTTCAATTGGCTCACATGCTGCACAAGCTGGGTTCGCGCACCAGTCGCGTCCGAACCGTAGAAAGTGATGACATCGGGGTCAAAATACCCCATCCCTTCGATCCGCATTACACCCGCATCGCCGCCGGTAAAGCCCATCGCGATCTCGTGGTCGCTGTCCAATGTCTGCTCAAAGTTCTGGATGTACAGGATCAGACGCTCATAGGCCCATTGCGCAGGGCTTTTGGTTTCTACGGGCGTCTTCAACGGGTCGGGCAGGTCTTTTGCACCGGATTTCGCATCGGGGTTGGAATGAACCTCGTAACATCGGGGAAGGGCCGCGGATTCTGCTGCCTCGGCCGAGGTTTCGATCTTGTCCATACCTTTACCCTTTGCGCTGAAACTCCCACGCCCCGTCCGCGCGGAGCGTCCGGGTGACAGCACCAATGTGGTAAAGATGGTTGAGATGTGCAACCGACTCAACCAAAGCCAGCCCGTACTCACCCTCGGAAATCTTGCGTTTGAACAGCGGAAGGAAACAGTCGGCGGCGGTTCTGGGCGTGTCCAGATAGTCGCGCAGGCGATCCAGTGCACTGTGGTGGTTTTCGATCAACTGCTTCATCCGTAGTGGCAAACCGGTAAATGGCAGCTTATGCCCACCCAGCGCCAGTTGGTCAGGCCGGGCCAGACCTTGCAGACGCTCGCACGCCTCCAGCCATTCAGCGACCGGGTCCGCCATCGGTTCGGTGACAAAGACGCCAAGGTTGGGACTGATCGAACTGAGAATCTGATCACCCGTAATCACCAGATTGTCGTCGCGGCTCCAGAATGTGGCATGTTCGGGTGCGTGGCCATTGCCCATATGCACGACCCAGTCGCGACCACCCATGCGGATCACGCCATCCTGCTTGATCCGGGTAAAGCCCAACGGCATCGGATAAACCGTGTCGCAATAGTTAAAGGGCCGCTCGGTCAAGCGCTTGGCCAGAATGTCCGGCGCCATGCCGGCGCTGCGATAGTAGTCCAGCGTTTCCTGCGGCCAGTTTTCCTGCACATCCAGCGTCAGCATTCGCGCGAACAACCACGCCGTGCGGGTCGTGATCAGTTCCGCGTCGTGTTCGGATTGAAACCAACCTGCATTGCCGATGTGATCCGGATGATGGTGGGTGACCACCACGCGTTTGACCGGCTTACCCGCCAAGGGGCCAGCCATCAGGGTTTCCCAGATGGCACGGGTCTTATTCGACGAGAATCCGGTGTCGATCAGCGTCCATCCATCACCGTCATCCAACGCATAGACATTGACATGATCCAGCGCCATGGGCAGCGGTAACCGCATCCACAGAATACCTTCGGCGACCTCGATCGCTTGGCCCGTAGCCGGAGGCTCGGGCCATGGATAGCGGATCGCCAAAGAGGTATCGCCGTCCATCAGGCTGCCAGCTCGTCCGCGCTGAGGGCATAGACATCGTCCGCGCCGTTCTGCGCCTGCGCCAGAAGACCCGCGAATTCAGGCAGCAGCGCATTTACATAGTAGCGCGCCAGCTTAAAGCGGGGGCCTTCCGGTTCCGCCAGAGCCGCCTTGAGGTGATAATGCCCACCCAAAACACGCGCGAAGGCGTGCAGATAAGGCACCGCACCTGCGAAACGGGTATTCATGTCGGTCTGCGACACAAGCCATTCGGTAGCTTCACGCAGGCTCTCGGTGGCTTCCCAGACAGGTCCGGCCAATTCGGGCATAGTCGCGCGCGCTTTTTCTGCGTGATCTTCGATTTCGTCCAGAAGGCGGCTGGCCGCTTCGCCACCATCCATCATCTTGCGGGCAACAAGGTCCATGGCCTGAATGCCGTTGGTGCCTTCGTAGATCGCAGTCACACGGACGTCGCGGTAAAACTGTGCAGCTCCGGTTTCTTCGATGAAGCCCATGCCGCCATGCACCTGAACACCGGTTTCCGAGACACGCATACCGGTTTCGGTGCCGAACGCCTTGCAGATCGGGGTCAGCAATGCCGCACGCGCGCTCCATTCCGCGTCGCCAGTGGCATCGGCCATGTCGATCGCAGCCGCATTTGCCAGCATGATCGAGCGCGCAGCAAAAGTGTCGGCCCGCATCGCCATCAACATCCGGCGCACATCCGCGTGGTCGATAATGGTCCCGGACGGTGTCTTGCCCTGTTTCCGTTCCAAAGCGTATTGCACCGCGTGCTGATAGGCACCTTCCGCAGCACCCACTCCCTGACCGCCAACGCCCAGGCGCGCGTTGTTCATCATGGTGAACATCGCGGCCATGCCGCCATGTTCCTTGCCCACAAGCCAGCCCTTGGCGCCGTCATACTGCATTACACAGGTCGGCGACCCATGCAGGCCCATCTTGTGTTCCAGCGAAACCACTTTCAGGTCATTGGCCACACCGGGGTTTCCACTCTCGTCCGGCAGGTATTTTGGCACCAGAAACAATGAGATACCTTTTGTGCCCGGCACTCCATCGGGCAAACGCGCCAGAACCAGATGGCAGACGTTTTCGGCAAAATCGTTGTCACCCCACGAGATATAGATCTTCTGACCTGACACCGCATATGTGCCGTCGCCATTGGGTTCCGCTTTTGAAGTCAGCGCGCCAACGTCCGATCCGGCCTGCGGTTCGGTCAGGTTCATGGTGCCCGACCATTCGCCTGCGATCATCTTGGGCAGGTACAACTCTTTCAACTCATCACTGGCGTGATGTTCCAGCGCCTCGATCTGGCCCTGTGTCATCAAAGGGGCCAGTTGCAGTGACAGACAAGTGGCAGCCATCATTTCGTTTACTGCTGTGGTCAAAGTCATCGGCAGGCCCATGCCACCATATTCGGGGTCCGCGCTCATCCCGATCCAACCGCCTTCGGCAATCGCTTTCCAGCCGTCCGCATAGCCCGGCGAGGTGCGCAGCACGCCGTTTTCCAGACGCGCGGGTTCCAGATCACCGGGGCGTTGAAGCGGTGCCATAATCTCTTCGCACATCTTCCCGGCTTCGGTCAGGATGGCGCTGACTACGTCCTCGCTGGCTTCCGCGAATTTTTCAGTCGCAGCGATCTGGTCAAACCCGATCGCGTTTCGTAGCAAAAATTCATAATCAGCGATTGGCGCGCGGTACGGCATGTCTTCCCTCGGAGTTGTTTCGTTCGGTTTAGTATGGCGGGGTTGGAAATTCCACCGCCGACCTATATGCATATGGGTTTGAACGATTACGTAGCTTTACCAATGTTACACGCAATCAAAACGCAGCGTCACCGCCAATGAGTCCTAACGGCACACGGGAATATACCGCGACCCCCAGCGGAATAGCGCAGGCTGCGGACCTGTTACGGCAGGGGCTGTTGGTCGCCTTTCCGACCGAAACGGTTTACGGGCTCGGCGGAGATGCCCGAAATGGCGAGGCCGTGGCCAGCATTTACGCCGCCAAGGGACGCCCCAGTTTCAACCCGTTGATCGCGCATGTTGCGTCTGTCGAAGCCGCTCAACGCTTTGTTGAATGGTCCGATCTGGCGGAAAAGCTGGCGCGAGCTTTTTGGCCCGGTCCGCTAACATTGGTGCTGCCCTTGCGCCCAGACCACGGCATCTCTTCTCTGGTGACCGCCGGGTTGGACACGCTGGCCGTGCGCGTTCCAGCGCATCCCACGGCACGCGCGCTGCTGGGTGCGTTTGACGGGCCAGTTGCGGCGCCTTCGGCCAACCCTTCGGGTCAGATCAGCCCGACCACGGCCGATCACGTGCGGGCCGGGCTGGACGGTCGCATCGCCGCCATTCTGGACGACGGGCCCTGTGGTGTGGGATTGGAATCCACCATCGTCGGGTTGGCTGGCGCCCCGGCCCTGCTCCGCCCCGGCGGAGTGGCGCTGGAACAGATCGAATCCGTTCTGAACACTAAACTGCATCTCCACCTGCCGGGGGACCCGTTATCCGCGCCGGGGCAATTGCAGTCGCATTACGCCCCGGACGCACCTGTTCGGCTAAACGCCTGCGAAACGCAGGGCGACGAAGTTCTGCTGGGTTTTGGGTCGGTCGAATGCGATTCGAATCTGTCGCCGGACGGAAACCTGACCGAGGCAGCGGCCAATCTGTTTGCCGCGCTGCACAGCCTTAACGAGACAGGCCGGCCCATTGCGGTATCGCCGATCCCGGATCACGGTTTGGGTGTGGCTATCAATGACCGGCTCCGCCGTGCAGCCGCCCCGCGCGATAGCTGATCAGGCGCGCCCGGCGCTGGCCGACAAAGTCAGCGGGTCCACACCCAGCGTTGCAAGTGTAGCTTCCCATTTCTCATCATCAGGAACGTCGAACACAAGCCGCGACGACGCCTCGGTCGTCAGCCAACCGTTTTGGGCGATCTCATCCTCAAGCTGCCCCGGCCCCCAACCAGAATAGCCCAGCGCCAGCGTGGAATTCAAAGGCCCCTTCCCCGAGGCAAGATCTTCAAGCACGTCCAAAGTGGCGGTCATGCTGAAATCGTCCGAGATTTTCATCGAATGCAGGTTCGCGTCGTAATCCGAACTGTGCAGCACAAATCCACGGGACATTTCGACCGGACCTCCGAAATGGACCAGACGCTCGCCTATGATCGGGATCTCGCAGGCGATATTTAGCTGTTCAAGCAGGGCTTTGATCCGCAGGTCCGACGGTTTGTTCACAATCAGCCCCATGGCACCGTCTTCCCCGTGGCTGCACATATAGACCACCGAATGATCAAAGCGCGGATCCCCCATGCCGGGCATGGCAATCAACAGTTTTCCGGTCAGGTCCATAAGATGCCATCTCTTGCTGAGTACCTTTCAACAATGGCCTTGGGGGGGTTGGATTGGCAAGGGATCAACGCAGATTTCCGCGGATTTCATTCTGGTGACCGGAACGTGACTTGGATTCTGGCCCAACTCCGCGCATGTATTGGGTATGAAAGTAAACGGGACATTACCTGCGGTCGCATTGACCCTGAGCTTTTTGACATCCGGGCCAGCTTTGGCTCAGGTCACAGGGTCGGTGGTCGAACTGGACGTGCTGGATGGGGGTCGCACCGCGCAGGGCACCTATCTGGGGGCTATGCGTGTGACTTTGCAGGAAGGTTGGAAAACCTACTGGCGCGCGCCCGGAGATGCCGGAATTCCGCCTCAGTTTAACTGGAGCGGCTCGGACAATGTGGGCGATATATCCTTTACATGGCCCGCGCCCTCGGTCTTCGATCAGAACGGTTTGAAATCTATCGGATACCAGGATCAACTGGTTCTTCCCGTTGAAATCACACCGAAGAATGCCGCCAAACCCGTTCGCTTGCGGGGAACAATGGATTTGGGCGTCTGCAAGGATGTGTGCATCCCCGAGCAGTTGGGCTTTGATCACACGCTGAATGCTGATGCAGGCCGCAATCCCGCGATCGCCGCCGCGCTTGCACAGCGCCCGTTTTCCGCGAAAGAGGCGCGCGTGGCGCACACCAGTTGCCGTCTGACACCCACGTCGGACGGAATGCAGATCGAAGCCCGCGTCACCATGCCCTCGGCCGGAGGGCGTGAGATCGCCGTGATCGAACCCGGCAACCCGATGCTGTGGGCCTCGCCCCCGGAAACGGAACGACAGGGTGACACGCTGGTTGCCACGTCTGAGGTGATCAGCGAATCCGGCGGTGCCTTTGCGCTGGACCGATCCGAGATTCGGATTACCGTTTTAGGCGCAAGCCACGCGGTTGATATTCAGGGGTGCAGCGCAGGCTGACAGGCATGACGCAAACTCCCAAAATCGGCGCATTGGCCGTCGTCGTCCATAACGAACAGGTTCTGTTGGTCCAGCGCAGCAAACAGCCCGACGCGGGGCTTTGGGGTTTTCCCGGCGGCCACGTAGAATGGGGCGAAACTGTTCTTGAGGCCGCGCAACGGGAATTGCGCGAAGAAACCTCGGTCATTGCCGAGCCTTTGCGATATCTGGATAATCTGGACCTTCTTCGCCGGGACGCGCAAGGCGCAGTGCTGTCACATTACCTGCTGGTCGGTGTCGCCTGTGCATACCGCTCAGGAACCCCTATTGCCGCAGACGACGCGCAGGATGCGCGCTGGTTTCCTTTGGATCAAATCCGTCGCGGCGAGCTGGCCATGAGCGACCGAGTGCCAGATTTGCTGGAAACCGCGATTAGGCTGGCCGCCCTTTCAGACGTACATACAGCAGGCTGGACAATGTGACGGAAAGCAGAAGGATCAGCACCGCCCCGGCAAAGAAGGCGCCAAGCCCCATCTGCAATACAGCGAGTCCATCCTCACCGGCATAAAGTCCCGACAGCGGTCCAAACGGTATGCCGGTCACGGCTGGCAGAACCATCGTCACGCCAAGCCACAGCAACATGACCAGCCCCGTCACAGCCAGCGCACCGCGCACGACACGGTCCGGTGCCCGCAGCCCCCTGCGCATGGCTGTCATTGGGCGCGACAGGTCATTTAGAATGGCCAGCAGCGCAGGAACCAGCAGCAGAACCAGCAGCATCCCGAAGGCCAGCCCGTAGACCAGAGTAATAACCGTCGGCTTGAGGAATTGCGCCTGTTGCGACCCTTCATACAAAAGCGGCGTGAGTCCCAGAACAGTAGTCAGCGTCGTCAGCATCACCGGCCGCAAACGGTCTGCCGTTCCTTCAATGATCGAAGGCACAAGCCCACGCTCTTGCCGGTAAGCATCGATGGTCGTCACCAGAACAATCGAGTCGTTGATGATGATCCCAGTCATCCCCAACAACCCCACTACTGTGAACATGCTCAGCGGCACGTCCCAGACGTAGTGCCCCCAAATCGTTCCGACCAAGCCAAACGGTATGATCGCCATAACGACCAGAGGTCGCGTCCAACTGGCGAAGACCCAGGCCAAAACCAGATAAATCCCCGTCAGGCACAAAATCAGACCAGTCCGCGCCTCGGACAGGAATTCATCCTCCTGTTCACTCAGGCCTGCCATCGTCCATTCGACCTGACGCTCCGAGGCGATACCGGGCAAAATCTCTTCCTGCATCGCGCGGGCGATTTCGGCGGCCCGGGCGGGGTCATCCTCGGAAATGTCGCCATAGACCGAGACCACCCGCAAGCCGTTCTCGCGCCGCACGGTCGAGAACCCGGACTTTCGCTGTACGGACACGATATCGGCCAAGGGTACATAAACGCCGTCTGGCGTGCGCATCAGCGTTCGCTCAAGGAAGTCGGCGGTCAGTTCCCCCTCGGGAAGTTCCACGCGAATCTCGGCGCTTCGGGGACCATCGGGGAAGGTGGCGGCCTCAATACCGTTCAACCGGTCGCGCAGAACCCGACCCAGCGTTTCGATCCGGAAACCCAGCGCCTGCCCCTGCGCTGTGAGATCCAGAATGAACTCTTCCTTGTCATATGCCAGATTATCTTCAAGGGCCGAGACTTCGGGGTATTTCGAAAGTTCGGATTGCAGATCTTCAGACGCGGATTTGAGCGTATTTACGTCCGCGCCATAAAGCTGAACGTCAATCGCATCACCACCCGGACCGGACCGCCAGCCCCGGAAGCTGAGGATTTCCACCTTGGGATGGCGCGGAACAAAGTCCTGTAGCTCGCCCACAAATTCAAAGCTGGAATAAGGGCGCAGATCGGCGTCGATCAATTCAATCGAAATCCCGCCCAACAGGTCCGAATCCTTGCCATCCGCTGCCGACAAACCGCGCCCTGCTGTGCCGCCCACTTCGGCTAGCACGTATTCGATGGGATTGCGCCCATGGCGTTCTTCGTAAATCTCGCCCAGTTCTTCGGCTGCGCGTTGGACCTGCTGCATCATTGCCAGCGTGTCGGCGCGGGTCGCGCCCTCGACCATGATGAAATTGCCTGTGATCGAGCCGCGCTCGGGCGCGTTGAAGAACCGCCAGTTCACGTCGCCCCGAATGAAAAGCGCGATCTGGCTGGCCAGAAATACGATCATGACCGCAACGACGACATACCGCGCCCAGATTGCCCATGCGATCAAGGGCCGGAACAAAGTGTCCCGGACCCAACGGAACCCCCGATTTACCACCCGGTTAGGCAAGTCATACCAATGTTCCTTGGCCGAATGCGCGATTGCGTGGGCCATGTGGTTGGGCAGGATCAGAAAACACTCGATAAGCGAGGCGATCAGGACCGCGATGACAGTAAAGGGTATGTCGCGGATCAGCTCTCCGAACCGCCCGCCAATGGCAGTTAACCCGAAAAAGGCGATCACAGTTGTCAGGGTCGCGGCAAAGACAGGCATCGCCATGCGCCGCGCGGCGCGTTCGGCAGCGATCATGGGGGCCTCGCCCAGCCTTCGCGCCCGGAAATCCGCGTGTTCGCCAACAACAATCGCGTCATCGACAACGATGCCAAGCGTAATGATCAAGCCAAACAACGAGACCATGTTGATCGAAAGCCCGCCTATATACATGAAGGCGATGGCCGCAGACATGGCCACCGGAATACCCGCCGCAACCCAAAAGGCGATGCGCGCGTTCAGAAACAGGAACAGCAGGCAAACGACAAGCCCTAGCCCAACAAGCCCGTTGTCGATCAGAATATCCAGACGGTTGGTAATCGCCTGCGCTCGTGTGCGGATCAACTCAACCGTCACGCCTTCGGGCAGGCTAGCCTGCATCTCGGCAACCACATCTTCGACGGTATGCTGAATTTCAATGGCATCCCCGAGGTTCGAGCGGTCGACCCGCACGGACATGGCCGGGTTATCACCCACGTAATAACTGCGGTTCCGGTTGACGCCCTCCACCCGGATCACGGCGACATCGCCAATCAGAAGTTTTGAGCCGTCCTCGAAATTGCGGAGCGGAATGCCTTCGATTTCCTCTGGCGTCCGCTTTTCGGTGCCGGTCCGAATGCGCGCATTGGCTCCGGTAACATCACCTGCTGGATTCGCCGTTACTTCGGCAGCGATGGCCGAGGCGATCTCGGACAGGGTGATATCATTTGCGATAAGCTGCGCTGTCGGAACTTCGACCACGATACGAGGGGCCGCAAGGCCACGGATCGTCGTCCGCGTGACACCCACGGCGAACAGGCGGTTGATCAACTCATCGGTGAACTTGGCCAGATTGTCAGGCGCGACAGGTCCTGTGACCACCACATCCGTAACTCGGTCGCGCCACCCGCCGCGGCGTATAGTCGGTTCGTCGGCGTCTTCCGGCAGGTTGGTCACACCGTCGACGGCGGTTCTGACATCCTCCACTGCGCGGGACATGTCCCAGTTGGGCTCAAACTCCATCCGAATACTTGCCCGCCCCTCGCGCGAGGTGGTTTCGGTACTGGCCACCCCCTCGACCGCCAACAGCGCAGGTTCAAGAAGCTGAACGATGCCATTGTCCACGTCTTCGGGACCGGCACCGTCCCACGCGACGTTCACATCGACGCGCTCAAGAATGACATCGGGAAAAAACTGCGCGCGCATGTTCGGGATGGCCGCTGCCCCCAGAACAAGCATGACAAGCAGCAAAAGATTGGCGACCGTCCTGTGCCGGGTAAAGTAGCTGAGAACGCCGCCTGCCGCACCGGGTATGTCGCGCATCATCGGGCCTTACCCCCCTGCCCGATTTTCCAGACGCCGCACAAGTGACGCCGGCACTTTCGCCTCACGCAACTGCCCCAGAACGCGGTCCTTCACAGCATCCGGCATTCGATCACTGGCTTCGACCTGCGCCACCAACCGCGCGCGTTGTTCTTCGGTCAGCTCGACCATATCGGCCAATGCGCCTGCGTTGGCCTCGGCTCGCAGGGGTCGCACCCGGACACCCGCCCCCAGCAGGGGCGTTCTGCCGACCACAACCTCTCGGCCTTCCAGACCCTCACCGCGCAACAAGACCTCATCCCCCTGACGACGAACAAGCTGCACAGGCAGCGACTCAAGCCTATCCCCCTCGCCCAGCACCAAAACCGTGCCGACCGCATCCAGAACGGACGAGGGCAGGCGCACGACGTTGTCCAACGGTTGTTCCTCAACAGTGACCGTCACGAAATCGCCGGGCTTGAACCCGGATGCATCGTCCAGACGGGCATAGATCAACCGCCCGGTCTGCCCTTCGCCCGCCGAACCGCTGTCGCGGCTGATGCGCCCTTGCGCCATCAGGTCGGTGCCTGTGACCTCGAGCGACACTGTGACAGGCGCGTTGATCAACCCGCCCTGCGCATCCAGCAGGCGTACATATTGCGCAGTCGATACACGGAACGCCACCTCCAGCGCATTCGGATCGACCAGTTCAGCCAGCTTTTCATTGGCGGACACCAAGCGCCCTTCGACCAGCGTCACATCTGTCAGCGTACCGCCAAACCGCGCCTTTACTGTCATGTCATCCAGATCGCGCTCGGCGGCCTCCAGCGCGATACGCGCCCGCGCCAGCAGGGTGGTCGCCTGATCCACGCGCGATTCCGCCTGCGCCAGTGCAATCCGCCGCGCCAGAACCGACTGTTGAGCGGATGCCTCGGCCAGTTCAGCCTCTTCCACGGCGGCCGGGGTTCCGACGCCCCGCGTCTGCAAGTCTTTCTGACGCTGCAAGGCACGACCGCGCAGGCCTGCCTGCGCCTCGGCCGAATTCAACTCGTCCTGCGCCAGCAGCAAAGACCGCTCGGCATCGCGTTCTTCGAACTGAGCGTCCAGAAGATCGGATTTCGCACGATCCAGTGCAGATTGCGCATCGGCGGGGTCAAGCTCGACCAACACTTCGCCTTGTGTCACCACACCGCCATCTTCGAAGTCTTCGGACAGCGAAATCACCCGCCCGCCCAAAGCCGCGCGTAGTTCCAGCCGCCTGCGGCTTTGCACTTCGCCGAAGGCCTCCAGATAGGGGATGACAGTCGTAAGCTCGGCTGGCTGGACGGAAACGGCAAACACACGCTCTCGCGCCTGCGGAGCCTCATCGTCGCGTGTCAGCACATCCTGAACAGCACCCGAAATCATTTGGACAGCCACAAACAGCAGGGCCAGCGTCACAGACGCCAGGAACACACCGACAAGGCTCTGCCGTAGAAATCGCATTCACTTTTACCCCGGTTGCATCAGGCTGCCATTTGCAAAAGGTAGCCGGGCTGTCGAAATTGCCAAGCTACAAAGCACGTTAAACGCTTAAACGTGTGAACAGTTTACTTCCGTCGCAGATGTTCGTCCAATCTGGGCATTATTTCCACGAAATTGCAGGGCCGGTGTCGGTAATCGAACTGTTTTTTCAAAATGCCGTCCCACGCATCCTTGCACGCGCCGGGGCTGCCGGGCAGCGCAAACAGATAGGTTCCTCCGGCCACGCCGCCGGTTGCGCGGGATTGCACCGCCGAAGTGCCGATTTTCTCCATCGACACTATGGTGAAAACGGTGCTAAACGCGTCGATTTCTTTCTCATAGACGTCGCGATGCGCCTCGACTGTTACATCGCGCCCGGTCAGTCCGGTACCACCGGTCGAAATCACGACGTCGATTTCCGGGTCCGCGACCCAATTCCGCAACTGCGCAGCAATCTCGGCACGCTCATCCCGGATGATCTTGCGGTCCGCGACTGTATGGCCAGCCCGTTCGATCCTGTCGACAAGCGTCTGGCCCGAGCGATCTTCCTCCAGCGCGCGCGTATCCGATACGGTCAAAACAGCGATCCGGACGGGGATGAAATCCAAGGTTTCGTCAATGCGCGACATTTAGCGTCAGGCCCTTTCCATGATGGCAAGTCGAATGGCAAGGGCCGTGAAAATACCGCCCGTCACCCATCCCATGATACGAGAGGCGCGCGGGTTCGAGATCAGCACTCGCCCCGCACCGCCTGCGAAAACCCCAACCAGCCCATTCACCACGAATCCGCCCAGCGCGATGATCACGCCCAAGATCAGGAATTGCGGCAGGATCGGACCGATGGCCGGGTTCACAAATTGCGGGATAAAGGCCAGCACGAACAGAATGACCTTGGGATTGGTCAGGTTCACAACCAGCCCGTCCCGAAACGCGTATCGCGTTGGTTTGGCGGGTTTGTCATCCGAAACCGCCCCGTAGCGGATTGCACCCCAGGCCAGATACATCAGATAGGCCACGCCCATCCAGCGGATCACGTCGAACAACCACGGCAGGGTAGACACGGCAGCACCCAAGCCAAGCCCTGCCAGCAACACGTGAACCATCAGCCCCGCGGAAACCCCCGCGCTGGCGATCAGTGCAGGTTTCGCACCAGATCGCAGCCCCTGTCCGAAACAGAACATCATGTCGGCCCCCGGCGTAAAATTCAGCGCCATAGCCGCCGGTATGAATGCCAGCAACGTCACCGTTTCGATCATGAGGTCACCTCGAACCAGTTCACTTTAGGACCAAGATTGGCGATCTGCGTGCGTCCGATGGCGCCACGATAGCCCCAACTATCATGGATATGGCCGTGCAAAGAGTATTGCGGCTGCAGGCGTTCTATCGCATCGCGCACGGCAACCGACCCTACCGCATCGCCCATTGACGTCGTATCGCCATACCCTTTGGGCGGGGAATGCGTGATCAGGACATCGGCGGCGTCGCAACGCTCCAGCAACTCGGCGGCTTCCGATTCCGACAAGTCACAGGACCACTCACCAAACGGCGTGGCAGGAACACCATATCCAAGGCCAAACAGACGCAGACCATCCACAGTCATCCCCGACCCGTGTAGAACGTGGACACCCTCGGGCGCGGCACCCGTCAATTCGGCCGCGCTTTCGGCGTTTCCAGGGATCAGGACAAGAGGGGCGGAAATCTCTGACAGCATCGCCATCGCCTCATCCAAACCCTGTCGCATGTTGCAGTAATCACCCGCGCCGATCACCAGATCAGCCTCGGCGCTGGCCACGGCAATCTCGGCCGCGCGGTTGCGTGCCATATGCAGGTCTGAGAAAGCGAGAACTCGCATCACTTACCCTCCAGCCAGGCTTTCAGCTCCAGCAAGTCTGCCCATGCCTGCCGTTTCAACTGTGGCTGACGCAGCAGGTCTTCGGGCCGCAGCATCGGGATCACCGGCAGGTCAAACCCCTGATCCCACTTACCGCGCAGCCGGGTGATCCCGCGCCTGCCCAACACAGCCTGAGAACTGATGTTGCCCATGACCACCAGAACATCCGGCTTGGCCAGCGCTACGTGTCGCTCCAGAAACGGCTGCATCATACCGATTTCCTGAGGGTTCGGGTCCCGGTTCTGGGGCGGGCGCCAGGGAAGAACATTGGTGATATAGACGTTTTTGGACCGGTCCAGATCTATCGCGGCCAGCATCCGGTCCAGCAACTGACCCGCTCGACCTACGAAAGGCTTGCCCGCGCGGTCTTCTTCGCGGCCCGGCGCTTCGCCGACGATCATCACCCGCGCACCCGGTGTGCCATCGGCAAAGACCAATTGGCGCGCCCCGCGTTTGAGTTCACAATGCTCGAACGCATCCATCGTGCTGCGCAACTGATCCAACGTCCCTGCGCCGGCGGCTGCCGCCTTTGCCACGGCAACCGGATCCACCTGTTTCGGCTTTTCGGGCGCGGCTTGGGCTGCTGCAGGCTTTTTGGCCTTGGGCGCGGTATCGGGCAGCGCATAGCGATCCACCGGAACATCCCCGGTCGCTTCTGTTGCGCCCAGTTCGACCTGCCATTCCAGCAAAGCCCGCGCCGTGTGATAGTCCAAAGCCGATTCCATAACCCTCAATCTAACCACCTTTTGACCAAGGGAAAGCGAATAGCACTTGATCGGATGGCCCGTCCCGCTCAGCATTGTCTCATTCATGTTGGTCCTATTACGATTCCTTGCCATTGCACTGTTGCTGATCCCCCTCGGCGACCCCGGTTTCGCGCAGCTTCAAAACCGAGGCGGTCTGTATGACAGGAACACCTTTCCAAACCGGGGCGGCATCTATGAGCGGAACAATCAGTGCCCCGGTGGTCAGTTCAAATGCGGTGCGCGCTGCTGTTCCGGCGGGCAAAGATGCAGTTTCGACGGCCACTGTATTCCGATGGGCGGCACCTATTGCGGGGGTGGGCGCACATGTGGCCCGTTCGAGCGGTGCGTCGCAGGCGGCAGATGCGCACCACGAGGGGTAAACAAGTGCCGGTCGCGCCTTGACTGCCCCGGCGGCAGCTTTTGCAATACGCGGGGTGAGTGCGAACGGACCACGCCCGATCTTCAACCGCTCCCTTCCTTAAAATGCGATGACGGACGGACCTGCGATTCGGGCTCCGCTTGCCTGCCCGGCGGTGGATGCTCGCGCCCGGGCTGGTTTTTCTGCGAAAAAACCGGGTCGCAATGCCGTCCCGGGTTCAAGTGTTCCAAGAATCAGGGCTGTGTCCCGGTCAAGGCGGTGGACTGCGGCTATGGCAAATGGTGCAAACCCGGTGAACAGTGTCTGCCCGACGGCGGGTGCGAGAAACTGCCCGAAGGGTCCGATCCGTAGGTTGCCTTGCCTCGCGCAGCTTCTTATAAGCGGCTCGATTGTCAGACAGGAGCCCGCCCATGCGTTTCGCCCATCGTCACCTTCTTGGCATCGAGCATCTGTCGCAATCCGATATTACCGCCATTCTTGATCTGGCCGAAAAATACGTCGATCTGAATCGTCAGCCAGCCAAGCGTTCAGACGTGCTGTCAGGGCTGACCCAGATCAACATGTTCTTTGAAAATTCGACCCGCACACAGGCCAGCTTTGAAATCGCGGGAAAGCGATTGGGCGCGGATGTGATGAACATGGCGATGCAGGCCAGCTCGATCAAAAAGGGCGAAACGCTGATCGACACGGCGATGACCCTGAACGCGATGCACCCCGATCTTCTGGTGGTGCGGCACCCCCATTCCGGCGCGGTCGATCTGCTGGCACAAAAGGTTAATTGCGCCGTGCTGAACGCAGGCGACGGGCGCCACGAACACCCCACGCAAGCTTTACTGGACGCGCTGACAATTCGCCGCGCCAAGGGTCGGCTGCACCGGCTGAACATTGCAATCTGCGGGGACGTGGCCCATTCGCGCGTGGCCCGGTCGAACTTGATCTTGCTGGGCAAGATGGAAAACCGCATCCGGCTGATCGGACCGCCGACTCTGGTGCCCGGTCAATTCGCTGACTTCGGTGCTGAAATCTATGACGACATGAACGAGGGGCTGAACGACGTGGACGTCGTCATGATGCTGCGCCTTCAAAAGGAACGGATGGACGGCGGCTTCATCCCTTCGGAACGCGAATACTATCACCGCTACGGGCTGGACGCCGCGAAACTGGCGCAGGCCAAGCCAGACGCCATCGTCATGCATCCCGGCCCGATGAATCGCGGCGTGGAAATCGACGGCACTTTGGCCGACGACATCAACCGCTCGGTCATTCAGGAGCAGGTCGAGATGGGCGTCGCCGTCCGCATGGCCGCGATGGAGCTGCTTGCCCGCAACCAGCGTGAGGCCGCATGAGCGATCTGACCGTTGCCCCCCATGAACACGGCGTGATCCGCCTGTTCACGCTGGGCATGCGCCCGGAAGAGGCGAAGTTTCTGCGCGAACCGGGCGCTGCGGATCAGGTTCTGGGGGTTGCGGGTCTGGTCCCGAATCAAATCGACATTTTCCCGGTCGCCGACCTCGAAGACCTGGGGCTTTATGGATATCTCAACGAGGGGTGCGGGGTAACGGAAGATCAGTTGAACCGCACAGATCTTGAGGCGGTTGACGGCTGGGTCATGGCCGTTCGCAGCGCAGCTTTCGGTGGAAACGCCGCCGAATTGCACCCCGATCCAAGGCTGCACCTCATCGGCCTTTATACGGAAGAAGCAACCAATTGGTCCGGCGGTGCCATTGCATCTGAAAGCGCCAAGCCGTTCTCGGCCCCGCAGGCAGCTTCGGCTGACGACACGCCACGCCGTGTCGGGTCCGCTGTCTTGGGACTTGTGATCCTGTTGTTGATCGGGGGTGTTCTTTGGCTGATTCTGTGACCTTCACCGCCGACAAAAGCGCCTATATCCGCACCAACACATGGCTGGCCGCCTTTGCCATGGCGGGTGCAATGGTCGTGCTTTGGCTGGTCGGAAATCCTTACATCTGGACCGGAGCGCCTGCGGGCCTGGCCGCGGTTGGCGTCCGCGCATGGTATCTGGCCTCGGAAGAACTGACCAACACGTGGCAGATGTCCAAGACCGCCCTGACAGGTCCCGGCCCACGCAACGTACCGCTGAACCAGATCGAGGTGGTCAATATCATGGGCAGCTTCGTTCAAATCGTCACCAAGGGCGGCGACAAGCACCTGATCAAGTATCAGGCCAACCCCGCCGCCACCAAAGCCGCAATCGAAAGGGCCATGGCATGACCGACGATTGGTGGCGCGAGAAAGTACCAGAGACAGAAAAGATCCTGTGGCACGGGCAACCTTACCAGGGGTACTTTCCGCCCCGGTACGGATGGATCTACAAAGCAGCCATTGTTCTGTTCGTCTCCGTTTGGGCTGGAAGCCCATGGATCATCGACACCGCTGAGGATTTTTGGAAACTCCTGATCGCTACGTTAACTTGTCCTTTTGCCGTCTACGCGGATCGCTTTGTTCGAGCAAATCGCGTTTATGTTGTAACATCTCAAAATGCTTGGCAGTTGAACCGGCATAACAAATCAAAAAAGCTGAAAGTCGACCGGTTTCTGGACTTTTATGCCAGCCAACAGGCAGTGTCATTCGCTCGGCACCCCTTTTTCTCATTTGACCACCTGCCCGACCCTGACGCTGCCATGACAGCCCTGACCAAAGTTCGAGAGGCCAAGACATGACCGACCAATTGTTCACCAACGCCCGCCTGATCGACCCCGAGGCCGGGACGGACTTGCTGGGCTGGCTGCACGTCTCCGACGGCCGGATTACCGCGCGCGGCGAAGGGGCGGCCCCATCCACCGACGCGCAGGTGATCGACTGCGGAGGGCATCGCCTTGCCCCCGGCATCGTCGATATCGGCGTCAAGGTTTGCGAGCCGGGCGAGCGGCACAAGGAAAGCTATAGATCCGCAGGTCTGGCCGCCGCTGCGGGGGGCGTGACCACAATCGTCACCCGGCCCGACACTCTGCCCGCCGTTGACACACCCGAAACGCTGGAATTCGCCACCCGCCGCGCACAGGCGGATGCTCCGGTGAACGTCATGCCTATGGCCGCCCTGACCAAAAGGCGCGAGGGGCGCGAGATGACCGAGATCGGGTTCCTGCAAGACGCGGGTGCCGTGGCCTTTACCGATTGCGACCACGTGATCGCCAATACCAAGGTGTTTTCCCGCGCGCTGACCTATGCGAAATCCTGCGGCGCGCTGGTGATTGCCCATCCACAGGAACCGGGCCTCAGCGCAGGGGCCGCCGTCACCAGCGGCAAGTTCGCCGCCCTGCGCGGCTTGCCCGCCGTTTCCCCCATGGCCGAGCGGATGGGGCTGGACCGCGACATTGCCTTGCTTGAGATGACCGGCGCCGCCTATCACGCCGACCAGATCACCACCGCCCGCGCCCTGCCCGCGCTGGAGCGCGCCAAGCGAAACGGGCTGGATATCACCGCAGGCACTTCGATCCACCACCTGACGCTGAATGAACTGGACGTGGCCGACTATCGCACCTTCTTCAAGGTCAAGCCGCCGCTGCGGTCCGAGGACGACCGGCAGGCCGTGATCGAGGCAGTGCGGACCGGGCTGATCGACACGATCAGTTCGATGCACACCCCGCAGGACGAGGAAAGCAAACGCCTGCCTTTTGAAGAAGCCGCATCCGGCGCTGTGGCGTTGGAAACGCTGCTGCCTGCCGCGCTGCGTCTGTATCATAGCGAACAACTTGACCTGCCGACCCTGTTCCGCGCCATGTCCCTGAATCCGGCCAAACGGCTGGGGCTGGAATCCGGCCGCCTGGCACCGGGCGCGCCTGCTGATCTGGTTCTGTTCGACCCGGATGTCCCATTTGTGCTGGACCGGTTCAGCTTGCGATCAAAGTCGCAGAACACACCGTTTGACGGCCAGCGGATGCAGGGTAAGGTCACCGCAACCTATGTCGCGGGACAAGAAGTTTACCGGAGACCCTGATGCCACCATTTGACAGTTCCATGACCCAATTACTGCTGTGGGCTGTGTTTGGATACCTGATCGGGTCCATCCCGTTCGGGATGATCATTGCCAAGGTCATGGGCTTGGGCAACTTGCGCAATATCGGGTCTGGCAATATCGGCGCAACGAATGTGCTGCGCACCGGCAACAAATCGGCAGCCGCCCTGACGCTGCTGTTAGACGCGGCCAAGGGCGCAGTTTCAGTCCTGATCGCACGAGCGATGGCCGGCGAAGATGCGGCTCAGGTCGCGGCGCTGGCGGCCTTTCTGGGGCACTGTTTTCCAATCTGGCTGGGATTCAAGGGCGGCAAAGGGGTTGCCACCTTTCTGGGGATTTGGCTGGCCCTGGACTGGCGCGTTGGCGTGGCGTGTTGCCTGACATGGTTGGTGGCGGCTGCGATCTGGAGGATTTCGTCGCTGGGCGCACTTGCGGCGGCGGCGCTTTCGACCATTTGGGTCATGATCCTGACGGACACCACTACATTCGTTCTCGGAGCGATCCTCACCTTGCTGGTCTATTGGCGGCATAGCGCAAATGTTGCGCGTATACGTGCCGGAACAGAACCCAAAATCGGGCAGCCTTGACCGCGACACAGCCCTTTCTACAGGCATTTTTTGCCCTACCCGCTGGAACATCAACGGGGCGGTTCAAAGGCAATCCCTATGTCCTGACCCGAACCGAGCTGGCCGGGGGCAAATCCCAAAAACTTGTCGCCCATCAATTAGGTGGGCCGGACTATATAAGCCTGAACCTTTATCTCACGAAAAACAGTGGCGCCTTGCTGCGCCCATGTGAGATGTCGGTGCAAAAAGTCACTGATTTTGTTTTTTGTTTTCAGCCGGATTATTAGGCATCGCCCTATTTTCATGCCTGAAATCCAATTATTACAGCGCCCTCACATTTCATTGTTTTGAACGTGATGCCAAGGCCGCCCATTTCGGGGTCGTGACGGCCAATTCCCGACCGCACTGAACAAAATCTCGAGAGTTGACCGGACACAATTTGCGCGTCGTCCGGTGGCTCAATTCACGAAAGGTGAAAACCATGAACAAGATCAAATCCCTCATCGGCGGCGTTGCGCTGTCCGTCGCAGTCGCAAGCACAGCTCTGGCCGCTGGTGTTGAACTGAACGCAAGCTCGACTGGTCTGGCGTTGCAGGGCTATGACCCGGTTGCCTATTTCACCGTTGGCGAAGCGACCAAAGGCGACTACCGCATCACCGCGCTGCACAACGACGCGCTGTACCGTTTTGCATCGGAAGAAAACAAAGTCGCGTTTGAAGAAAACCCCGAAGCGTACCTGCCTGCATATGGCGGCTACTGTGCGTTCGGCACCGCAATGGGCTTCAAGTTTGACGGCGACCCGAACTACTGGAAAATCGTTGACAACAAGCTGTACCTGAACCTGTCGTCTGACATTCAGGAACGCTGGGAAGGCGACATCCCGGGCTTTAACAAAGCCGCAGACGCCAACTGGAAAGACATCGCAAGCAAAACTCCGGCCGAACTGCAAGCGCAGTAAGCCAACCCTTGCGAAGAAAAGACCGGCGGCAGGAATGCCGCCGGTTTTCTTTTTTGACGACGGTTGCCGTTTACAATTCCAGCACCGTGCTGCCTGTGGTCTGGCGCGCTTCAAGCGCGCGATGGGCGTCCGCGACTTGTTCCAGCGGGAAACGCTGATCTATGTGTATCTTGACCTCATTGCCCGCCACCTTGCCGAACAAGCGCCGAGCCATGGCCTGACAAACAGCGTGATCGGCAATATGGGTGAACAAGGTCGGCCGGGTGATTTGAAGCGACCCCTTCTTGCCCAGAATTCCGATATCCATCAGCGGCACGGGACCCGACGCATTCCCGAACGAAATCATCATCCCCAGCGGCCTAAGGCAGTCCAGCGACCCGTTGAACGTATCGGCCCCGATCGAGTCCATCACCACATCCACGCCTTTGCCACCCGTAATCTCGGCGACGCGTTCCGCAAAGTTTTCGGTCCGGTAATTGATGCAATGGGTGGCACCGTTGAACTGCGCCAGACTGCATTTCTCATCCGTGCCTGCGGTTCCAATCAGCTTGATGCCTTCGGACTTGGCCCATTGGCAGGCAATCAGGCCCACACCCCCGGCTGCCGCATGGAACAGAACGGTGTCTCCGCGTTTCAGCGGCGTCGTGCGATGGAACAGATATTCAACTGTCATGCCCTTGAGCATCATTGCCGCCGCCGTGTCGAACGAGATTTCATCAGGCAGGGGACAGACCTGAGCCGCAGGCATGACACGCGCTTCGCAATAGGCGCCCGCTGGGGCCGCGGCATAGGCGGCACGTTGGCCGGGCTCCAGATGGGTCACACCGTCGCCAACGGCTTCGATTATCCCTGCGGCCTCCATACCCAGAGCGTGCGGCAACTCCATCTGGTACAGTCCGGTGCGCTGGTACACGTCGATGAAATTCAATCCGCAGGCGTGATGGCGAATGCGTACTTCTCCGGGTCCCGGTTCACCAAGGGGGCGGTCTTCGATCTTGAGAACCTCAGGGCCGCCGTGTTCGTGAATAACGACGGTTCGTGCCGTTTGATGCATGCTGAACCTCCTGTTGTCTGCCGCCAAGCTAACACGCCTGCGACACATAACAATCGGCACAATACTGCGAGCAACCGCCAAAACGGAAAAAATTGTGTTATACTGGTGCCTAAGCGTTGCCGGCTGGTCCGGCCAAAGGCAACTGTCGCCGGATCATCTCTGCTGCGTTCAAATGCAAACCGGAGGGGATGACGATGGCCAAGACTATTGGAAATCCGATCAGCTGGGCAGCCCGCAATATTGGTGCGACCGGTGATCATATCGCAGAAAGCGTGACCCGTATCGGCAGTTCGGACACGCAGCAATTACCGCGGGTTCAGACTCTGACCCTGAGCGACCTCTGGGCCTGTCTGCGCGCGGGTTCGGAAGATTTTGTGGAAACCCGAGCAGACGCGATTTTCGTCGTGCTGATCTATCCGATCGCAGGACTTTTGATGTTCGGGTTCGGGCTGAACAGGAACATGGTTCCTTTGCTGGCCCCGCTGATCGCAGGGTTCGCCCTTGTCGGACCAGTGGCTGCCGTGGGCCTTTATGAAATCAGCCGCAAACGCGAACAGGGGGCCGAAGCCCATTGGCTGGACGCGTTCGGCGTTTTCCGCTCTCCCTCATTCGGGGCGATACTAGCGCTGGGTTTCTACCTGGTCATGTTGCTGCTGATTTGGCTGATGGTTGCGCAAAGCATTTATGTCCAAACCCTGGGACCCGATTTGCCAACGTCCCTTGGGGCATTCCTGACCGAAGTCTTCACGACCCGCGAAGGCTGGACCATGATCCTAATTGGCAATGCAATCGGGTTCCTGTTTGCCCTAATCGCATTGGCCATCAGTGTGGTCAGCTTCCCATTGCTCTTGGATCGCAAGGTCGGTGTGCCGGTGGCCGTCGTAACATCGGTACGGGTGTTGCGACATAACCCGGGGGTTATTCTGACATGGGGACTTATCGTTGCCGCCTCATTGATTCTGGGCGCAATTCCGATGCTGCTGGGGCTGATTGTGATCATTCCGGTTCTGGGCCACGCCACATGGCATCTGTATCGCCGTGCCGTGGCCTGAACCGTTCGGCTGGCGCTTAGCCGACCTTCAGAACGATCTTGCCAATGTGGCCTGAGCTTTCCATTCTGGCGTGCGCCGCCGCTGCATCGGCCAGCTCGAATTCGCTGTCCATCACAGGTGCCACTTTCCCGGCGTCAAGCAGAGGCCAGACGGCCTCGCGCAGGTCCTGCGCGATCTTCGCCTTGGCCAGATCGGATTGCGGACGCAAGGTGCTGCCGGTCAGGGTCAGACGTTTCACCATCATCATGGCAAAGTTCAATTCGACCACCGGCCCCTGCAGAAAGGCGATCTGAACCAATCGCCCGTCCTCGGCCAAGGCTTTCACGTTGCGCGGGATGTAGTCGCCGCCCACCATATCAAGGATCAGGTTCGCGCCGCCTTCGGCGCGCATCGCTGCCACGAAATCCTCATCGCGATAATTGATCGCCTTTTCCGCGCCCAGCTTTTCGCAGGCCGCGCATTTTTCAGCCGACCCGGCGGTTGCAAAAACCCGCGCGCCAAACGCATTCGCCAACTGGATCGCCGTTGTACCGATTCCGCTGGAGCCGCCATGGATCAAAATCCGCTCGCCAGCTTTCAGACCGCCGCGCGTAAACACGTTTGACCAGACCGTAAAGAAGGTTTCGGGCAGGCACGCGGCCTCTTTCAGGCCCATGCCTGCGGGCACCGGCAAGCAATGCGCGGCGGGTGTGGCCACGTATTCAGCATAGCCACCCCCCGGCAAAAGCGCGCAGACATTGTCGCCCACGGACACCCCTTCGACACCGGCTCCGACGGCTACGATTTCACCAGAAGCCTCAAGCCCCGGCAGATCACTGGCACCCGGGGGCGGATCATAAGCCCCCGCCCGTTGCAGCGCGTCGGGGCGGTTCACACCCGCGTAAGCCACTTTCAGGACAACCTGACCGGCTTGTGCCTCGGGCACCGGGCGTTCAACCAATTGCAGAACATTCGGGCCGCCGGGCTTGGTAATTTCAACGGCGCGCATCGTTTGGGTCATGGGCAAATCTCCTATGCCCAATGCCTAACAGCCAAATAACGAAAGGCCCAGACGCTTACTTGCGTGGGTTCAGCATTCCCGGCAGATCAGCTTTCATTTTCATCGGAGCCTTCACTTGACCCGCCAGCCAGTTCGGAACTGCAAGAAACGGCTTGAACAAAGGGTTCCCGTTCACCTGCGCCTTGATCTTTTCGAACTGCATGACATTGTCGATGCGGCGGTCCAAAAACTCCCACGATTTTTGATGGTTCGGCGAATCGTCCCCCAGCCAGAACAACACGGTTGAGGAATAGACCCCAGACAGCGTCGCGCGCTTGGTGTACCAGTTCACGTCGTCAGACGTATCGCCCAGCGTATCCCAGATCAGATCGCAGGTCTGCCACATTGCTTTGGCCCCGTCGGCCGCGTGCATCGGCAGTGAAAAAAGTGTCACGCCCCGGCGCACCAGTTCTTTGTCCTCAACCGCTTCAAGGCGGAACCGGACGGCCGCGGCGATGCGGTCGCGGAACTTCAGATCGCTTAAATTCTCGGATTTCAGGCGCTCCACCATCGCAGCGTCCCCCCGCGCGTGAAACGCTAGCGCCAGGTCGACCGCACCACGGGGGCAGATGGCGCGCGCCAGCGCGTCGTCCATATCGCAATCGGCTATGGCCATTCGAAAGCTGGTTTCAGACCAGCCGTCAAAGGGCACATGGGCCAGCATCGCGTCCAATAGCTGGGTTTTGGCGTCTTCATAAGTGGTGGTCATGGCGGTACTCCGGGTTCTTGCACCAGTACTAGACAAGTTAGGGACGCTTTGCTATACGGCCATTTCCTGCAATTTCCTTGCAACTCTATCTAGAAAGGTGGTGACAACCACATGCAGGTTAGTGTTCGCGACAATAACGTCGATCAGGCGCTTCGTGCCCTGAAGAAAAAGCTGCAGCGCGAAGGCGTGTTCCGTGAAATGAAGCTTAAGCAACATTTCGAGAAACCGTCCGAGAAAAAAGCGCGCGAGAAAGCTGAAGCGATCCGCCGTGCCCGTAAACTGGCACGCAAGAAAGCCCAGCGCGAAGGTTTGCTCTAAGCACCTGACGCTCGTCCAGCTTTGGATGACACTATTTGACGACCCCCGAGGCCACGCCCGGGGGTTTGTCGTTTCAAGGCCAAAGAAAAACGCCCCCGAAACATCAGGGGCGTCAGAATCAATAGATTTTCGGAACGTGCAACTCATCCGGCAGGATGCGGCGTTCATATTCCGGGTTGTACTTACGATCCGGCAGATTGACCTTTTCCTGCGGTACGTCCGTATAGGGGATCTTGGTCAGCAGGTGTTCGATACAGTTCAGCCGCTCGCGTTTTTTGTCGTTGCCTTCGACGATATACCACGGTGCCTCGGGAATATTGGTGCGGAACAACATATCCTCCTTGGCCTTGGTGTAAGCTTCCCAGCGGATGCGGGATTCCAGATCCATCGGAGACAGCTTCCACTGCTTCATCGGGTCGTGGATGCGCATAAGGAATCGCAACTGCTGTTCCTCATCCGTGATCGAGAACCAGTATTTCAGCAAGATAATCCCCGAGCGCACTAGCATCCGTTCAAATTCGGGAACGTCCTGAAAGAACTGTCCGACCTGATCCTCGCTGGCAAAGCCCATGACCCGCTCGACGCCCGCGCGGTTGTACCATGACCGGTCGAACAGAACGATTTCACCGGCCGCAGGCAGATGCGGAACGTAGCGCTGAAAATACCACTGGCTTTGTTCCCGGCGGCTTGGCGCTGGCAAAGCCACAACCCGCGCGACCCGAGGGTTCAGTCGCTGGGTGATCCGCTTGATCACCCCCCCTTTTCCTGCGCTGTCGCGGCCTTCGAACAGAATACAGACCTTGGCCCCGGTATGCTGCACCCAGTCCTGAACCTTGATCAATTCGGCCTGAAGGCGCAGCAGGTTGCGGAAATAGACTTTGCGGTCCAGCATCTCGGGGTGCTGATCCTTGTAAATCTTGCGGATCTCCATCGACAGCATTGGCTCGCTAAATTCGATCTCGAAATCTTCGTCCAGCGTGTCTTCCAACTCGGCTTCCAGCCAGTCTTTGGGGGCATCGTTGTTTTCGTAAGCCAAGGTCTGTTCCTTATCTCATATCGGGCTCGGACCGTACCGGGCGAGTGTAAACGCCTGATGTCATCAGAAAAATTGATGAAGGCCCTTTTCCTAAGCTTAACCGCACTGGGCCGCAAGGTCACTGCGACACGAGAAAACGCGTAAGTCAGCACTGGCGACAAAGGATGCACACGCCGTGTACACGCGGCAAAAATACCGCATAGCCAAATGGTTGGCACCGCTGCCCCGCACGTTATCTTGCCTTATTCAACCGCGTGAGCGCATCTGTACCTGAAGCAAACCCGCGAGAGTCCCGTGACACATTTTGCATCTTTGCTACCCGCAATTTGGCCCTGGCTGATACTCATGACTGCGCAGATCGTCGCGGTCGCTGGCAAGAGGATGCTCTGCCTTGCTTTGCTCGCCCTGTTTGGCGCGGCCGCTCTTACAACCGGGTTGATCACCCCAATCGCGCTTTGCATTGCGCTTGCGGGTCTTGTTGGCGCGGCCATTATACCTCGGTTATCCGGGTATTCTGCAGGTTTTGGACATACCGCAATGATCTTGTGGGCCGTTGCCTTGGGTGCGCATCTGGTCCCTGGCTTCCACAACCTGCTGGTTCTTGATCAGGTCCAATCGGGACCAGACAGCACGGCGTTCAGCATGTACTTGAACCTGGACAAACCCCTGGTTCTTTTCGCCGTTCTTCTGGCCTGGCCCAACGTGAACACCCCAATCGCTCAGGTTCGCCGTCGCCCCTTGTTCGTTGGCCTAATACTCTTGCCTCTGCTGTTCGCAACTGGCCTTGCAACCGGGGCCGTACGGCCCGAGATCGGCCTGCCCGAGTGGTGGCTGTTGTTCGCACTCGCAAACCTGCTGCTAACCTGCCTGACGGAAGAGGCTTTCTTTCGCGGCTATCTGCAATCCATGATTTCTTCAAAACTTGGGGCAGCCTTGGGAATTGCCGCCGCGAGCGTTCTGTTCGGTCTGGTGCACTGGCCGGGTGGATTGGCGCTGGTCGCGTTCGCTTCGATCCTCGGGGCGGCTTGCGGGCTTGGCTATTATGCAACCGGTCGGCTTTGGGTGCCCACGCTGATGCACTTTGCGTTTAACGCGGTGCATCTGGCCTTTTTCACCTATCCCGGCCCTGTCTGAATTACACTGGCAAAGCCGTGGTCTTGAACACCGTCCGCAGCGCGAAAGAGCTTTGCATCTGCGCCACGCCCGGCAGTCGCGACAAGTACTGACGGTGAATGCGAGCGAAATCTTCAGTATTTTCAGCCACGACCTTCAGAACATAGTCCGCCGTTCCCGCCATCAGATGACACTCAAGAACATCCGGAATCCGTGCAACGGCCTTCTCGAATGCATCCAGAACCTCTTCGGCCTGACCCTGCAGCGTGATCTCGACAAATACGGTCGTCGGCACCTTCATCATGCGCGCATCGAGCAAGGCAACATAGTCCCGGATATACCCTTCTGACTCGAGTCGCTGCACGCGACGATGACAGGCCGAGGGCGACAGGTTGGCCTGCTCGGACAACTCGGCATTGGACATCCTGCCATTTCTTTGCAACGCGGCAAGAATCTTTCGATCTGTCGTATCAAGGCTCATGAGCGCAATCCTTTTGCAGGTAGACGCTATTTTATCGAAGAATCTTCGGAAGAAAAGCACAGTGGCAGGCAGAGTTTCACAGAAATTGCATCCGGCATTGCCTATATTTTAGGCAATTAATAAACGGAGAGGCCAAATGAAAATCGGTTGCCCCAAGGAAATCAAACCGCAAGAGTTCCGCGTCGGCATGACACCCAACGCCGCGCAAGAGGCCATTGCCAGAGGTCACGAGGTGATTATCGAAACCGGGGCCGGACAGGGCTCGGGCTTTGACAATACCGACTACATCGCAGCCGGAGCGACGATCGTCGACACCGCGGCCGAGGTTTTCGCCACGGCAGACATGATCGTCAAAGTGAAAGAACCGCAGGCAGCCGAGCGCAAGATGCTGCGCGAAGGTCAGTTGTTGTTTACCTACCTCCACCTTGCACCCGATCCAGATCAGACGCATGACCTGCTTGCTTCGGGGTGTACGGCCATTGCTTATGAAACCGTAACCGACTCCAGCGGTGGCCTGCCCTTGCTTGCGCCGATGTCCGAAGTCGCGGGTCGCCTTGCGCCGCAAGTCGGCTCATGGACCCTCCAGAAGGCCAACGGTGGCCGCGGGGTGCTGATGGGCGGTGTCCCCGGTGTAGGCCCCGCGAAAGTTGTGGTCATCGGCGGGGGTGTTGTGGGAACGCATGCCGCCCAGATCGCAGCCGGCATGGGCGCAGATGTCACTGTGCTGGACCGCTCTCTGCCGCGCTTGCGCTACCTCGACGACGTGTTCGGGAACAGGTTCAAGAACCAGTACTCGACGGCCGGTGCCACGGCTGAGCTGATTCAAACCGCGGACATGGTCATCGGTGCGGTGCTGATCCCCGGAGCCGCTGCGCCAAAACTGGTTACGCGCGAACAGCTATCCACGATAAAACCCGGCGCGGTTTTGGTTGATGTCGCCATTGACCAGGGTGGTTGTTTTGAGACCTCAAAAGCCACAACCCACGCCGAGCCGATCTACGAGGTCGATGGCATCATGCACTACTGCGTGGCCAATATGCCCGGCGCCGTCGCGCGGACTTCGACCATTGCATTGGGGAACGCGACGATGCCCTTCATGCTGGCGCTAGCCGACAAAGGTTGGAAACAGGCCTGTCAGGACGATCCGCACCTGCTGGCCGGGCTGAATGTTCACGCCGGACAACTGACCTATTATGCGGTCGGTAAGGCGCTGGGTATCGACGTTGTATCGCCCAATGTGGTGATCAAGTCCTGAACCCTCCCGCCCCTGAAAGCGCCCTCTGCCGAGGGCGTTTACAGCGTTGGGCCAAGCGCCGCGCCAAAGGCGCGGCGCCGGACCCAACCGGAGAAGGGCATTTCAATGCCCGACCGACGGGCGGGAGCACTTACGCCTGTTTGTGAATCTCCACCGAATGCGGATATGGAATCGAGACACCCTTGGCGTCGAACGCTTCCTTGATCGCTTTGGTCAACTCGAACTTCACGTCCCAGTAATCGGCATTTGCGCACCACAACCGTGCGGTCAAATCAACCGAGCTGTCGCCCAGATTGGTCACCCGTACCCAGGGTTCGGGATCGCTCAGAATGCGGCTGTCCGCCTGCGCGACACTTAGAATGATCTTCATCGCCCCATCCGCGCTGTCGCCATAGTCGATCCCAAACACCAAATCGACACGCCGGGTATCATGCGCCGAATAGTTCGAGATGATCGACCCCCAGGACTGACCATTGGGGACAATGATCTGTACGTTGTCGGGCGTCACAAGCTCGGTCGTGAATAGGTTCAGGTCTTTCACGGTGCCGGACGTCCCGCCAATGTCGACATACTGACCCAGCTTGTAGGGGCGGAACACCACCAGCATCACTCCGGCGGCAAGATCGCTGAGCGTTCCCTGAAGCGCCAAACCGATCGCAAGCGAAGCAGCACCCAGAATGGCGACGATGCTGGTCGCCTCGATGCCGAAAATGCCCAGCACGGCGACCAGAACCATGGCCAGTATAGCCCATTTCACAAGGCTGGCGACAAAATTCCCAAGCGTCTGATCAATGTTCGGTGTTGCATTGATCCGGCGGCGGACCACGCCGCTGATCGCTCCGGCCACGATCCACCCAAGGATTAGAACAATCAATGCCTTCACAGCGTTCACGATAAGGGGGGCAAACGCACCCACCTGAGTCACGACCTCATCCACGCGCTTCTCCTTTCCGAGTTGTTCCTGACCCGCGCCGGCTGCGCGGGATTGCCGAAGTTTGAGCGATAACGGGGCTTTGGTCTAGGTGTGAGATCCAGACCTTTTCCCCGTTGTTCCAGAATACACAGCCGCTGACCGGCTGCGCACACTCCCACCACTGGAAGGATCGTCCATCCGTGCTTACCTGTTGCAGACCGTCTGAAAGGAACCAACCATGCTGGACACCACCTCACACCCGATTACAGCTCGCTGGCCTGCCAGCAGCCCCGACAAGATCCAACTCTATTCCTATCCTACGCCCAATGGCGTCAAAGTCTCGATCATGCTGGAAGAAACCGGCCTGCCCTATGAGCCGCATCTGGTCACGCTGGCCGACAAGGATGTTAAAAGCCCCGAGTTTCTTTCGCTGAATCCCAACAACAAGATCCCCGCGATCATCGACCCCAATGGTCCGGACGGAGAACCGCTGGCGCTTTTCGAAAGCGGTACGATTCTGCTGTATCTCGCCGAAAAAAGCGGCAAGTTGCTGGGGTCAACGCCGGCCGACAAACATCGTGTCACCCAATGGCTGATGTTTCAGATGGGCGGTCTGGGGCCGATGTTCGGACAGTTGGGCTATTTCCACAAATTCGCCGGAAAAGAGATCGAAGACCCACGCCCCCGCGAAAGGTACATCGCCGAAGCGAAACGGTTGCTGAACGTCCTGGACACACAACTCAGCGGTCAAGACTGGATCGCCGGAGAGTATTCGGTCGCCGACATAGCCATCGTCCCATGGCTGCGCGGTTTGGACTATTATGGCGTCAAAGAAATCGTGGGATGGGACGATTTCGCGAACCTTCAACCCTATGTCGACCGGTTCCTTGCACGGCCCGCCGTTCAGCGCGGCCTGCGCATTCCAGCGACAGAGTAAAACCGGGTAGGGTGAGGTCCCGCCTCACCCCGCACCTTCACTTCAGCCAGGAAGTTTGCCCGTCAAAACGTACCGCAGCACGTCAACAACTTGCGCGGGCTGCTCGGCAACTGCCAGCGCAGCGGCGTCCACCTCTTTCAGGGCGTGCTGGTGATCGGGGCCGTGCAATACGATCAGGGACTTGCCCAAAGCCGCAGCATACCCTGCGTCGAACGCTGCGTTCCACTGCTTGTACTTCTCGCCAAACCGCACCACGACAACGTCAGCATCGGCGATCCCCTTGCGCGTGCGAATAGCGTTAACCATCGCGCCCTTATGGTCATGCCAGTATTTGTTCGACTCGGCACCCAGAATGGCCACTCCGCAATCATCGCTGGCGTCGTGATCCGTCACGGGGCTGTTGAACGTAATATCCAACCCTTTTGCGCCTTCGATGATCTGCTCACGCCAGTCGGTGTGAATCTCTCCGGACAGGTAAACGCTCAGGCTCATGGAACTCTCCTTGCTGGTTGGCGCGACCCTAGTGCGAATTCCTTGGCAACCCAAGGGGTCGCAACGTCATAGGTTCGGCAAAAAAAGCGCGCCCGAAGGCGCGCCCTGAACTTCGATTGCAGACCGGCTTAACCGCGCAGCGTTCCACCGGTCGCCTTGGTAACCTTGGCGATGATCTTCTGGGCGGCCGCCTCGATATCTTCTTCCTTGAGCGTCTTGTCAGTCGGCTGAAGGCGAACAGTAATGGCAAGGGATTTCTTGCCCTCACCGACGCTGCCACCGATGAATTCGTCAAAGACACGCACATCCTCGATCAGTGCCTTGTCCGCACCTGCGGCTGCATTGACCACAGTCAGTGCCTCGACACTTTCGTCTACGACAAAGGCAAAATCCCGCTCGACCGCTTGCAGGTCACGCAGTTCTAATGCCGCTCGGGTCGCGCCGGACTTACGGGGCAGAGGCACCTCATCCGGCCATATCGTAAAGGCCATCGCCGGGCCTTTGATATCCATCGCCTGCAGGATACGCGGGTGCAGTTCACCAAACACACCCAACACCTTTTTCGGACCCAGACAGATTCTACCGTGACGGCCCGGATGCCACCACGCATCGCCATCGCGCAGAATCTGAACCTTGGCGGGCGCACCAATGGCTGCAAGCACAGCCTCGGCATCTGCTTTCACGTCGAACAAGTCGACGGGGCGTGACGCACCATGTACGTCCTTTGGCCCATCGCGGCCGACCAGCAGACCGGAAATCTGAGTTTTCTGATCCCCCGGTTCGCCATCATGGAAGACAGGGCCGACCTCGAACAGGGCCACATCCGCATATCCGCGCGCCTGATTGCGCGCCGCAGCCTGCAACAGACCGGGCAGAAGATCGGGGCGCATATGGCTCATCTCAGACGAGATCGGGTTTTCCAACTGCGTCACCTCATCACCGCCACCGAACAGCGCAGCCGACGCCTGATCAATGAACGTGTATGACACGCACTCATTAAACCCCAAGGCCGCGCAAGTACGACGTGCCATGGATTGACGGCGCTGTGTGGGCGTCATCACCGGTTTGGGGATACCATCCGTGATACGCGGCAGCGGCTTGCCTTTAAGCTTGGTCAGGGACGCAATCCGCGCGACCTCTTCCACCAGATCGGCTTCACCCATGATATCGGGGCGCCAACTGGGAACATGGGCCATCTCGCCCTCAAGGCGGAACCCCAGACGGGTCAGGGTCTGGCGCTGCTCGCTTTCGGGAATATCCATCCCGACCAGCGACTGCACACGCGCCGCGTCCAGCTTGTAGGCACGCGCATGGTTCGGTGCTTTGCCTGCTTCGACAACGGACGAAACCTCGCCCCCGCAGATATCCAGAATCATCTGCGTTGCCTGCTCCAGCCCTTCGCGAGTGTAGTCCGGATCAACGCCACGTTCGAACCGATAACGCGCGTCCGAGTTGATCTTGAGCGCACGACCGGTCAGGGCGATCTGCACATGATCCCAGAACGCGCTTTCGAGGAAGACATTCACTGTCTCTTCGGTACAACCGGTTTCCTCGCCACCCATGATGCCAGCGATAGATTCCGCGCCCTTGTCGTCCGAAATCACCATCATGCCGGGCTGCAAAGTGTATTCTTTTTCATCCAGCGCCACCAGCTTCTCGCCGCCCTTAGCGCGATGAACGCGCAAGTTGCCCTGCACCTTGTCCGCATCAAACACATGCAACGGGCGGTTCTGGTCAAAGGTCATGTAATTAGTGATATCCACCAGAGCCGAAATCGGACGCAACCCAATCGCCTTCAACTGATCCTGCAACCATTGCGGGCTGGGGCCGTTCCTGACCCCGCGGATCACCCGTCCGGTGAAGTGCGGCGCACCGTCCAGCGTGTCTTCGTCAATCGTCACCTTGATCGGGCTTTCGAAATCGCCGGGTACAGGCGTATAGTCACGCTGCTTCAGCGTCCCCACACCCCGCGCGGCCAGATCGCGCGCAATCCCCGCCACACCAAGCGCATCGGGGCGGTTCGGCGTGATCGCGATCTCGATCATCGGGTCGACCTTCGAGGGTTCATTCTCGGCCAGCCAGTCCACGAACGTGTCACCCACCTCGCCCGAGGGCAGCTCGATAATGCCGTCATGTTCGTCCGACAGCTCCAGCTCGCGCTCGGACGCCATCATGCCAAAGCTTTCGACGCCGCGAATCTTGCCGACGCTGATGGTGATATCCAGACCAGGGATATACATGCCCGGCTTGCAGACAACGACCGTGATCCCTTCGCGGGCATTGGGCGCACCGCAGATGATCTGCAAATCGCCCTCATCGGTTTCCACGGTGCACACACGCAGCTTGTCCGCGTCGGGGTGCTTCTCGGCGTGTTTCACATGGCCCAGCGTAAAGCCTGCCAGCCGGTCCGCCGGGTTCACGATCTCTTCGACCTCAAGGCCAAGGTCGGTCAGCGCCTCGGCGATCTCATCAACCGACGCATCCGTATCGAGGTGGTCTTTCAGCCAGGACAGAGTGAATTTCATTGCAGCGGGCTTTCTTGGGCAATCATCCGTTTGGCACAGGCAATGGCAAAGATTGCGCCAAGGTGCAAGCGCTGCGCGCTACGGATAGGTGGGGGTGCGGCCCAAAAGCTCGTCCAATTGCCAGCCGATCCATCCATGCGGAATGAAATGTCCGCCCGGATGCGTGTCCAGCACCACCTGCCCCTGCGCACAATCGGTCCATTCCGTGCGGCTGAGCGTCAGGAACGGCTTCACGCTCCAATCCCCGCGCGGGGTCGCGCCGTTGCAATTGAACTTCTCGCGCCACAGCGCCACCGGATAGGTCGTGTCCCCATCGGGGCCGAGGGGGAAATCCATCACCGTATCATCCAAGCCATGCACATGCCGCACCTCACGCGGAGCTTCGGGGCAGGTTTCCGTCTGACGGATCGAGCCGGCAACAGCCAGCAGCGCCGCCATGTCATTGCCCGACTGACACACAAAGCGCCACGCCATCGCACCGCCATAAGAATACCCCGAGACATAGATACGGTCCGGGTCGACCGGATAGCGATTGGCCACATCCTCCAGCACCCTGTCGGCAAAGGGGACATCCCCAGTATCCGCCGACCAGAAATTCCAGCTTTTGCCCAAGCCGTTCGGGGCCACCAGCAACACACCCCGCAGCTTCGTGGCCCCTGCGATCCGTTCATGGTTCACCACTACGGTGCCCTGCCGCGACCATCCGTGAAAATGCAGCAGCACCGGCAGGCGGCTTTCCCCATCCCATCCATCCGGCTCCAGCACATGATACGAACGGTCTCCGACCTCACAGGCGGTATCGCCATGGCAATCGGATTTCCAAGGTCCCATGGCGAGCGCCGGGGTTGCGGTCATCAAGAGGAAAAGCAGTCGATAGATCATAGGTCAGAGCCTAGTCACCCGACACGCGGTGTCACATAAAATATTGGTGTAGGCCGAGCTTCAGCCCGGCACCCGACGCATGGCGGACTCAAGCCCGCCCTACGATTAACGGAACCACAAGCCGCGCTATTGCCAGACCGCGGGTTGGCGATCCAAGGGAAGTGTTGGGCACTTTATGCTAGCCAAATCTGAATATCGTTCGAGCGTCGCGCCGACGGAGACAAATCGCCAGCCCGTGCGGGCGGTCTGGCGATAGCGCGGCGGCCTATCGGCCTTTGTTCCGTGCCCTTTCGTCGAGTTTTTTTGCCCCATCTTGTACATTTGAAATACGGTTTACTTTTTCGCGCTTGTTTATGAACTGAATGCCCAGCCGTATGTAGCCAACAAACAAACCTGGAATGGCGGCAAACATTATGATGAAGCCAAAAATGATGGACAATGGGCCAAACAGTGCCATTGTAATATGGGTTAATGCAATCGGTCCAAGGAGCAAGCCTAGCACCCACCAAAAGGGTGCGCCTTTTACTCGATCACTCCACCAATCGAAATAGCGCGCAAGATATACGCCCAGCGGGTACACCTACCTACTCAAACCACCATGCAGGTTCGGCATATCCAGCGCCGCGAACCCGTAGTGGCGCAGCCAGCGCAGATCGCTATCAAAGAACGCCCGCAGATCAGGAATACCGTATTTCAGCATCGCCAGACGGTCGATGCCGATGCCAAAGGCAAAGCCCTGATAGACCTCGGGGTCAATCCCACCGGCGGCGATCACCTTGGGGTGAACCATGCCGGAACCCAGAATCTCCATCCAGTCGTCGCCCTCGCCGATCTTCAGCTGGCCGTTATCCCAAGAACAGCGGATATCAACCTCAGCCGATGGCTCGGTGAAGGGGAAGTGCGAGGCGCGGAAGCGTAGTTCGACATCGTCTACTTCGAAGAACGCCTTAACGAACTCTTCCAGAACCCATTTCAGGTTCGCCATCGAGATGTCTTTGTCGATGGCCAACCCCTCGACCTGATGGAACATCGGCGTGTGGGTCTGGTCGTAGTCGGCGCGGTACACACCGCCCGGACAGATCACGCGGATCGGCGCGCCTTGCAGTTCCATCGACCTGATCTGCACCGGAGACGTATGCGTCCGCAGCACATGCGGAGGGCGATTGTCACCCTCAGCGCGGTGCATATAGAACGTATCCATCTCGGCCCGTGCAGGGTGGTGGCCGGGGATGTTCAGCGCGTCGAAATTGTACCAGTCGTCTTCAATGCGCGGCCCTTCGGCCACCGAGAAACCCAGTTCAGCAAAGATCGCAGTCAGTTCCTCGGTCGCCTGACTGACCGGGTGGATCGACCCCTGTCGGCGCGCGCGGGTCGGCAGGGTCACGTCCAGCCATTCAGTGCGCAGGCGTTCGTCCAGCGCGGCATCGGCCAAAGCCGCCTTTTTCGCGGACAGGGCCGAGTTGATCTCGTCCTTCAAAGCGTTCAGCGCAGGGCCTGCGACCTGACGTTCCTCGGGCGTCATCTTGCCCAGTTCGCGCATTTTTAGCGCGACCTCGCCTTTTTTGCCCACGGCCGCGACGCGGATCGCCTCAAGCGCGTTCTCGTCGCCTGCCTCGGCGATCTGCCCCAGATATTTTGCCTTAAGATCGTCCATGACGCTTCCTGAACCTGGCCTCTGACTGATGTTCAGGACCTGCTATCACAGCGACGCGCGAAAGCAAGAGGGGGCCGGTGCGCTTTCAAATCGACCGCAGCGCGATTGCCTCGGCCTTGCGCTGTACGGGCCGTGATGTCGGGCCATAGCTGCCAGGATGGTCGCGCAATTCGGGAAACAGCGCGAAAAGTTCATCCGCCGTGTCAGCACCAAGCCCCTTTAGCCCTTCACCCCCTGGAAAAAAACTCTCAGAAATCAAGCCAGAGGTTGAGACAAGCTGATGGCGATCAAACATCAGATGCACATAGCGCACGATATCGCAGGGCGCAGAGGCGATCGTTTTGCCATTGGTCAAAGCGCTGGCGGCGATCAGAACGTCGTCCTCGCCAAACAGCAATTGCGCCTGCCAGCCAGAAATCAGCAACCGATGTTGGGGTGAGACAAGGATGTCGCGCTGCGCGCCCAAGGTGCCGGCCTGAATCCGAACAGGGGCAAACCGGCCGTTGCCCCTGACCGTCTGCCCTCCGACCCACCGCACCGGGCACGCACCGTCGTCAACCGTCAAAACCAGATCGCCCGGCCGCAGCGTTTCAACCCGACGCGGGCCGTCCGGTGTCTCCACAAGCGCTCCCGTCACAAAACAGGCCGCACCGCTGTCACCCGGCGAAAGAGGCGCGTTAACCTGCGTATCAGGGTCTGGCTGATTAAACTGAATAGACGTCGTCGTCTGACCCGGATTTGTCAAAACCGGCAGGTTTTCCGAGGTCGCACCAGCAGCGGCCCCATCCAAAGCCAGAATATTCTGCGTCCCGCGACCGATGTCGTAAAAGTCGATTACTTCGTTCGTCGCGGTATTGGTGAGCGCATAAGCCTCAAAAATGTTCGGACCACCGCCGTTAGGATCGGTAAGCAGGATCGGGAAATCGTCCGCCGAGATCACAAAGACCTGCTCGCCGTTGTCAGGGTCGGTAAAGACCTGAACAGACGGGTCATCAAGCGGAATTTCTATGCCGACCGTACCATTGGCCTGATAAAAGGACACCGTGAAATCCGATGGGTCCTCGGACGGGCTGAGCGAGACTTCCAGAAACTCGGCCACGCCTGTTTGCGCGGCATACGCGTTCGAATAATGTAGTTCACTGATACGAGCCATATGTCCACCGACACACAAAGGTTTGTCGGGACTATACCCTCAAAACCAAAAACCGAACCTTAATACACATGAGATTTGGACCGGGGATCACTCATTTGCAACAATCCGGCGATCGGCGTGACGGCAATCAATAGCTGTATTCGGGATAAATCCGGGTCAGATCGCCATTCCAGTCGCCATTGTAGTGATCCAGCAACTCGTCCGCGGGGACTTTGCCTGTCTCGATGCTGTCCTTCAGAGCGTTCAGAAAATGGGTCTCATCCGGAACCAACCCGCCAGCGCCGGGCAAGGCGCGGGACTTCAGGCCAGACTCGGCAATCGAAACAACTTCGCGCGCAAGATCGTGCATGTTGATGTTTCCGACCCGTGCCTGCAGGCCATCTTTAGCGGCCTCGACGCGTAAGGATTCGCGCGTTTCAGCGTCCCATCCTTTGACCAGATCCCACGCGGCATCCAGTGCACCCTGATCATAGGTCAGACCCACCCAGAAGGCAGGCAACGCACACAGCCGACGCCAAGGGCCGCCATCTGCGCCGCGCATCTCCATGAACTTCTTGATCCGCGCTTCGGGGAAGGCGGTCGTCAGGTGATCGGCCCAATCCGACAGGGTTGGCGTTTCACCGGGCAGCGCGGGTAGTTTGCCCTGCAGGAAGTCGCGGAAGGACATGCCCAGCGCGTCGATATACTGCCCATCGCGATAAACGAAGTACATCGGCACATCGAGCGCGTATTGCACGTAACGCTCGAATCCGAAGCCTTCTTCGAACACGAAAGGCAGCATTCCGGTCCGGGCATCGTCCAAATGCCGCCAGATATAGCTGCGCCAGCTTTTCTGGCCGTTCACCTTGCCCTCGAAGAACGGCGAGTTCGCAAACAGTGCGGTCGCCACCGGCTGCAACGCCAGCGCCACACGCAATTTCTGCACCATGTCGGCCTCGGACCCAAAGTCAATATTGACCTGAACCGTACAGGTGCGACGCATCATGGCGCGCCCCATGGTGCCAACCTTTTCCATATAGTCGTTCATCAACCGATAGCGGCCCTTGGGCATCAACGGCATCTCGTCATGGGTCCAGATGGGGGCCGCGCCCAGTCCGATGAACCCCACGCCGATCTCGTCGGCAATATCCTTCACCTCGCGCAGGTGGGTGTTCACCTCATCGCAGGTCTCGTGGATGGTCTCGAGCGGAGCACCCGACAACTCCAGCGCACCGCCGGGTTCAAGGCTGACATTCGCACCGTCTTTCTCAAGCCCGATCAAGTGACCCGCTTCGCGCACCTCGGCCCAGCCATGGCGGTCGCGCAGACCTTCCAGCACAGCCACGATCGAGCGTTTGCCTTCAAACGGCAGCGGTTTCAGAGTGTCTTTGCAATAGCCGAACTTCTCATGCTCGGTCCCGATACGCCAATCGGACTTGGGCTTGCAGCCCGATTCCAGATATTCGGCAAGTTGTTCGTGGCGTTCGATCGGCCCGCCGCCGGACTGGGGGATGGACATGAACCGCTCTCCGATCCTGATGTGTCTGTCTTTCGGTCAGTCCTGCGGTGAAATGCCGCCAGTGTCAATGCAGCCGAAGATGTTGCGGGCGCATCGGCTTACGCTCCCATATGACCACCGGATGCACGCCTCCGCTGTTCAGTTCCGCCAGCATTGCTTCGGTTTTAAGCCCCGGCAAGGCCGAGAAAACGTCGAACAACGCCTCGGCCCCTTCTGCATTCACAGGAATGTGAAGCGCAGGCTGACCCGGCTGATCCAGAACCCAATGCGCAGGGTTCGAGGTCGGGTCCAATGCCAGCCGCTCGATTTCACGTGCAGCGACGATGCCACCATCCAACGGGCCAAGATAGGTGATCTGCCCTTCGTCAATAGTAACAACGCCGGGTCCGCCTGCTCCGGTTCTGAACCGCGCGCGTTGAATACCGACCACGGTCAACGCCGCGGCGACAATCACCAGCACCCACCCCAACCAGCCAAGCAGGCCCCCGGGGCCGCTGATCCAACTGAGTCCGACCAACAGAACCACACCGGCCGCCAGCACCTCGCGCCAGCGCCACAGGGTCAGTTTGGCTTCGGGTCGGATGAAACTCATGCCGGGTCCTTTGGGGTCTTGAACAGGATCAGGGAATACTGACCTGCGGGTTTAAATCCGATTGCGATATAAGCACGCGCAGCGGAATCGGAAGCCGCAAAAAGAACAGCGCGGGTTACACCCGCCGCCCGAGCCTCAAGCAGGTGCAGCGCGACAGCCAATTTCGCATAACCGCATCCGCGCAAGGTAGGCGGGGTATAAACGCCACCGATTTGCACCACTTCGGGCAATCGCGCATTGAATCCCGTCATTCCCACAGGCTGACCAGAAACCAGCAAAGCCCGGTGAGAATCGCGTTCGACATAGGCGGCAACGTCTTTCTTTGACTGGTTTTGCGCGCGATCCTCGTCGAAATCCATCGCTTCGGTCAGGTAGCTCTGACGCCAGCCCTCGGCAATCTCGCGATCCACATCACCCAGCGGCACTAGCGTGGCGCCGGACGTTTCGGGCAAGACGATGTGGTTCAGATCCAGTGTGAAGCCCGGTTCGTCACTGTTCATGGTCGCAGGCCGATTATCCCACCCCGCCAAATGCATGAATCGGCGGGCCTGCGTTGCCTCGGCCGCCAGACCGAACAATGCGCGACCCCGGATCAACTCTATCGCTTCTAAAAGCTCGGCATCGCTGCAATCAGGGCATTGCGGCAGCACCATACCCTCGTTCGTGATGGCAAGAATGGCACGCGGACTATCGCCCAATGCCCAGACATTCAACGCGCGCGGGTCACACCCCCGCAAACCAAAATCACGCAAATTGGCCAGAGGAAACATCGATGTCTGAATGTGTTTCGACAGAAACCGGTCGATCATTGGCACGTCTTCTTGTCGCGCCTGCCGCCACGTCACGTCCAATCCCCCAGCGCCTGCTGCCACATTGTCAGCGCAGCAACCGCCGCCGTATCCGCCCGCAGGATGCGTGGGCCCAGACTGACCACATGCGCAAAGGGCAACCCAGACAGGCGCGAGCGTTCCCGATCGGAAAACCCTCCTTCGGGCCCTATGAGGATAGCCCAGGGCTGATCCTTTTCGTTCGCTGCCAGACGCAGGGCTGATCCCACCTCGGCCTCGTCACAGAACATCAGTTGGCGACCGTCAGGCCATGCATCCAGCACGCGGTCCAGACGCTGCAGGTCGGCGACTTGGGGTACATAAGTCCCGCCGCATTGCTCAGCGGCTTCGACCGCGTGGGCCTGCAGGCGGTCCTGTCGGATACGTTCGGAATTGGTGAATTCGGTCTGGACGGGCAGGATGCGCGCGGCACCCATCTCGGCCGCCTTTTCGACAATGAAATCGGTCCGTGCTTTTTTGATCGGCGCAAAAAGCAGCCACAGATCAGGCGGCAGTTGCAAAGGTTTGGACTGTTTCAAACAGGTCAGCACCCCGCCGCGTTTTCCGGCCTGCACGACCTGGGCCAGCCACTCTCCGTCCTGGCCGTTGAACAGCGCCACGTGCCCGCCCACGGCCAGACGCATGACGCCGAAAAGGTAATGCGCCTGCTCGCGCGTCAAATCAACGGATTGCCCCGGACCCAGAGGGTGCTCTACATACAGTCTGATCTTTGCACTCATGAGACGTTACATATGCAAGGCAACGCCCCAACACCAGACGGTCAGGTCGCCGATGCGGTATCCGGCAACTGGGTCGATACACACGCGCCCGCTTTCGCCCGGCCATACTTGCGCCTGAGCCGTGCAGACCGGCCCATCGGCACATGGCTATTGCTGATCCCCTGCTGGTGGGGTCTGGCGCTGGCGATCCTGAGCGACGGCAATCCGCGTTTGGAAGATCTTTGGATCGCTGTCGCCTGTGCCATCGGTGCGTTCCTGATGCGGGGCGCGGGCTGCACATGGAATGATATCACCGACCGAGAATTCGATGCTCAGGTCGAACGCACCCGGTCGCGACCCATTCCTTCGGGACAAGTCAGTGTGCGGCAGGCTGCGTTCTGGATGGTGCTGCAATGCCTTTTGGCGTTGATGATCCTGCTGACCTTCAATCGGGCCGCCATAGCAATGGGCGTGCTGTCTCTGCTTCCTGTAACGATCTACCCTTTCGCCAAACGCTTCACTTGGTGGCCGCAGGTGTTTCTGGGCCTCGCGTTCAATTGGGGCATCCTTCTGACTTGGGCCGCGCATACGGGAACAGTCAGCGTTCCCGCAATCACGCTGTATCTGGCAGGCATCGCGTGGACGTTGTTCTATGACACGATCTATGCCCATCAGGACGCCGAAGATGACGAGCTGATCGGCATCAAATCCACCGCCCGTCTACTTGGTGAGAACACGGCGAAATGGCTGAAATACTTCCTTGTCGCAACCGTCGCGTTAATGGGCCTTGCGATCATCGACGCAGCAACGGCACAGGCGTCGACCCTTGCACTGTTCGTGGCTCTTTTCGGTCCTTGGGCGATGGGATGGCATATGGCGTGGCAGTTGCGCGGATTGGACACGGATGACAACGCCAAGCTGCTGCAATTGTTCCGCGCCAATCGGGACACCGGCCTTATTCCGCTGATCTTCCTTGGCGTCGCGTTGCTGGTCTGATTGCACCTCGGCGCAGGCCTCTGTAAGAGTGCTGCTCAATCACCCGAGGAGTCGATTGCCCGCACATGCGCCTGCCCTATTTCATCGCCGTTGCCCTGATTTTCCTCGTGTCAGCCGGAGTATCCCTGCTGGCGGCCAGTTACGCGGTGACAAAGGTCGAAGAGGCATCCGAATTCGCAGTGCGGCGCGCGCTGGACCTTAAAGGCCATGACTGGGCCGAAGTTGAATCCGACGGCCTGCGAGTCATCCTGACCGGAACCGCACAGGATGAGGCCGCCCGTTTCAACGCATTAACAGCCGCTGGGACCGAAGTTGATACGTCGCGCGTCATTGACGAGATGCAGGTTGAAGCGACGCGTCAGTTGGCTCCACCACGCTTTTCCGCAGAAATCCTGCGCAACGACAGCGGCATTTCGGTTATTGGCCTCATACCTGCCAGCCAGGACCGGGACGCGTTGGTAGACCGGCTTCGCAATCTGGATGGCGGCAAGGTCTCGGACCTGATGGAAACCGCAGACTATCCAAAGCCGAAAGGCTGGGAAGAAGCGTTAAACTATTCGGTTGAGGCTCTGGCGCGTCTGCCGCGCGCCAAAATCTCGGCCAGCCCCGGACTGGTCAAGATCACGGCCATCGCAGACAGCCAGCAGGAAAAAGAGCAACTGGAACAGGACTTGACCCGGGCAGCTCCCCCTAGCCTGCGCATCGGGCTGTCCATTTCAGCCCCAAGACCGGTGATCACGCCTTTCACCCTGCGTTATTTGATTGATGAGTCCGGCGGGACCTTTGATGCGTGCTCGGCGCAAGACGAAGAAGCGCGCGACACGATAATCCAAGCGGCGCAAGGTGCTGGTCTGACGGGTCCGTATTCCTGCACGATCGGGCTGGGTGTGCCATCGCCCCGCTGGCCCGAGGCTGCATCTCTGGGCATTCGCGCGCTGGCGGAAATTGGTCAGGGTTCAATCACAATTTCGGATGCTGATGTAACGCTGGTCGCCGCCGAAGGCACCAATCCCGCGCTTTTTGACAGGATCGTAGGCGAGCTTGAGGCCGCTCTGCCCGGTGTTTTCGCCTTGCACGCCGTATTGCCGGAACCGACCGAAGACGCACCTGCAGGTCCGACAGAGTTCTCCGCAACACGCAGCCCTGAAGGTCTGGTGCAGATGCGCGGCCGTTTGGGTGACGAAGCGGCGCGCGACATGGTCGACAGTTTCGCACGGGCGGCTTTTGGGTATGAACGAGTTTATACCGCCGCTCGGATTGCCCCCGATTTACCGTCAGACTGGCCCGTGCGCGTGCTGGCCGGGCTCGAAGCCCTGTCTCACCTGCACAATGGCGCTCTGACAGTAACGCCGGATGATGTCGTCCTTAGCGGCATCAGTCACGATCCCGAGTCCAAGGCCCGCATCGCCGGTCTGCTGTCCGAAAAACTGGGGGACGCGCAGGACTATACTCTGTCCATCACCTATCAAGCACCCCCTGAACCAGAAGACACGCTGCCGGACCCCGAAATGTGTGAGGAGCAGATCGCGGAAATTCAGGCAGCAACCAAAATTGCCTTCGAGCCGGGCTCGGCCACGATTGCGTCAGACTCGCGCGATACTGTGAACCAAATTGCCGACATTTTGCGAGAGTGCGGACCAATCCGGATGGAGATTCAGGGCCATACCGACAGTCAGGGCCGCGAAGAGATGAACCAACAACTCAGCCAGGCGCGGGCACAGTCCATTCTGAACGAATTGCGCGGCCGCCGGATTCCAACCGGCAGCTATTCGGCCGTCGGCTATGGTGAAACCCAGCCCATCGCAGATAACGACACCGAAGAAGGCCGTGAGGAAAATCGCCGGATCGAGTTCCGACTGATCCGACCCGAACCTGTCGCCAATTCCGAAACCGGGCTTGAGGCGATGGAAGCCACGACAGGCGACTCGGAAGACGCGCAGCCAGAAGCCGAAAATACCGGCGCAGAGGAACAGTAAGTTGAACAGAATCGAATTTATCATCGCCACCGCCGTTATCCTGTTTGCGGCATTCTGCATGGGCTGGTTCGCGAACTGGCTTGCGCACCGCCTGTCGCGTGTGCGTCAAAGCGATGTGGCCGATCTGGACCGCATGAGTCAGGAATTGCACGAAGCCGAAGAGACCCGCGATCAGGCGATTACCTACCTGCAACAGCGTGAAGCGGAACTGACCAACCAACTGACGCAGGCCGAGGCGGAATTGTCCGCAGCCATGGATGGCCTGCGCGCTGCACGTCAGGAGGCCGAGGAACTGCGGGGCCGTATCAACAACGCGGACTGACCTACCACCGGGTCAGCGCGTCTTCATCCTCGTCCTTGGCGGCCACCCAATCGGCCCCATCCGACGTGATTTCCTTTTTCCAAAACGGTGCGCGGGATTTCAGGTAGTCCATCAGAAATTCTGCAGCCTCGAACGCATCCTTGCGGTGCGGTGCGGCGGTTGCCACCATCATGATCCGATCCCCCGGAGCCAGTCGCCCGTGGCGGTGGATGACAAGGACATCACCCAGTGACCAGCGGCTTTGCGCCTCTTCCGCGATCTTGGTCAGGGCACGTTCGGTCATGCCGGGATAATGTTCAATCTCCATGACATCCAAATCGGCCGCAGCCAGATCACGGACAACGCCGGTAAATGTCACAATCGCCCCGTTTGCGGCATCACTCGCGGCAAAGGCGTTGGCTTCGGCCCCCAGATCAAACGCCTCTTCCTGAACCACGATACGCATGGATTAGCCGCCGGTCATGGGAGGGAAGAACGCGACTTCACGAACCCCGGCAAGCGGCGCGTCAAAGTCCGAAAGCTCCTGATCGAGCGCCACGCGCAGCGCCGAAAGATCAGCAAAGGCTGCGGCATAGCGATCCTCGCGCGCGCTAAGTTCCGCGACCAGATCGGAAACGGTCGCGGCTTCGGTTTCCACCCGCTCTTTCGGCAGGCCAATGCGCTCGCGCACCCAGGCGAAATACAGCACGTCCATCGCTTAACTCTCCTTCAGATGGGGCATGGCTTTACGTAGGTAGTCGTAGCCCGTGATCAATGTCAGGGTCGCTGCGATCCACAACAGCCACAATCCGATCCGGCCCGACCAGAACATCCCTTCAAGGTGCCAGCGGATGTTGTTTACATCACCTACCTGTCCCGTAAGAACCTGATCAATGGTCGTAGGATCCATTCCGAACGTGGACATCACAAAGTTATGCTCGAATATCCCTTGCGAAAACAAGATAGCGATCGCAACCATCTGCGCGGTGGTCTTCCACTTGGCCAGCTTGGTCACTTTCAGCGTCCCCGCCACATCGCCCAGATATTCGCGCAGGCCCGAGACAAACACCTCGCGGAACAGGATCACGGTTGCGGGCAGTACCAGCCACGGCGTCCAGTGTTCGGTGGAATATCCAACAAGGATCATCAGCGCGATCACCACCATTGCTTTGTCAGCAATCGGGTCCAGCATTGCACCAATCTTGGTTTCCTGTTTCCACGCCCGCGCCAGATAGCCATCAAACCAGTCGGTGATTGCGGCAGACAGGAACAGGATCAGGGCAAACCAGTCCGCATAGGGTCGGGTGAAATACAGAAACATCACGGCCAGACCGGGGGCCGCAAGCAGGCGAAGAACGGTCAGAATATTGGGCAAGTTCCACTTCATGACCCGACCCTACATCGCCGGTTCAGGACATAAAAGGTGGCCCATCGAAAATCTGACCCGATCACAGGTAGTTGTGGCGCCCGGGGTCAAAGGGTCGCAACCCCGAATGCGCGGCTTGGCGCGCGGGGGCTTTGCGGTCAGATTGGCGCGCGGTCCAGACAGAGCAAAACATGACACAGCACATTCAAACCGATCCCCGATCCAACCTGATCGGCAGCGCGTGGATGATCGCCGCAATGGCGCTGTTCGCGCTTGAGGATGCGCTGATCAAGGCGGCCTCGGCGGCGATTCCGATCTGGCAGGTGCTAGTCCTGTTTGGCGCGGGCGGCGCGGTGATCTATGCGGCGGTGGCCCTGCTTCGCGGCTCGCGGCTGTTTCAGGAAGATGTACTGTCGCGCCCCATGAAAGTACGTGTGGTGTTTGAAATTCTGGGGCGGCTGTTCTATGTGCTAGCCATCGCACTGACGCCGCTTTCATCCGCCACGGTGATCTTGCAAGCCACGCCTCTGGTCGTTGTCGCGGGGGCCGCGCTGGTCTTTGGCGAAACCGTCGGCTGGCGGAGGTGGAGCGCCATTCTGGTCGGGCTGATCGGCGTCGTGATCATCATTCAACCGACCGGAGACAGCTTTTCGCCCCTGTCCATCCTTGCGGTGCTGGGGATGCTGGGGTTCGCGGGCCGTGATCTGGCCAGCCGCGCTGCGCCCGCCTCACTGGGGACCGAGGTGCTGGGTTACTACGGTTTCCTCTGCATCATAATCGCCGGGCTGGCCTATCGGTTTTGGGAGGGGACACCGATGCAGCCCCTTACCCCGCATGTCAGCCTGCACATGACAGGCGCAATCGTGGTGGGCGTCTTGGCCTATGCCTCGCTGATGAAGGCGATGCGCACAGGCGAGGTCTCATCCGTCACGCCCTTCCGCTATTCCCGGCTGTTGTTCGGGATCGGGCTGGGCGTGGTCATGTTTGGTGAGCGACTGGACCAGACCATGTGGATCGGGTCGGCGCTGATCGTGGCCTCGGGCCTCTATATCCTGTGGCGCGGACGGCGAGCCTAGCCCTTGTCATGGAAGAAATCATAGACCTTCTGCGCCAACCCGGCTGAGATCCCCTCAACCGCTTTCAAATCCGCCAGGTTGGCCCGGCTGACCGCCTTGGCGCTGCCGAAATGAGTTAGCAACGCGCGTTTACGCGCCGCCCCGACGCCGGGGATTTCGTCCAGAGGCGTCGCCCCCACCGCTTTGGCACGTTTCGCACGATGGGTGCCGATGGCGAATCTATGCGCCTCATCCCGCAGGCGCTGGATGAAATACAGCACCGGATCATTGCGTTTCAGCGCAAAGGCGCGCTGGCCGATGCGGTGGAATTCCTCTTTGCCGTGGTCGCGATCCACGCCCTTGGCGACACCGACCATCGGGATGTCTTCGACGCCATGTTCGACCATGATTTCATGCACCGCGCTCACCTGACCCGCGCCACCGTCGATCAACAACAGGTCCGGCCAATGCCCCTTGTCGCGGTCGGGGTCTTCTTTCAACAGGCGGGTAAAGCGGCGGGTTAGGACCTCTTTCATCATGCCAAAGTCGTCGCCGGGGGTCAGATCATCCCCACGGATGTTGAACTTGCGATAGGCGTTTTTCATGAACCCTTCGGGGCCCGCCACGATCATCCCGCCCACCGCATTGGTGCCCTGTATATGGCTGTTGTCGTAGACCTCGATCCGGCTTGGCGGGCTGTCCAGGTCAAACGCCTCGGCCACGCCGCGCAACAGCTTGGCCTGCGTGGCGCTTTCCGACATGCGGCGGGCAAGTGATTCACGCGCGTTGCGCAGGGCACCCGCGACCAGTTCCTGCTTCTCGCCGCGCTGGGGGACAAGGATTTCCACCTTGCGCCCGGCCTTTTCCGACAATGCGTCCTGCATCAGATCGGCGTTTTCGACCGCATCCGACAGGATCAACTGACGCGGCGGTTCCTTGTTGTCGTAGAACTGACCAAGGAACGCCTCCATCACCTCGGCTGGCGACACATCCGCCCCCACCCGAGGGTAAAAATCCTTGTTTCCCCAGTTCTGGTTGGCGCGGATAAAGAACACCTGCACACAAGCCTGCCCGCTCTCCATATAGAGGCCGATCACATCCGCCTCGGCCACGCCGCGCGGGTTGATGCCCTGGGACGTCTGCACCTGCGTCAGCGCCCGAATGCGGTCGCGCAGGCTGGCGGCACGTTCAAACTCCATCGCCTCGGAGGCGGCCATCATCTGTTCAGCCAGTTCTTCCTGCACCTTGGTCGACCGGCCCGACAGAAAGCGTTCGGCATCCTTGACGCTTTCGCAGTAATCGCTTTCCGAGATCAGCCCAACGCACGGCCCCGAACAGCGCTTGATCTGAAACAGCAGACAGGGCCGCGTGCGGCTATCGAACATGGAATCCGAGCAGTTGCGCAGCAAGAACGCCTTTTGCAACTGGTTCAGCGTCCGGTTAACGGCACCCGCACTGGCGAAGGGGCCAAAATAGGCGCCCTTTTCTTTCTTCGCCCCACGATGCTTCTTGATTTGCGGAAACCCATGATCCTTGGCGACCAGAATGTTCGGAAAACTCTTATCATCGCGCAGCAGCACATTGTATTTCGGCTTGAGCTGCTTGATCAGGTTCTGTTCCAGCAGCAGCGCCTCGGTCTCGGTCCGCGTGGTCAGAAACATCATCGAGGCGGTCGCGGCGATCATCTTCTCGATCCGCCCCGAATGACCGGGCCGCGTATAGTTCGACACCCGCGCCTTCAGGTTCCGCGCCTTGCCCACGTACAGAACCCGGCTGTCCGCATCCAACATCCTGTAAACGCCCGGAGAACTGTCCAGCGTTTTCACATAACGCTGTATACATTTGTATCCAGTGGCTTGGCCGTCGGGGTTCGATTCGTTCTGGGTGGTCATGAGTCCGAAATATGATTCCCTGACCATGGCTGCAATCTTAAGCGTCTCAATTCAAGAGAAAACAAATCCACGGTTTCTGTGGATAACTATGAAGATAAGTTTCCAAGGGTCTCGATTTTCCCTTGATTCATTAAGGATTCCTTGATTTGCACAAAAAATAGGCGTCATGTTAACTATCTGTTTTTAAATGTAATTTTTTCATACACATGGCAAGTGTATGAAAAAAAAGACAATTTTGTAACGCGCAAGTAACGGAAATGCGAGCGGTGCAAAACTTGAGGCAAAGATGCCTATTCAACCCCCAAAACATCCGGAGTTTGCCATCCAAGATGCTGCCCGCCATCGACGCATAGTAACTGCCCGGTCACGGCATGCGCGTCCAGAAAATATCCCAGCGCAGCGGTGATATCAGATGGGTTCGCGCCGCGTTCAAGCACGGTATTAGCGCGCTGCGCCTTGAAGTGATCTTCGCTTTGCCTGTGGCCCTGCATCGTCGGGCCGGGGCCGATCGCGTTGACGCGGATCGCGGGGGTTAGGGCCTGCGCCGCCGTGCGGGTCAGCGCCCAAAGACCCATCTTGGCAATGGTGTAGGACATGAACTCGGGCGTCAGTTTACGGACACGCATATCAACCATGTTGACGATCAGGCCAACTGCCACGGGCTCTCCCGCATCGTCGGTATCCGGTTCCAGATCCTGCTCTGCCATTGCCTGTGTCAGAACGAAGGGCGCGCGCAGATTACTGTCCAGATGCCGATCCCAGCTTTCACGGGTCGCCGTATGGATGTTATCATATTCAAAGATCGAGGCGTTGTTGACCAAACAGGTAATTGGCCCGCCCAAAGCCTCAGCCGCGCGCGGCAAAACCGTCTGGACCTGCGCCTCGTCCAGCAGTTCGGCCTGCAATGCGATAGCCTTGCGACCCATGGCCTGAACCTCGGATACAACCTCGGCGGCAGGATCGGCAGAAGTCGCGTAATGCACAGCAACATCATACCCGCGTTGGGCAAGGTACAAGGCCATGGCTCGGCCAAGGCGGATTCCTGCACCGGTTACCAACGCTCGGGTCATACGTACTCCCTCTTAATCAAGTCACGCCAATAAAGAGATGACGTAGACCGCATAGAGCAGAGTCAATAACAGTCCCCACCCACGCGTGATGTCTTTTTTGAAGAACACAAACGGGATCAGCAACAGCGACGCGCCCAACATGACCCACAGATCGAACCGCAGGAATTCCTGATCAACCGGAATAGGCCCGACCAGTGTGGCGATGCCCACGATGGCCAGCAGGTTGAACATGTTCGAGCCGATCACATTGCCTAACGCAACGTCCGCCTGACGGCGCAGGGCGGCCATGACAGTCGTTGCCAATTCCGGCAGCGAGGTCCCGACCGCGACCAATGTCAGGCCGATCACGGTTTCGCTGACGCCATAGGTGCGTGCGATGACGGTCGCATTATCCACCAGCAGATGCGCCCCCATCGGCAACCCGATCAGACCCAGAACCAAATAGATCGAGATCTTCCAATAAGGCATGTCCGGGTCGGCTTCTTCCAGCCCGTCAAGCTCTTCATCGTCGGCGCAGGCTTCGCCGCAGGCCTTGCGGTGAGCGTGGGCCTCGCGGAACGCATTCCACAGAACAAGACCAAGCGCGGCCAACAGGATCGCACCGCTGTACAAATTGAATATGCCACAGAAGGCCAGTCCGATGAAAAGAACTGAGGCCAGCAACATGAAGACATAGTTCTTGCGGCTGTCGCATTCACTGGTGTGCAGCGTCGCCAAAAGCGCAGGCAGACCCAGCACCAAAAGGATATTGGCCGTGTTCGACCCCACCACATTCCCCAGCGCGATCCCCGGCGCATTTTCCTTGATGGCGCTGATGGCAATCAGCAGTTCGGGGGCCGAGGTGCCAAAGGCCACGATTGTCAGACTGACGATCAGCGCGGGCACGCCCAGACGCAGGCTCAGGTTCACCGCACCACGCACCAGCGCATCACCCGCCAACAGCAGGATCAGCAGCCCGAGGCCGGAAAGCAGCCATGCCGTCATGTACGGCCTCCTTTTTCGCAGGCGCAAGGACCTTTGCCGATCCTAAACCGCCCGCAGCGCGGGCATCTTGAAGACTGCAACCTCTGCTGTCCCGGAAAGCGCAGTTTCCCGAACATGGCTAGGACACCCATAGCAATCAGAAAAAGGGTTACGATCTTGATAATCACGTTACAAACCGAAACGCGCGTAGGCCGCGCGCTCCTCAAGGCCGGCAATCGCATCCTGGGCCAGTGACGCCCCGAACCGAGACCACAGCGGTTTGCGAAGGCCGTATCGACGGAACTTTACCTTGTCGCCGAAACGCTCCTGCATCTTTGGCTTAAGATGGGCGATACCGTCGATCAGCCCCAATTCCCGCGCGCGCCGGGCTAACCAGACCTCGCCGGTGAACAGGTCCTCGTTCTCATCCAACTTTGCGCCCCGGCGGTTTTTTACATGGGTGATGAAATTGTCGTGAATATCGGCCAGCAATCTTTCGAGCCGCGCGACATCCTCTTTCTTTTCCGGAGAGAACGGGTCCAGCATGGACTTTGACTGCCCGGCCGTGTGGACACGACGTTCAATTCCCTGACGTTTCAGCAACACATGCGCCCCGAACCCGGACGAGATCACCCCGATCGAGCCAAGAACCGAACTGTCGTCTGCATAGATTTCATCGGCTGCCGCTGCCAGCCAGTACCCGCCCGAGGCTGCAACATCCTCGACAAATGCAATGACCGGCACATTCAGTTCGTCAGACAGCCGCCGTATGCGGGCGCCAATCAACGAGCTTTGAACCGGTGACCCTCCGGGCGAGTTAATTTCAAGCGCCACCGCAGAGGGTTTTCCCTTGCGAAAGGCTTTCTCAAGTACCGGGGCAAGCGAAGTATCAGACATCGACGCACGTCCGGCTATTCCGATGGCACCGGACAATCGCACGACAGCGACGCTGGGTTGTTTTTTGAGAAACGGCAGGCTGAGTTTCATGGATGCCGATGTAGAGTGCAGCCAACCGGTAAACAAGGGACCGCTGGGGCCTAAAACGCGACGTGAACCAGATTCACACACATGACGGGCAAAAATGCAACGCCACGGATCGCCTAGCTGCGAATGCGCCAGCCTGTTTTGAAAATCCACCCGATGATGCCCAGACAGATGCCGGTGAACACCAAAATTGCCAAAAGGCTGAACCCAATGGGAACATCGGCAAGCCCATAGAAGGACCAGCGGAACCCGGAAATCAGATAAACCACCGGGTTGAACAGGGTGATTGTCTGCCACACTGGAGGCAGCATCGAAATCGAATAGAACGTACCACCCAGAAAGATAAGAGGCGTCACCACCAATTGTGGGACCAGTGACATCTGTTCAAAATTGCTGGCCCAGATGCCTATTATGAACCCCAGCAGCGAAAAGCTGAGACAGGTCAGAACCAGAAACCACACCATCGCAAAAGGGTGTTCGATCCTTAGATCCACAAAGAACGTGGCGGTAATCAGGATCACCACCCCCACGAACAGTGCCTTTGTCGCGGCGGCTCCGACGTAGCCGATCACAATCTCGATAAAGTTCACGGGGGCGGATAGCAGTTCGTATATCGTGCCTAGAAACTTGGGAAAATAAATCCCAAAGGACGCGTTCGAGATCGACAGCATCACTACCGACAGCATGATAAGCCCCGGTACGATGAACGCACCATAAGATACGCCCTCGATCTCTTGGATACGGCTGCCGATTGCGGTGCCAAAAACCACGAAATACAACGAAGTCGACAGGACCGGAGACAGAAAGCTCTGCGCCAGTGTTCGAAAGAACCGGGCCATTTCGAACCGGTAGATGGCGGCGACGGCGGACCAGTTCATGCGGGGGCTCCGGACACTAGATTAACAAAAATTTCCTCAAGGCTCGACTGACGGGTCTGTACATCGCGCAACACCAACCCCGCCTGGGCCACGTCATTCAGCAAGGTGGTGATGCCTGTCCGGTCGGCGTGGATATCATAAGTATAGATCAGCACATCACCGTTTCCGTTCAAAGTCAGGTTGTGCTCGGCCAGGGCTTTGGGAATGGATTGAATGGGTTCTGTCAGCATGACCTCGATCTGCTTCTTGCCCATCTGGGCCATAAGCGTGTTCTTGTCCTGAACCAGCAGCAATTCACCCTTGTCGATGACCCCCACGCGGTCAGCGATGGCCTCGGCTTCTTCAATGTAATGCGTCGTCAGAATGATGGTGACGCCTGCCTGTTTCAGCTCGGCCACGATCTCCCACATGTCTTTGCGCAGCTCAACATCAACACCGGCTGTGGGCTCGTCCAGAAACAACACCCGCGGTTCATGCGCCAGTGCCTTGGCGATCAGAACGCGGCGCTTCATGCCGCCTGACAATTCCTTGATCGCGTTCTTGCGCTTGTCCCACAAGGACAGCTTGCGCAGGATTTCCTCGATCCGAGAATTGTCAGCACCATACCCGAACAACCCGCGCGAAAACCGCACCGTATTCCAAACTTTCTCGAATGGCTCCAACGCAATCTCTTGCGGAACCAGCCCAATCATTCGACGGGCGGCCCGAAAATCGGTCTGGATATCATGCCCGCCTACCGTCACCGACCCGGAAGTCGGGGTCGTGATCCCGCAAACGGTTGAAATCAGGGTCGTCTTGCCCGCTCCGTTTGGCCCCAGCAGCGCAAGAATCTCACCTTCTTCAATATCCAATGAGACGCCCTTCAGCGCCTCGAAACCGTCGGCATAGGATTTGCGCAAGTCCCTGATGGACAGAATTGGTGTCATTCACTTTCCCCGTTCTGGCGGGGACATTACCCCGGCGAACCGACACAGAACAGGCCCATTCCGCACAGGGTCCTGCGCATTTTTGTACGCGCCAACAGCCTCAAGCGGGTCCGGCATTGCGCAATTCGGCTATTCGCTTCTGGATCAACTCAACGTGCAACCGAGCGTCGTATTGCCCCTGCCGATAAGCAGCCGGCAACCGCAGCGCAGCCAGACGCTCATCCAGTTCACTCAAATGCGCCTGCATCATGTCCAACTCGGCGTCGCTTGGGTCATTGGCCAATTCCAGCTCGATATCGCGGATTTCGGGGTAATGTTGCCAAACACGCCAGCGCATCGCGTAGGCATAGGCAAAGGGCAGCAGCCGCATCAACGGAACCACGATAAAAAAGAACGGCAACAACAGCAGCAAAACCCGGTTGATCTGCGCGGCAATCCAATAAGGCAGCCAGTTATGCCAGGTGGACGGGCCATCAAGGATCAATTGGCGCGCGGTATTGCTGACATTCAGGCCGGTGCCGTCAATGTTCGGGAAAACGCCCGGGTCCGAGATAATGCCCCTTGCCTGGTGCAACTCGATCGCTGCCATCGTCAGACGGTTGACCAAAGCCGGATGCAGATCGGGTCGCACGACCAACCGTGCCTCGATCGCGACCAACTCAACAGCGCGTGGCGGCAGCACAGGGTCCAAAGACATTCCCCCGGCCGGCACTGATACCACCGTCGCATAGGTCAGGCGTCTGGAAATTGCCTGTACATGGGCCAGGTCCAACACCCGCAGCCCCGGAGATTCATAGGCCGCCTTGAGATAGGGCGCTTCTATCGGGGCCACATAGACTGCGATATCCAGTTCACCCGCAAGCAGGGCAGCCGCAGCTTCGGCATAAGGTATTGAGAAATGTTCGTTTGCGTCCTCGGCCAGCCCCACGGCCCGTTCAAGATCACGAAACGCCGCCGCCGTTCCTGACCCTGGTGCGCCACTGTTGATCCGCAAACCGGACCAAAGGGCAGGATTGCGCGGGATGGCCGCGTCTTTGTTCACCAGAAAAACAACAGGCTCAAAGAATACGGCACCGACAGCTTCGGCTCTGTTTGGGTCAACCTTGATTCCACCTTGCAGAAAAGCGGCATCCACCTCGCCATTATTCAGCAGATCAGCATTCTCTACCGATCCGGCCGTCTCGAGTATTTCAAGCCGGATGCCATCCCGCGCCAATATGTCTGCATAGTCCTGCGCTACGGTTTCATAGGCCCCACCCGCGGGACCCGCAGCCAATACGATGGTTCCAGGGGGATGCAGGCGCGACAGAACACCGGCGAGAACCGCCAGCGCAAGAACGCTCCCGAAAAGGATCCACAACCGCATCCGAGCCTCTCTCCAATCCCCGCTGGAAACGCTAGTGGTCACGTAACCATCTTGCAAGCCATCAGAATCCGGCCTTGCAATTCCCGCAAAGCCTCGAAACCCTGCCTGAAAAGGAGGGCCACAATGCTGAACGGAATCCGGATCATCGAAGTCGAGGGCTTGGGCCCCGGCCCGTTCGCGGCCATGATGCTGGCCGACCTGGGCGCAGATGTCATAACCATCCATCGCAAGGGCCAGCCCACCACCCCCGGAATACCTGAGAGTTCCGTGCTGGATCGCGGCAAACGGTCCATAGACCTGAACCTCAAGGATGACGCCGATCTTGAGATCGCCTTGCGCCTGATTTCGTCAGCCGACGCACTGATCGAAGGCTTCCGCCCCGGCGTGATGGAAAAACTCGGCCTCGGACCCGAAACCTGCCACTCCCTCAACCCCAAACTGGTCTATGGCCGCATGACGGGCTGGGGGCAGGACAGCCCCCTTTCGGACAGGGCGGGCCACGACCTGAACTATATCGCGATGTCCGGCGCGCTCTGGTACGCCTCGGCAGCAGGGCAACCCCCACAGACACCGGCAACATTGGTGGGCGATATCGGGGGCGGCGCGATGTACCTTATCGCAGGCATAATGGCTGGCCTGATCAATGCACAGCGCACAGGTCAGGGTACCGTCGTCGATGCCGCCATCTATGACGGCTCGGCGCATATGATGAACCTGCTCATGAGCATGCGTCAAACCGGCAACCTGTCGGAAACACGCGGCCATAGCCTGCTGGACGGCCCCCACTGGAGCCGCACCTATAGTTGCGCCGACGGAGGGTTCATTACGGTGCAATGCCTCGAGCCAAAATTCTACGCTGAGTTCCTCAATAAATTGGGCCTGTCACAGGATCCTGACTTCACTAAACAATACGACCCAAAACTGTGGCCACTGCTCACCGCGCGCCTATCCGAAATCTTCTCTCGACACCCCCGCGATCATTGGGCGATGCTTTTCTACGACACCGACGCCTGCGTCGCCCCCGCGCTTAGCCCCGAACAGGCACATTCCCATCCCATGAACAACGCGCGCCAGACATGGCAGAACATCGACGGAACCCTCCAGGCCGCCGCCGCGCCGCGCTTTTCAAACCACGCATGGCAACCTAAGCCCAGCCCATTGCGCGGCGAACACCGTTCGGAAATTCTGGACGAACTCAACCCAAAGCGCTGATCCGCCCCTTCACCTGGCTATAAATATCCCGGGGGATGAATTGGCCGCAGGCCAAGAAGGGGGCTGGCCCCCTTCAACCAGCTTACCGCGATCGCACAGTGTCAATCATCAATTGCACGTTCTCGGGGTCGGCATCCGGCGTGATCCCATGCCCAAGGTTGAAAATATGCGGTCCCTTTGAAAACGCCTCAACGATCTTGCGCGTTTCATCCACCAAAGCCTGCCCACCCGTCACCATATGGGACGAGGCCAGATTGCCTTGAACACAGCCATCCACCTGCACGTGGGCCGCCGCCCAATCCGACGCGACCGAGTTATCCAGCGCCACACAATCCACTCCGGTCGCCTTCGCAAACCCGACATAGCCGTCACCGGCCTCACGCGGGAAACCGATCACCGGAATGCCGGGATGGCGCGCCTTGATGGCCTGAGTGATGACCCGGCACGGCTCAACGGCGTATTTCTGGAACGCGTCCCCCTTCAACGACCCGGCCCAGCTGTCAAAGATCTTGACCACCTCGGCCCCTGCCTCGATCTGGGCCGAGAGGTATTCGATCGTCGCCAGCGTGATCCGCTCCAGCAACGCCTCGAACAATGCCACATTCCCTTCGCGCAGCGCATGGGCCGGGCCCTGATCCGGCGTGCCGCGCCCGGCGATCATATAGGTCGCCACCGTCCAGGGCGCGCCTGCAAACCCGATCAACGTTGTCTCGGACGGCAATTCCCGCGACAGGATACGCACGGTCTCATAGACTGGAGACAAAGTCTCGTGAATCGCATCCATGGGCTTCAAAGCGTCAAACTCGGCCTGCTGGGTGATAGTCGACAGGCGCGGTCCCTCGCCGGTCACGAACCACAAATCCGCGCCCAGCGCCTGCGGTACCAGCAGGATATCGGCAAACAAGATCGCCGCATCGAACCCATAGCGGCGAATTGGTTGCAACGTTACCTCGGCCGCCAGTTCGGGGTTATAACACAGCGACAGGAAATCCCCTGCCTGCGCCCGTGTCGCGCGGTATTCAGGCAGGTAGCGCCCGGCCTGACGCATCATCCAGATCGGCGGCACATCCTGCACCTCACCCGCCAGCGCCCGCAGCAGTTTCTTTGTTTCGGCCATGTCTGCCCCCAATCATCAGGTTTGCGCCACGGGTCGGCCCTCAGTGGCAATTTGTCAAGCTCTGCCCCCATTGTCAGGGCAATGTGACGCGACTAAAGCTGTGCGCATGACACTGACCCTGCCCTCCCCCGACTCGCCGCTCAAGATCGGTACCCGAGGATCACCTCTGGCGCTGGCACAAGCCTATGAGACACGGCAGCGACTGGGCGCGGCTTTCGACTTGCCGGATGAAGCGTTCGAGGTCGTGGTCATCAAGACCACTGGTGACAACCGCGCAATGATCGACGCGGACCGCCCGTTGAAAGAGATCGGCAACAAGGGCCTCTTCACCAAGGAAATCGAAGAGGCGATGCTGCGCGGCGATATCGACATCGCTGTCCATTCCACCAAGGATATGCCCGTCGAACAGCCCGCCGGGCTGGTGCTGGAGACGTTCCTGCCGCGCGAGGATGTGCGCGATGCGTTCATTTCCCCACAATTCGCCTCAATCCACGACCTGCCGCTGGGTGCCACCGTCGGCACCTCATCCCTGCGCCGAAGGGCGCAGTTGCTGAACCGCCGCCCCGACCTGAACGTGGTTGAATTTCGCGGCAACGTTCAGACCCGCCTCAAGAAACTGGCCGATGGCGTGGCGGATTGCACCTTTCTGGCCATGGCCGGTATCCGCCGCCTGAAAATGGACGGCGTCCCTGCCACCGCCATTGCGCCCGAGGACATGCTGCCTGCCATTGCGCAGGGCACTATCGGTATCGAACGCCGCAGCGACGATTCCCGCGCAGCTTGTATGCTCGAAGCCATCCACCACGCCGAAACCGGCCAGCGCCTGGCTGCAGAGCGCACGCTGCTGGCTGCGCTGGACGGTTCGTGCGAGACGCCGATCGCTGGCCTTGCCGAAATACAGGACGGCCACCTGCGCCTGCGAGGTGAGGTTCTGCGCCCGGACGGGTCCGAGGCCATCTCGGAAGACATCACCGGTGCGGTTGCCGATGGGCCCGAGATGGGCCACGCCATGGCGAAAACGCTGCTGCAGAAGGCGGGTTCAGGCTTCTTCGACTGGAGAAGTTGAGAAAAAGTTGCGCAATGTGAACTACTTCACTGCTCGCATTTCCAAACGCTGACAAGATACAGATACACCGATTGAGACGTCGGGCTGCTCTCGAAAAAGTCGAAAGTTTGCAAGTCTGTCCGTATTTTTAAGTGGTATTCGAGGGGGCGAGGTGCAGCCCCGGACATCCAATCAGTCAGGGCCGCTGTCATCAACTGGCAGCGGCCCGTTTCTTTGCCCAGACTAAATCCGTTTAGGCATTGGCAATTATCTGGACCGCTTTTTCAACCGCGTGCTTAGTCTGTTGCAGGTCCGCTTCCGTCACAGCCAAGGAAGGATAAAGCTTGCCCGGCGACTTGAATATCCCGCTCGCCCTTAAGCTGTTGTTGTAAATCACGTTACGATGCGGATCATCATGCTTGGCGCTGCGGTACTCACGGCAATCGTTTTCCGTGAAAAAGATATCGAACAACGTCTCGTCGCCGCAAATCCGAAACGGAATCCCGGCTTTGACCAAGGCAGTACCCTGCATCTGTTGCAACGCTGCACCCGTTGCGCGCAGTTGGTCATAGACGCCGTCGCGCCGAAGAACCTCCATAGTTTTCAGGCCCGCGACCGAGGCCACCGGGTTTCCCGACAAGGTCCCAAGCTGCATCAGCCACCCGTCCTCGCCAACCTGATCCTTGTCGAAATGTTTCATGATCTCGGCGCTTGCACCCAGCGCAGCCAATGGGAACCCTCCGCCGATGATCTTGCCCAGCGTGCAGATATCGGGTGTCACACCGTATTTCTCCTGCGCGCCGCCATAGGCCAGACGGAACCCTGTGACGATCTCGTCAAAGATCAGCAGGACGTTGTGCTTGTCGCACAAGTCGCGCAGCCCTTGCAGGTATCCGGGCAAGGGCGGGATGATCCGCTGCAAAGGTTCGACCATGATCGCAGCGATATCGTCATGCTCATTCAGCAGGGCCGCGACGGCCTCAAGGTCGTTGAACGGCGCAATCAGCATCTGCTCGGCCACCCCCGCAGGTATCCCGGCGCTGTCAGGAACCGCTTGCGGAAAGTTGACCCGACGGCTGGGGGCAAGGCTCATCTGCGCCTCGGCGCTCATGCCATGATAGCCGCCTTCAAATTTCAGAATCTTGTCACGCCCGGTATAGGCGCGGGCCAGACGGATGGCGTACATGTCGGCCTCGCCACCCGAGGCCACAAAACGCACCTGTTCGCAGCACGGCACCGCATCGACAATAGCCTCAGCCAGTTCGATACCCTTGGCGTTATTGGCAAAGAAGGTCATGCCCTTGGGCAGTTGCTCCAGCACTGCCTCCATCACTTCGGGGTGGCCGTGGCCCAGCAGCATCGGGCCGGACCCGATCAGATAGTCGATGTATTCATTGCCGTCCTCATCCCAGACGTGGCTGCCCTCGCCACGTGCGATAATGATGCCGGGGTCGAAATTGCCAAAACCCCCAGCGGGCAAGACCTCATTCGCACGGGCGATCCATTCGGATTGGGTGTTGATCTTGCGCATCTCAGGCAATCTCCAATATCGGGGCGCCAAGGATATCCGGGTCGGGCGTCACGCCCAAACCGTGTCCTTCAGGCGGAGCAATGCGGCCGTCTTTGCGGCTGGGCGCATCGGGGCAAAGGCGTGGCGCCACGTAAGAGGACAGATCACAGGTGTTCATCAGCGATCCCTGCGGGGTCGAGGCCGCGAAATGCAGCGCGGCCGCGGTGACGATATCGGACCCCCATGTGCACTCGGCGCAGATTTCGGCCCCCAGATATACGGTCAGGTCCCGTGCACGGCGCATGGCCGACAGACCTCCGAACTTAGATAGTTTTAACGCCACCGCATCCATGCAGCCAAGTTCATGCGCCCGCAGCAGCGAGGCCAGATCATGTGCGTTCTCGTCGATCTTCATCGGCAGGCCAGTGGCTTGCCGGACGGCAGCACAATCTTTCAGCGTTTTGCAGGGCTGTTCCAGCATCACATCCAGATGCGCCACCGCGCGGCCCGTGCGTGTGGCCTGAAGACGCGATGCGCCGCAGTTCCAGTCGCCATAGACGATAGGGCCCTGCCCCACGGCCTCGCGCACTTTGAACAGGCGTTCAGCGTCGGCCTGCCAATCGGCTTCGACCCCAAGTTTGACCTGAAACTGGCGAATGCCTGTCTGATAGGCGACTTGCGCGATGCGGGCCATCTCATCCGGAGCAACGCAGGTGATCGAGTGATAAAGCGGCATGTCCTTGCGCGTGCGCCCGCCCAACAGCGCATAGACCGGTTGGCCCGTGGCTTGGCCGAACAAATCCCACAGCGCCAGATCGACGGCGGACTTGGCGTAGCGATGACCTGGCAAAAACCCATCAAGCTTGCGCATGGGCGCGTCCGCCCCGAAAGGTGACATCCCGAGGATTTCCGGGGCCATTTCAGTAATCGCGGCGGGAACACCATCGGCATAGGCCGGAAGGTAGTGGGGGATCGGGCAAACCTCACCCCACCCTTGCAGGCCAGTATCTGTGATTAGGCACAGGACATGGGTTTTGACCGTGGCGCAGGTTTTGCCTTCGGCCATGCGGTACGTTTCATGGCTGCTGAGGTCGACAGACCAGAGGATGAGTTTGGTAATCTTCATGCGGCGTCCATCTGGGGCAGATCGTCCAAGCCTTCGCCGCGCCACAACACATAGGTCAGGATCGGGCTGTCGGTGGTGATCATGGCATGGCTCTGCCAACTGGCATGCAAGCGGGTTTGATTGGGGGTTAGGTCGGCCTCATTTCCTTGAACGCGAAACCGCGCGCGGCCAGCGGCGATCAGGTACAGTTCTTCGGCCTTGTGGCTGTGCCAATCATAGTTCAGCCCGTCACCCCAATAGGCCACATAGCCGCGCAGTTGCGCCGAGTAGAAATGGCCCGTTGGACCGAACAGCTCGTAATATCCATAGCGATTCAGGAAATCGGCTCCGACTTCGTCTTCAGTATAGGTCTGTTTCCAGTTGGCCAGATGTGCGGTTGCGCGAATTGCCTCGGTCAGGGCTAGGGTAGGCCCGGCGTCGGGCCGGATTGCCTGCACCAGGGGAACCGCCGGAATCGCGTTTGGCTGCACATCAGCGGCAAACAAGTCATCGGGCCAATCTCCGAACGCAGCCAGATCGGGATGCGTGTAATGCAATCGCCGCGCGGCTTCGAGGACATCATCCATGGTCATGGGATCACCACAATGTTTCCAGTGTGTTGTTTCGCGATGAACGCGGCCTGCGCCTCGCGCAGTTCTTCCAGCGGATAAGTCGCGGCAAGGGCCGGTTTGATCTGACCCGCCTCGATATATTTGACGAGGTTTTGCATCACCTGCGGGTCGATGACGGTCGAGCCGGTGAAGGTCAGGTCGCGCAAATAGAAGGTGCGCAGGTCAAAATCCACCATTGGCCCTGCGATGGCACCGGAACAGGTATAGCGCCCGCCACGTTCAAGGATGTCGATCAGGTTGGGCCAATAGGGGCCACCGACCACATCGGCGACCACTGTGATTTTTTCGTCCCCCAGCGCCGCACGCAAGTTATCGGGCGCGCGCGGCAGGATTTTGTCCGGGCCAAGTGCGGCGACGTCGGCGTGTTTCGCCTCGGACGCCAGTGCAATGACCCGCGCGCCGCGACGTTTGGCCAGTTGCACCAATGCGCCTCCGACCCCGCCCGAGGCTCCGGGCACCAGAACGGTGTCATTCTGGCTGACATTGGCGCGGGTCAGCATCCCCTCGGCGGTCGAGTAGGAACAGGAAAACGTCGCCAATTCCGCATCCGACAGGTCGGAGGTAATCGGCACAGCATTCACGGCCAGAGTGGTGGCGTATTCCGCAAACCCTCCGTCCCGTTCCGAGCCGTAGTAGCCGGTTTTGTCCTTGTTTCCGGGATCATCCGGGTCGCGCAACCAGCCATCTGTGATTACACGCTGACCGATGCGGGCCGGGTCGACGCCTTCGCCTACGGCGACGATATGGCCACAGATATCAGCTCCTTGGATGCGTGGGAAGGTGATCGGGTTGCCTCCCCAGGTGGGGTCTTCTTCGCCTACCTCTTCAAACGCGCCTCCGGTGGTCGCGTCAGTGACGGTCTTGGAATACCAGCCCGACCGCGTATTGACGTCCGTGTTGTTCAGACCGCAGGCGGCGACCTTGATCAGCACTTCATTGGCAGCCGGTTCGGGGCGGGGCCAGTTGGGGTGCAACACCATTTGTTCTAATCCGCCATGACCCATCGTGACCATGGCTTTCATTGTATCGGGCAGGGTCATTGCGCGGCCTCCAGTACGGTGTCAGTGCGTGGCAAAAAGCTTTGGGGATCGTAAGCCGGTTCATCCAGCACGCAGGCCACGCGGGGTCGGCCGTGGATCACGACCTGCAAGGCTGTGCCGGGTGTGGCGGCCTCGGGTTTGACGTAAGCGAAGGCGAGGATCTTGCCGACGGTATGCCCATAGGCCACCGATGCGATCGAGCCGACGACGCGGCCATCCAGCATCACCGCCTCACCGCCATGTCCGTCGATCTCACCATCCGGTTCAATCTCCAGATAAGCGCAAACCCACGGCAGGTCGCTGTTCAGGGTCTTGTCTTTGCCCAGATACTCCTTGTCGGTGCGCGCAAAGCGCAGCACATCGGCCTCGGCCAGAGTGACCTCATTGGTCAGCTCGCCTGCGCCTTTGAAGCCCTTCTCCATCCGCATCACATTCATGGCAAAGCTACCATAGTCGGCGATGCCGTGCGGTTCTCCGGCGGCCCAAAGCGCCGAGTAAACGTCCAAACAGGCGGCGTTTGGCATGTGCAACTCCCAGCCCAGTTCCCCGGCATAGGACATGCGGAAAGCCCAGACCTTGTGACCCGCGATGTCGATTTCCTGCGCCGAGAGCCAACGGAACCCGGCATTGGTCAGATCGGCATCGGTGCACCGCGCCAGCACATCCCGCGATCGGGGGCCGTTCAGTGACAAGGCAGACCAGTCAGCGGACAAAGCGTTGATCTGCACATCCTCATCCACACGCTGTTGCGTCATATGGTCCAGCAGGCGTTGTTCGAAGAAGGCCGCGCAGACCAGATAAAAGCGATCCTCGGCCATTCGGACGATGGTTGTCTCCAACTCGATCCGGCCACGGCGGTTCAGCATATGGGTCAGCGTGATCGAGCCGACCTTTTGCGGCATCCGGTTGGCGGTCAGCCGATCCAGCAACGCATAGGCGTCCGGTCCTGAAACCTCGATCTTGGTAAAGGCGGTCACATCCATGATGCCGACGCGTTCGCGCACCGCTTTGACCTCGGCTGCGACCATGTCATCGGCGGGGGTTCGGCGGAAGGAATAGTGGTCACGCTGTTCCACCCCATCCCGCGCGAACCAGCGGGGGCGTTCAAACCCATAGACCTCCTCATGGACCGCGCCCTTGGAGTTCAGCAGATCATACAAAGGCGACGGTTTGATCGGGCGCCCCTGGAGCCGGTTGAAATGCGGAAAAGGGATTTCGTGGCGCAGGCAATAATCTTCCTCGGCCTTGATCACCTGCCAGTCCTTCGTGGCATAGCTGCCGAACCGGCGCGGATCGAACTCGCGCATAGAGATATCGGCGGCCCCATGCACCATCCAGCGCGCCAACTCACGCGTCAGGCCCGGCCCCCAGCCAATGCCGATCTGGGTGCCGCAGCAGCACCAGTAATTCCGCACGCCCGGTGCAGGCCCGATCAAAGGATTGCCATCGGGTGGGTGCGAAATCGCCCCATGCACATCGCGCTGAATGCCCAACTCGGCAAAGATCGGCATCCTGTTCAGGCTTTCCTCAAGCCACGGCATCACCCGGTCGTAATCCGCGTCGAACAGCCAGTTTTCATATTCCCATGGGCAATGATCGTGCCAAACCGAGTTCGGGTTTTCTTTTTCATAAATCCCGATCAGGCCCCGATTTTGCTCCATGCGGATATAGCCCGAGACTTTGCGGTCATCGCGGATAACCGGCAATTCCTTGTCCAGATTCTGGAACTCGGGCACCGGCTCGGTCACGAAGTAATGGTGTGTCATCGAGGTCATCGGCAGTTGCAGCCCGGACCATTCGCCCATCTGACGCGCATAGGTGCCGCCCGCGTTCACCACATGCTCGCAAGTGATGGTGCCCATTTCGGTTTCAACCACCCATTCGCCATTCTCGGCCTGCGTGATGTTGGTGGCGCGACAGTTGCGGAAGATGCGGACGCTCCTTTGGCGCGCGCCCGTGGCCATCGCCATGGTCACATTGGTTGGGTCCACATGGCCGTCATCGGGCGTGTTCAGCGCGCCCAGAACACCGTCCAAGTTATAAAACGGGTGCAGCTCGGCCACCTTCTCAGGGCCAACCAGTTCAATATTGAACCCCAGCGAGCGACCCACCGACAGCGTGTGGCGCAGCCAGTCCATCTCATCCTCGGTATAGGCCAGACGGAACGAGCCGCAGCCATGCCATGTCACCGGCTGGCCGGTCTCGGCTTCCAGAGCACCGGAGTACAAACCGATATTGTAATCCACGCATTTCCCCAAACCAAAGCTTGAGGTCGAATGCGTGATCTGGCCCGCCGCGTGCCATGTGCTGCCGCTGGTCAGTTCGGCCTTTTCCAGCAGGACGGTATCCTCGCCCCAGCCTTCATGCGCCAGATGATAGGCCAGACCGACCCCCATGACGCCGCCTCCAACGATGACCACGCGGGTGTGGGTGGGCAATTTCTTCTCGGACATGACATTTCCTCTTCCCGAGTCGCTTTTCTGCTCGACAGGCTAATTCCACATTTGTACCATCGTCAATCATGAATGACACAAATGTATCATCCACCGTATTGGATCGTCTCAGTGAAGAATGGGACGCCCTGACGCCCGAGGCACAGAAGGCCGCGCGCTATGTGCTGGAAAACCCCACGGATGTCGGGGTTTCGACGGTGCGCGAGATCGCCGAAGCCGCCAAGGTCAAGCCCAACACCTTTGTCCGCATGGCGCGGCAAGTGGGCTTCGAAGGTTATGAGGATTTCCGCGCGCCCTTCCGCGATGCGATTCGGCGCGGTGGTATATCCTTTCCCGATCGCGCCCGCTGGTTGCAGGATATCGGCAAATCGGGTGAACTGGGCGGGCTTTATGCCGATATGGTCGGTGCTGCGATCCGCAATATCGAGGACACCTTTGCCGGGATCGACGCCGCCCGCCTGAAGGCGGCCGCCGAGGATATCTGGAACTGTCGCCAGATCTTTACCCTGGGCGTCGGCGTGAACAACTCGAACGCGCGCAACTTCACCTATCTGGCGTCGACGGGGATGAAGCAGTTCCATGCCATACCGCGGCCCGGATCGACCCCCGTGGACGATCTGGCCTGGGCGGATGAGCAGGACGTGCTGATCGCCATCACCTGCCACCCATACCGGACCGAGGTGATCGACGCGATCAAACTGGCCCGGCAACAGGGTCTGACCGTCATCGGCATCTCGGACAGCCCCGCCAGCCCAGTGATCCTGAACGCGCAGCACGGCTTTGTCGTGACGGCTGACACGCCGCAATTCTTCCCTTCTTCCGTCTCGACCATCGCTTTGCTGGAAACGCTGCTGTCCTTTGTGGTGGCTGTGTCCAGCGATGAAATCGTCGACAGGGTCGAGAAGTTTCACCAACGCAGGCACCACCTTGGTCTTTACGCAGAGGAGCCCGAATGAACGCCCCCCTGACCCATTCACTGGACGCGCGATACTATACCGACCCTGCGATCTTCGTGCAGGAAATGCAGGGGCTTTTGGCGCGAACCTGGCAATTCGCGGGCCACGTGGCGCAGGTGCGCGAACCCGGCGATTACTTCGCCTTCGAGATTGCGGGCCAGAACCTGTTCTGCATTCGCGGTCGTGACGGTGAAATCCGCACGTTTTACAACGTCTGCCAGCACCGGGCGCATGAGATGGTCAGCGGCGCGGGCAATACCCGCGTTGTCGTCTGCCCCTATCATTCCTGGACCTATGAGCTGTCAGGCCAGTTGCGCGCCGGACCAAACATCAAATCAGTTCCCGGTTTCGACCGCAGCGCCATTTGCCTGACTTCGGTGCGGACCGAGGTGTTCAACGGTTTCATCTTCGTCAACCTCGACGATGACGCCGCGCCCATGGACGACTGGTACCCCGGCGTGCGCGAGGAAATCCGTGCCTTTGTTCCACAGATCGACGATCTGGAACCGCTGGAATGGGTGGAAATCCAAGAAAACTGCAACTGGAAAGTCAGCATCGAGAACTATTCGGAATGCTACCACTGCCCGACCAACCACCCAACCTTTGCCGAAGGCGTCGTCAAGCCCGAGACATATGACATCCAGCCCGATGCGGGCGGCGGCTATGTCCTGCGTCATACGACCGAGTGTCAGAGCCTCGACAAGATGACCTACCCGATCGACATGTCTGTACCGCACGCGGGCGATTATCAATCGTGGTTTCTTTGGCCGATGTTCTCGTTCCAATGCTATCCGGGCAACGTGCTTAACACCTATCATTGGCGCGCACATGACGCCGATCACTGCACCGTCTGGCGCGGCTGGTACACCGAGGGCGGGTCCGAAAGCGCGGTGATCCGGCAACTTGCCGTCCAAGACCGCGAAACCACTGTCGAAGAGGATATCCGTCTGGTCGAATCCGTTCATCGCGGTCTGAAGTCCCGCGGCTACCGCCCCGGACCATTGGTCTTGGACCCCGGTTGTGGTGTGATGTCAGAACACTCAATTGCTCGGTTGCAGCAATGGATGCGCGAAGCCGTGGACTGAAGACCTGCACAACAGATCGAGACCCGAAAAAACAGAGGATAATATGGCAGATATTTTCGACGAAGACCTGTTCCTGAAAGGGTTGGAACAACGCAAAAGCACTCTGGGCGCGGAATATGTCGAGAAGAACCTGGCCGCAGCCGATGACTTCACCCGCCCGTTTCAAGAGGCCATGACCGCATGGTGCTGGGGCTTTGGCTGGGGCGATGACGTGATCGACGCCAAGACGCGCTCGATGATGAACCTGTCGATGATCGGTGCGTTAGGCAAGATGCACGAATGGGAGATCCACTGCAAAGGCGCGGTTAACAACGGTGTAACCCCCGAAGAAATTCGCGCCATTATTCACGTGATCGGCATATACTGCGGCGTCCCACAGGCGTTGGAGTGCTTCCGCGTCGCGCGTAAGGTTCTGGGATACGCATAACCGACGTGATGCGCGGCAGGTCCGAGGCCATTCGCGGGATCAGGCGGTCTCGGCGCCTAAACTGCCAGTAATGCCTGCCTCGCAAAAACTCAGCAGATTCTCGATCATATCCTGAGCCTTGGGCCCACCCTCGGAACCGGACAGGGCCGAAATACGCCAGTCGGACGTACACAGGGCCAGCATCGCAGACACCGCATAGACCAGTGACGCGGACACGCGGTTTGGATCGGCATCGGGGAACCTGGCGCACAAGGCCTGAACCGCGAAAGACGCGGCGGGATCGAAATGCACCTTTGCCAGCGCCCGCCAGCGCGTATCCGCAGAGACCATCGCCACAATACGCGCGTAGGCCAGCCATTGCGGATCACCACCGAACGCGCGCGTGATCAGCGGTTGCATATAGGCCGCGACAAAGTCCCTGACCTGCCAATCCTGGCCCTCCAGCGCCTTGATCGCGGTCAGGCGTTCTTCGGAAAGAACGGAGGCACGGCGCGCGACGATCCGTTCAAACAGCTCTTCTTTCGGGCCACCGTGAAAATTCACGTTCGCCTTCTGAACCTGTGCCCGCTCTGCGATGTCCCGAATCGATGCGCCTTCGAATCCCCGTTCGGAAAAAACCTGCTCGGCAGCGTCCAAGATTCGCTCTCGCGCAGCTACGGATCGCTGCGACGGCGCCCTTTTTCTTTCTTTTACAGCGTGTTGCGACATCTCAAAAATCAGTTTGCCTTATTTAGAACGATCGTTCAAGGTAAATGACGTCGCAGGAGGAGAGACGCATGGAGCAGGTGCAGTTTGGAGCGGGCCAGCCGGTAAAGGTGAAGGCCCGCCCGGAAGATAGTTTTGCGCTTATCGGGGCCGGGCCTATGGGTCTTGCGATGGCAAAAACGCTCATCGAGCAGGGCGTGCCGTTTCAAGGATTTGAACTGGCAGATGATGTGGGTGGTCTGTGGAACATTGATGCACCTCGGTCCACGATGTACGAGACCGCCCACCTCATTTCTTCGAAACGCATGACCGAATTCGCAGATTTCCCGATGCTTGAGGAAACCGCCGAATATCCCTCACACCGCGAACTAAAGACCTACTTTCAGGACTTCGCCACCGCGTTCGATTTGTATCAGCACTTCCACTTCGGTGCCGAGGTTCTAAGCACCAAGCCGCTGGACAAAGGTGGGTGGGAGGTCCGCTGGCGCGACAAATCCGGCACCGAGCAAACACAGAAGTTCGCGGGCGTTCTGATCGCCAACGGAACCCTGTCAGAACCCAACCTGCCTGAGTTTGAAGGCACGTTCACCGGTGAATTCATCCATGCGTCGCAGTACCGCTATCCAACGCAGTTTGCGGGCAAAAGGGTTCTTGTCATCGGCGCGGGAAACTCGGGCTGTGATATTGCAGTTGATGCGATCCACCATGGGGTTTCGTGCGACATTTCCATGCGTCGCGGGTACTACTTTGTTCCGAAATACGTCTTCGGCAAACCAGCTGACACGATGGGCGGGAAAATTCGCCTTCCGATGTGGCTGAAGCGCAAGGTGGATGGTGCAATTCTAAAATGGTTTGTGGGGAACCCTCAGAAATACGGGTTTCCAAAACCGGATTACGAACTGTACGAGTCCCACCCCATCGTGAATTCGCTTATCCTGTTTCACGCCGGGCATGGCGACCTGAAAGTCCGCCCTGACATTGCACGGTTTGACAGCAAGACCGTCCACTTCCGGGATGGCAGTTCGGCCGAGTACGACATGATTCTTGCGGCGACCGGGTACAAGCTGCACTACCCGTTCATCGACAATTCGCTTCTGAACTGGACAGGCGACGCACCGCATCTTTACCTGAACTGTATGCATCCTGAACGGGATGACGTGTTTGTTCTGGGCATGGTCGAAGCATCCGGGCTGGGCTGGCAGGGCCGGCACGAGCAGGCCGAAATGATCGCTCGGTATATTTCCGGGTTGCGGTCCGGAAACACGGCAGCAGAAGCGATCCGCGCAACCAAGGCCGAAGGGTTCGAGCGGGCAACGGGCGGCATGAACTATATCGACCTGCCCCGCATGGCCTATTACGTCGACAAGGCAACCTATCGGCGCGAAGTGACGGGCCAGATCGCGGCTCTTAGGGCGGCAGAAAAATGAACGGGATCGACCAGGTCACACTGAACTTCGACGCGAGCAACCTGAAGCTGTTGAACGCCATCCTCGCCGTCGTCATGTTTTCAATCGCGCTGGACCTAAGGTTTGATGATTTTCGGCGGGTGGCTCGGGGGCCCAAGCCCCTGATCGTCGGACTGATTTCGCAGTTCGTCGTTTTACCCGCCCTGACATTCCTGATGATCGTCGCGTTAAAGCCCATGCCCTCTGTCGCGATGGGGCTTATTCTTGTTGCGGCATGTCCTGGTGGGAACATCTCGAATTTCATGACCCATCGTGCAAAGGGCAATGTCGCGCTGTCCGTGTCGATGACAGCTTTCGCAACCGTCGCAGCGATCATCATCACGCCCGCAAATATCGCGTTCTGGGGCAATCTCTATGGCCCGACCCGTGAAATCCTGCAGCGCACTGAAATCGACCCGGTCGCGGTGGCAATCACCGTAGGGTTCATGCTGATCCTGCCGCTGATCCTGGGAATGTTTGTGAACGCGCGCTTTACACTGTTTGCCGATCGCATTCGCCGACCGATGCAGTGGCTGTCGATGGCCATCTTCGTTGCGTTCATTGTCGTCGCATTGGCGGCGAACTGGGACAACTTCCTTCAGGTTGCCGGGGCCATCATCGGGCTGGTCATCCTGCACAACGCCCTGGCCTTTCTGGGCGGCTACTTCACCGCCACCGCGGGCGGCCTGTCCAAGCGCGATCGTCGCTCGGTCACGATCGAAACTGGAATCCAGAACTCGGGGCTGGGGCTGATCCTGATCTTCGCCTTCTTCGGTGGCTTGGGCGGCATGGCCGTTGCCGCAGCCCTATGGGGTATCTGGCACGCAATATCGGGCATCGCCCTTGCCGCGTTCTTCGCAAGACGAGAGATTCCGCAATGACCCGGATTCTGATCACAGGTGCAGCCGGAGCCGTTGGCACGGCGCTGCTGCACCGACTTGGCCACCGATCTGATCTTGAGATCATCGCGACCGACATTCGGGAACCTTCGAACCTGCCCGCAAATGCGCGGTTCAGAAAAATGAACGTGACCGGAAATGACCCTCAATCCGTTATCCTCGAAGAGCGTCCTCATACGATTGTACATCTTGCCTCTATCGTAACACCCGGTCCGAATTCGACCCGCGAACTGGAATACAGGGTTGATGTCGAAGGCACGCGCAATGTTCTGGACGCCGCAATCGGTGCAGGCACCCGACGATTGGTGGTAACATCGTCTGGGGCGGCCTATGGATATTACGAAGACAACCCCGTTCCGCTAAAGGAAACGGACGCGATCCGAGGCAACGAAGAGTTTGCCTATTCCTGGCACAAACGTCTGGTCGAACAGATGCTGGCCGAGGCCAGAAACTCTGCGCCGGATCTGCAACAGGTCATCCTGCGCGTTGGCACGGTACTTGGTGCAAATATCGAAAACCAAATCACCGCCCTGTTCCGCAAGCCCCGCCTTTTGGGCCTGAAAGGATCGGACAGCCCATTTGTCTTTATCTGGGACAAGGATCTGGCGGAAATCCTGGTGCGGGCCGCGACTGACAGTCCCGCCGGCATCTTCAACGTATCCGGCAACGGATCGCTGACCATTTCACAGATCGCGTCGGCGATGGGAAAGTCGGTACGATGGTTACGGCCTGGGCTGCTCAAAGCTGCGCTAACACTTGCGCGCCCTCTGGGTCTGTCACGCTATGGCCCTGAACAGGTGCGTTTTCTGCTGTACCGCCCTGTGCTGGACAATTCCGCGCTTAGGACAAGTTTCGGATATGAGCCCGAGCTTTCCAGCGCAGAGGCATTTCAACGCTGGTGGGAGGCCGCACAATGACACAAACCGCAGTGATAACCGGCGGCGCGGGTGGACTAGGCCGAGCCCTGTCTGCGGCGCTGCGTGCCCAAGGGTGGCACACCGTACTGATCGACCTTCCGGGCCCCGAGCTGGACTCTTATGCCCGCTTGGACGGCGTAACCACATTCGCCTGCGACCTGACCCAACCAGACCAGATCAAAGAGACCTGCACCCAGGTCATTGAATCCTGCGCGTCGATTGATCTGGTGATTTACAACGCGGGCGTTTCGCAGATCTCTGCCTTCGCCGAATGCGATATGGCCTCACACCGAAATCTCTTCGAGATCAATTATTTCGCGGCAGTCGACTGTGCCAGGCAGTTTCTGCACCCTTTGCGACAGTCCAAGGGAACCCACTTGGCCATATCCTCGGTTGCCGGGTTTGCGCCGCTTTTTCATCGTACTGCCTATGCCGCCAGCAAACACGCGCTTGAAGGGTTCTTCAAATCGCTTGGCGCAGAAGAAATCAAGCATGGTGTAAGTGTCAGCATCGCCGCACCTTCGTTTGTAGCCACCAACATCGGACGCCCCGATGCGGCACAAAGCGGGTTTGTCAGGCCGGGTTCAGCCTCGGACGGCGTTGACTATATGGAGCCTGAGGACGCAGCCCGCGTCATCCTTCGCGGCTATGCCCGAGGCAAGCGGTTTATCCCCGTGGGCCGCGTGGCGCGGCTGGCCAATATCGTGAACCGCATTGCGCCGGGTTTTTACTTTTCACAAATGTTGCGCACGATCGCCAAGGACCATCCGACCTGATCCGGTGCGCCGCGGGTCAGGTATCTATTTTTCCATCACCGGACATCAATATCGCGATAGGTTTTGTGGCGGGGATGTTGGACATCACGATCATAATGCAGACGGTTATCGGGACGCTCATCAAAGCCCCTGCGACACCCCAGATTGCCGTCCAAAACGTAAGCGCAAGAATAACCATGAAGGGTGACAAATTCAGGCTTCGCCCCAAAAGCATGGGCTCCAGGATATTGCCAACAGAAAACTGGACCGCGCCGCACCCGCCCAACACGATCAATAGCGGGATGACTTCTTCAAATTGAACCAGCGCCACCACTGTCGGCAACGCCACGCCAATAATCGAACCCACTGTTGGAATGAAGTTCAGTATGAAGGCAAGAACGGCCCATGTTTCCGCGAAATCCAACCCCACCGAAGCCATCACCAGATAGCTCCCAAAACCTGTAAGAGCGCTGGCGAAGGTCTTGATGCCTACATACCGCTGAACGCTGTCGGATGTTCGATCCAGAATACGCCTTACCTTCTCGGCGGTTTCTTCATCTTTGACCGCCAGCTTGATCTTTGCACGCATCGGGGTGCGCTCGATCAGCATGAAGGGGACATAGAGTAAAACCAGAAAGAACGCGCTGAGGAAGGCACCGGCTGACCCGATCACACCCTGCGCGAACCCCGACAGGTTGATCTGCTTCAACGCCTTGAGCGCGGCCGCATAGTTGTCTTGCCCCACCAACGAAACCACGCGCGCCAGAATACCTGTCAGTTTTTCTTCATATCGCGGAAAAGCTTGCGAGACTTCGCCCGCCTGACTGGACAGGATCGACAGCACAACGCCAACCCCCATTATCACGAGCGCAATGGCCGCAAGTTGCGCAATCCATTTGGGAATTGTCCGCCCCCCAAGCCTGACCCTGCCGATTTGATCCGACGTGGCCGTCAGCAGAACGAACAAAAGAACTGCAAAAGACAGCGGCACCAGAACCGAGGACGCAAGCACCAGCGACGCAACGAAGAAAAACAAAAACGCGACCAGATGATACCAGAAAGCCAGTCCCCGAAAGTATGACGAGGGCGTGCCGGGTTGCTTGGTCTTATTCATACACAGGCTCCGTCCACAGGTTGCCAGAACTTTAAGACATTACTTTCGGACGTATTTGGCCTTTTCACGAGACATCTGACAAGGGCCACTCAGCAGCCGGTAAGTTCGGCTGTTTGGCCCCTGCGGTGAACTGCACTCCGAAAAGTGCCCGGGCGACCGCGACTGCCCGTTATTGAAATTCAGACTTTCGCTGATCAAAACTCGCAATCAGTCGCCATGCGACGTCACCCCCTCTTTACGGCAGAGGCTGAAAAGAAGGGGCGAAGGCGCGGGAACACGCGTTGCGTCAGGCGCATCAGGCGTTTCCCGCGCATACCGCGATAGATGATTTCCCGTGTCTTAAGATCAAAATGCTCAAGAAATTCTATGACATCGCGTGTCGTGTATTCGCGAACATGACCCATATGGCCCAATGTGCGCAGCTTGCTGAATTCCTCATAGGGATCGGGGCAAACAAACGCGCTTCGGTTTGACAGAACCAGATTTCGAATACCCGCCAAACTTTGCAGGTTTGGGGTCGAAAGAAATAATTGCCCGCCGGGTTTCAGCACGCGGGCCACTTCACTGATTGTGAATATCGGATCAATACGCAGATGTTCAAAAACCTCGTTGAAAATCACAACATCCGCGACGCCATCGTCAAGCGGCACGGGATCCCTCTCAATATCGCATTTCAAAATCTCAAGCGATCCGGTTGCTTCCGTGATCCGGTCAGGTTCAAGATCAAGCCCGATGACCTTAAATCCCGCCGACTGCGCTGCATGAGTCAATAGACAAGGCGCCGACCCGAATTCGACAACCGTGGCACCGTCAGCCGCATTTTCCCGAAGCATCCTCAGGTCGATCGCCAGCCGCTTTCTGTGATTGAGAGTATATTGCGTGAACCAATCGCTGATCGCCTCTGACGGGCGCAACTTCTCATAGGCCGCATCTATCAGAGCAATATCTGCCTCGGTGAAATCTGGCTCAATTGATCGCTTCATGCGCTGGTAACCCTCCCGTTGGGGCAATGACCGGCTTTCTCAACTCGACCAGCCCGCGCATCTCCCCAATTCCAGAAATCTGATATTCCAACAGCGGTTTGATGGCCACCTGCATTATGACGCGCATATCAAGTATTAGCCGCACTGTCCTCTACAGTCTCTAGGAAAGGTAACGAAACTAGACCTAGAGACATCCACTTTGAGAAAGAAAACTTAAAGATCAAAATTCGGACCAGTGAAAAAACAGTCACAAAAGAAATTTTACTACTAAAGCGGCTGGTTGACCTAAATTTCTTACATTCGGTAACTGTTTCTAGAGGTAATCGAGAACCGCTCAAGATTGATTTCTCTCGCGACTTTGGGAAACAGATTGAAGTCATACAGGCTGCAACAGAAGAGAACTTCGAGTCATATTTATGCGTGCTTGACGCTAACACAATTTCTGATTTGTATCGCCTGCACAGTAGCCGGTTGCTCGAAAAAAACGTGCGATCATTTCTTCAATTTCGTGGGGTCAACAAGGGAATTCGTGACACAATTCGGGAGTCTCCAGAAAAGTTCATTGCTTATAATAATGGTCTAACCATAACGGCCACTGAAGCGATTGTTAAAACCCACAAAAAGCGTCAGTACATTGATTCATTGACGGATTTTCAAATCGTCAATGGAGGTCAAACCACAGCATCGATTTACTTTTCCAAAAAGGACGGCCTTGATGTGAGTGCTGTTCGTGTAATGGCAAAAATCAACGTCGTCAAAAGCACCGATCCAGACGAGCTGGAAGAATTGATCTCCAACATAAGCAAGTTTTCAAACAGTCAGTCTCGTGTTTCAAATGTTGATTTACGATCAAGAAACCCGAAATTGCGACAACTCAAAAATTTAAGTAACAGTGTTACTACACCCAGTGGCGCAAAGTGGTTCTTCGAAAGAGCAAAGGGTGAGTTCAACACTAGCCTGCGATTAGCAGGGCGGCGAAAAGGCGCCCAGCAGCAAAAGTTCCCACCGGCGAGACGTTTTTCCAAGGAACAATTGGCTAAGTATCACACGGCTTGGGGTGACGTCCCTTTCATGGTCAAGAAAGGCGGAGAAAAAGTCTTTCGGCATTTTATCGAATTCATTTCTCCTACTGAAGAAGGCAACCCTGGCGTCGAGATAGATAGAGAGTTTTACGAACAACTTGTTGCGAAGATTATTCTCTTCCGGCAAATGGAGAAGATTTACGGTCAGGGGAAGAATTCTATTGGCCAAATCCGTTCTGCGGCGATCCCTTACGCAATTTCGTCTTTATACCAAATGACTGACGGATCGAGCAATGGAGGCAAGTTTGACCTGGAGAAGATCTGGAGAAGCGAAGGTCTTGAGGACGACCTTCGTGATTATCTTCGCAATTTACTGGTGCTCATGAACGAACTGATAAAAAAATATTCGCTGAGTGATGATTTTGGTGAATACTCCAAGAAGCCTGAACTCTGGAGTTCGATCAAAGGCTCTCCCGAAATAGAGGCCTTTTCTTCATCAAACGACACAAAAATCATTCTGGAGCGATACACGGTCCAGAAGTGACGTTTTGCTTATCATGGGCAATTTAGATCGCCCAAACTACAGGTGAAGAACCAGCCTGAAAATCTGATTGCCGATAAAATCGCCAACTGCGGCAAAAGCATCTTTCTACTGAGGGAGCAGGCAAACTGAAACCCACTAAACGCCCACCAAAACGCCGTTTTAAGGGGTGACCACAGCTTTCCGAGGTGGGGTACCACCCAACACTGGGGTGAGCTGGTTGTGTGGGTAGATCTAGCTGGGTATTTCTTACCCTCCAGATCTTTGGAAAGCGGGCATTCATGCAAGTTGCAGCGAACGTCTGCTTCGAGCCCAAAGCGGTCAAACAAACAGCGAAGCTGGAAGAATTCGCCTTCGCACAACGATAAATTCAGCCTTTAGACGTTCTCTAGCTTGTTCAAGCAGTAGTTGCTGCCTGGACGTCTGTAGCAAGTTTTCCGGCAAGCGCCTTCATTCTCTCGACACGGTTCTCTTTGTCTGGCACGATTATGCCACGCAGTTTTTTCTTAACCATGCCAGACATTAGTTTGCCCATAATTTTGGACGAACTTGGCGTTGCAAACCTGATCTTGACCAGTGTCCCTTCCCCGACTTGGACCAGTTCGTTGGTCTCTAACATCGAAAGCCCCATAGGAAGGTTGTATTTGCCGGTCGCGTAGTCACCATGATGCCAGTCGACAATCTGAAATGGGAAAATGTCTTCGCCGTGATAGCAGTGATAGAGCGTTCCAGGTTCAATCTTGTTTTTGTTGGTATGGAACAGTTCGACCTTGTTGGCACCGAGCCATTCGGCACGCAACTCCGGCCGGGTGCAAATGGTAAAGGCTACGTCAGGCGAAACCGGCAGCGGAATGATCCATTCGTCAATGAGAAGGTTATCGGCTGCTTCCACAAACGTTCGCTCCGACAAGCGACGACGGTCCCAAGCAGCACGCATGTCTCGCACGACATACTCAATCTCGCCGATGTGTTCGATGTCCTCGGTGTGGAATTCGGAGCTTTCGAAATAGTCCACGAGATCCATTGCGCGAAGCGCTGCGCAAGAAATCAATGTGTACGCGGTCAAACCAGTACGTTCTTTGACGCCATTTTTGAGAAGTCGAAATGCCGTGATCACATCCTGACCGGCTAATTCTTCACGATCTCCAGTCTTTTGAACGATACATTCACCGTGGTGTACAACGATTTTGAGTTCGAGACTGTCAACGGTTGAACAGGCATCGCATGAGCATGATGTATTGATGAGCATCTTTTCTTTGGCATGTGCAAAGACGCAGTAGAGTTGCTCTGCAAAATCGAGGATGAACTGTTGCGAAACCACCTCGCTTTCCAATGCGTAAGCAAAGATGGCGTCACCTTGTAATCCTGAAACTGCCAATGGAGACCGGATCGAAGGGATCATGCTACCGAACAGTGCCTCCAGAATCCCTTTAGCATGTTCGATGGCTGTTTCGGACATAAATTTCGTGTAACCGGATATATCCGCAATTACGAAATATGCAGTTTTCACACTGTCGACTGTTTTATGCATAGCGTCTTTCCTGTCCTCAATGATCTTCGTGCCGCCCGGCGCTGCTTTTCTTGCTCTAACTCTGCTGATGTTTTATTGCTTGGTGCAAGGGAATTCATTTGAATATGATTTCGGAACCAAGGAACAGATTGATGCTATAGGTTTCAGGTCTTTGCTTTACTGACTTGTATTTTGCTGTCATCCACTGTGTCTTCCATTTGGTCGGCCAAAACTCGATGTTGGCTTTTTGTCTGGCTATACCGGCGAATGTATGTGTCGACTCCGCGTATAATGTTACAAGCACAGTGCGAAATTTTAGTATTAGGAGAAACCCGAGTTACTTACCGCTTGGGAAAACGAAGTTCAGCGCATTTGATTTAATTGAAACCTCAAAGCGTTGATCAATCATCGGCTCGCCGTCCAAATTCATATGAAACGGCCGGGAGGTTTCCAAAACCATAGATCTCAGACGAGAGCGCTGTACTACACCATCCTTGGGATCCGAAATATCCGGCAATCTGCCAAAAGGCAGGTTTTCTGGCATTAATCGATCTGTGGAGAGCACGCTTAAATCGAGTAAGCCGTCGGACACCTCCGCATCAGGCGCCACGTCAAAACCGCCACCCGCATAGCGACTGTTCGCAATCGCGATTGCGGAAATGGAAACGTCATACGGGTCTTCATCATCAATTGAGATTTTTGCGGGAACAGATTTTGCATCAGATAAACGAGCAAGCCCAAACAGCGTATACGCAAGCCCACCAAGTCTTTTCTTCATTTCCTTGGGGGTTGTTGCGGTGATCATCGCTCCAAAACCGCCGCTGGCAACATTCACAAACGGTCTGCCGTTTATGTATCCGACATCGATAGGCCGCGCGTCTTCCGATGCTGCAACTCGAACAGATGTTGCCAAGTCCAACCCCTTATCACCATACGACCGGGCGAAATCGTTAGCCGTCCCCAAGGGAACAAGACCTATCGAGACAGGCGACTTCAACTTCAAAACAGCACTCGCGACCGAGTTCAAAGTGCCGTCACCACCGCCAGCAATTATCCGCGTTGCCCCATCGCCCACGGCTTCTCGAAGTGTCTTCTTCAAGTCTTTTCCTGACCAAGGAATACACACCCTGATACCAAGCTCTTTTTCTAGTGGCCGGACAGCAGAACGCAGATCGGGTCTTGCTGCTGACTTTCTGTTGAGAACTAGCAGGGTACGTTTAGCCATGGTTCTAGCATAAAGCTCTCGAACGTTGGGGCAACCGCTTAGAAAGTTCTAAAAGCAGAGGCGCTCAGGAAACTGAGTTTCTTGGTGCCAGCCAATAGTCTGCTTTGTCCCGCAAGGCAGACGTTCACGGAATTTTTCCGAATGACCGCACCGAGCCCATTCCGGAAGTGGTCCCGTGCTGACGCTCGCAAGTGTGGCAATTCGAAACTCAAAATTGTTAGCAGCGCCGCAGATAGAAGAGCAGACTTTGAATCCACTCACAGGGAAACCAACTGCAGAGATGTCCGAGGTGCAAACTGTGCAGGCCTCTGACCTATCCGTATGAACGAACCAGAACGTCACACGGGCACGGACTCTGGCCCGGGATTCGGCGGCATCGAGTTGTGTCGAAGCGGATTTCGACCACTAGCCAGTCGCCACTCAGGTGTAAATCCTGGCTCAAAGGCCGTCCAGCTCGAGCCTTTGAGAGAGTGTATGCGCATCTGATTTGGGCATGGGAAGAATCAATCGGTCTCCCTCAACGCCTTCAACGATGTTGACCGAGCGAAGCAGGCTTCCATCTACCTTGATGTCAAGCGAACCACCCACAGATGCCTTGGTGAATGCCGAAAGGGCAGCGGCAATGTCAGGGACTAGGCGTAACTCGACAAGAGGCTGGCCATTTGGATCCTCGCGTATTTCGCCACCGACAATCTCCCGCGCCGTTACTACGATCGGTCCAAGTTGAAGGGGTGCCGTTGTGCCATCGATCACGCATATCGGGTAGTTGCCGGGGACCCGGCCTCCGCCCAGATCGAGGCATCGGTCAAGATAGGCGGCTTTCTGGATCACTGAACCAGCCCAGAACGCGGCGCAAACAGCAACAAGTGCAGTGCCTACTACTAAAATTCGCTTTGAAGGCATCGGGATCCTCTGTCTGTTTAGCCGCTTCAGGCGACGGTAAAGGCCGTGTCTTGCGGCTTGACTAGCAACGCAAAATCCTATGCCATGACGGAGTTTCAAATGCAAAACCACAGAAAGGTAAGCTTGGAATGGGGTTTGTGCAATCGATCAAAGTCTGCCTTTCGAAATACGTCGTCTTTTCAGGGCGGGCAACACGTTCGGAATACTGGTGGTTCGTGCTTTTCGTCATCTTGTGCAACATCGTTTTTTCGGTCCTAGACAGGGCGATGTTCGGCGCAAACCCCGAAACCGGCGAAGGCACGAGTGTCCTTAACCCCTTATTTCAAGTCGCGGTTTTCTTACCGATGCTTGCTGCTGGGTGGCGCCGACTGCACGACACCGGACGCCCGGGATGGTACCTTCTTCTACCAATGGCGTTGGGGTTTGCGACCATGGTTGCGATTCTGAGCGGTGTTGCGGTCTTCTCCGTACTGGAGGGCGGCGTAGACGATCCGGAAGTTCTGCGCGGCCCAGCAGCGTTCCTCGGAGTAACCGGGATGATCGTAGTCTGGGTGCTGCAATTGGTCTTGACGGTCATGATGATCTGGTGGCTGACCCGGCCGTCCGAGGAAGGGGCCAACCCCTACGGGCCACCGGCAGCGTGACTAACTTGCCAGATTAGCTGTTGAGATTTGAGGGGAGCCAGAATGAAACGAAAAATGCCTTTAGGCTTTGCGATGGCCTGCGCCATCGCTACGCCAGTCCTTGCAGAGTGGAATTTCGTTGCCGGACCGACAGCAAATGCTTTCATCCAATCCAACGACTCCACGCTGGAGCTCCAATGCGACCGAATTCGCTTTGCGCCCGCGGGCTACGAAGACAGCGAGGACATAGTGGCCAAGCGGGGACTGTCGATCCGTTTCATGCAGGACGGAACGACCGAAGCTGGTGCTTTCCAGGTCGGGCAGGACAACGCCAGCATTCAAATCGTTGACAACTACCCGGTCGAGATCGCGTTCAATGATGCGCAGGATTACGGTTTCGTCCTGGATCAGTTGGCGGCAAATGCCTCGGTCAACCTTTCCATGGTCGAACAGGACATCACCTATGGAATCTTCGACCTCGCGGGGTCCAGTGCAGCCATCAAGTCACTCAGGTCTGCCTGCGGCGGAGCGGCACAGGAGATTGCAAGCACCGAGGCCCCGGAGGGCGTGGTTTATTGTGGCGGCGGTGACGTCAAACGTCAGATCGAATACGTGATCCTCGACACTCCGGATGGCGAATGGGATGCCCTGCTGACCGTTAATGGTAAGGTGACACGGGCCATGACGGCCTACAGTTTCTTTGGCAATGCGGCAGCTCCGAAGGGGTTCGTCGTCGCACTCCTTGGCGAGGATAGATCGGAAACGCTAGTGTTCAGCGATGGTGGCAAAGATTGGCTGGAATATGGGGATTACCAGTATGATAAGTGCAATTGATGCTCTGGCGTGAAACAGAACCGCAGATTGGAACGGCCAAGCCCCTGAGGTTTCTTGGGTTTTGGGCCGCGTCCTGGCTTGCTTTTGTTACGTCGGCGTCATCCGCCGATGTTTCCGATCTTCCCAAACAGCTGCAGAAAAAAGTCGAGACGGCCCGGCAGGCTTGCGCCGAGTTCAACAATGGCACCTTTTACCTCGAATGGGAGGCCGTCGACCGGGTCGATCTGGATGGCGACCTGTACCTCGACTGGGTGCTGAACGAGCGCGGTTTCTCCTGTTCAACGGCGGCCTCTCTGTACTGCGGTACGGGGGGGTGCATGTCGCATTTCCTCGTGGAGGACGTCCTTCATTCCCTGTTTAACCAGGGGTGGGGCCTGGCGGATCTCGGGCCGAACAAGGTTCTTCTAGCGGATGTACACGGCTCGCAATGCGGCGGTATCAGTCCGACGCCATGCGTGACGGCCAGCACATGGGACAGCGACGCGAAGGAATGGCGCACGACAGGCGCGGAATGGGAGTGACCCGCATGGGAAGGCCGATCGACCGCCCAGAAGCGTCTTGCACCGTCCGGCGCTATGGCCAACGGAGTAAATGCACGTGAGAAAGCTGACGCTCATCTCCCTTGTCTTGCTGGGCCTGGGCCTTGCGTTTTGGACAGGATACGCGGTTCAGGGATCGCATGTCGATGAGGACGGCATCCTGCAGGAGCCTTTCCATTTGCTGGCCCTCGGTTGGTTTTTTGTCCTGATCGGTGGCGTTGCGCTGATGGCCGCACTTGTTGCCCGGATCATCAAGAACTGGGGCCGGGCCAAATGAAGACCCAGCTCATGCAAAGCGTTTACTCCGCGGTTCGTTTCGTGCCGCTTACGTCCATAGCGACGCGCGCAAGCTCCCTGACCGCTTGCTGCTTGTTGCTCTGCCTCGGTATGCTCGCTGGGTGCACTGGCTCTGCGCCGAATGTAGCAATCAGCGAACCGGATCCAGAACTGGTTTTCGTGCGAGGCCACCGTTCCGCTTATGACGACTGCAAACTAACCGGCGAGTCAGCCTTCACGGTCGAGTTCTTGGATGATGCCGCAGACCTCGTCACTTGCCCGACGGGGAGCTCTGCGGCGGCAACATTGGTTTCCGAAACATCGGCCTCGATTGTTACCCAGACCAATAGTTACACCCTCTACTCCGTGTCGCGCCGTTGACACTGCGGCATCGTTTTCAGACTCTTCGTGTGATGCTGGAACGAAGGGTGAGCGTGTTTCAATGAACCAGACAAGATCATTGTGCCTGTTGTTAGCCGCTTTCATATGGTCCTCAAGCAAGTTGTGGGCTGAGGCCGTCCATTTCTCTGGTCTTTATGTCCCTGAGGGCCTTTCATGCTCGGACGGCGCGCGCATTTCTGAAGAGTACGGTGATTTGAGGGCCGGTTACGTGATTTACGACGATGAAGGTCGGAAGTCAGACGATAGCTCCTGTGAATACGATCAAGTGCAAGCATTGCGTGGGACTGCAGTACAAATAGTCGACTTGAAGTGCACCTTTGACGGCAAATCATACACCTATCGACAACTCTTGAGCCCGCTGGACTCAAACAGAGTTTTGGTTATCAATCAGGTGGCCGAGGACTCGTCGTCGTTTCAGGTGCTGACTTATTGCGGCTGGGTGCCGCAAAAATGAGCCAACAAGTGCAAATAGGGCTGCAATCGTCTCCTGGGCACTACCTAGCGTTCAAAAGGAGGCTTTTGTGAGCCGTCGCAGGCCGATCACAAAACTCCCTGCTCCGTTCTTGCAGCGTATTGTCTTGAGAGATGATGTGATCGAAGGCAAGTCGGGCTACCCCTATACCTTCCCTGGCTGGACCGTGAGGGCTTCGAGTTGCGCTTCACAACCCCAGTGACCATTCTGGTCGGTGAGAACGGTACCGGGAAATCAACATTGGTAGAGGCCATAGCGGCACTCAGTGGCTACGACGAGGCCGGTGGCGGCAAGGGCTATCGTCCCGTCGATCACGCCCGCGCGATAGACCAGAGCGGTGCTGGGTTGGCCGACGTGTTTCGCGCGAGTTGGCTGCCCAAAGTTACACTTGGCTGGTTCATAAAGGCGGAAACCTTCTTCTCAGTGGCCCGATACCTTGATATCGCTGCGGAAGACAGTGGCAATGCGCCCCCGGACTTCTTGTCATGGAGTCATGGCAAGGGCTTCGTGAGATTTTTCAAAGAACGCATATCGCAACAGGGTATCTATTTCATGGATGAACCTGAAAGTGCTCTGTCGCCGAAGCGTCAGTTGGAGCTTCTCGCAATTCTTGATCGTATTCAGCGAACGGCAATCTCGCAGGTCATCGTGGCCACCCATTCACCGATCCTCATGGCCTTACCGAACGCTAGCTTGCTTGAAATCACGCGACACGGGATTACCAAAACGACATTGGAAGCAACCCAGCACTTCAAGCTTTACCGCGCCTTCACCCGATCTCCGATCGATTTCGTCACCGACGCCCTTCAGGAGATGGAGGCGTCTCGGGAAGACAAATCCGGCAACGGTACGCACCGGCCATTCGATTGATGAACAGAACTCCTTTCCATTGGGCACGGTGTCGCCGTTCAACAAGCCTTAAATGGACAGCTGCTGTGAGGTTGAGTTGAACTTCGGTGCGTCACGAATGAGCTCGCACCCCACGGGCGATCTCGCCAGTATGCGCATTCCGAACGCGTGCACCTGTATGGCGAGGGCAACCTCAGCGGTAGGTAGAGTTCAACTCGGATCCTGCCTATTGTTCATGCCAGCGATATCGCTCGGCCACATGAATCAGAGGAAAAGTATGGCTCGTTGGACATATTTGGCATTGCTCTTGATCGGAGCCATCGGCGACCCCGCAACATCTCAACCTGTTCTGGCGGACGCCAAAGCCCTTCGTCCTTATAGCGAAACAGCTGTTGCGATCACCGGACCGGTGATCCTGTCGAAAAAGCGCATGGTCTTTGAGACTGGTGGGTTTCTCGATCTGAATGTGGTCGACGATGCAGCTTCGGGTAGATGGGGAGCATCTGGCAATGTACCCGTCGCACAAGTCTTCAGGGTCTCAGGAGACGCCGGACAACTTCGGCAACAAAACACGCTTTGTGGGGACCAGCCAGTAACCTTTATGGCAGCTTGGGATGAAGAAAGCTCAGGGTATGCGTACCTGGGCATTGCCATGTTCACCGGAGCGGAAATACCGACTGGGGTCGCCGAAGAGAGCATTTGTGGCACCTTTTTCTTTTCGACGGATGTGGAAAAATAACCTTTTGGTAGGCGATGCAAGGGTAAGTTCAGCTGCCTCGAGACAAGAAGTTGAGTCGCGTCCGATGATTACGAAACGCGATTGCTTCCCGTACTCTTAGACGGGCCAAGAAATTGAACCATTACCCCGCTCTCGTCGCGTGGGTGGAATTTGCGCGATATCGGAGGCAGGCTCGCTGTCCATTCGGAGCCCCGTTCGCATTCGTCTGGCAGCGCCTATCGACGGTTTCCAGCGGCGCGATGCGCTGCCCGAACTGTCCCCGGCAGTTGATCGGTTCTCCGCCCCCTTCGTCACCCAGCAGGCCGGATAGACCTGATCAGGATCAACCTGAGTTGGCTGAAGGGTCGTCCTCCTCCGGCAATGGAACAAGCGGTTCATCATGCGGGAGGTCGATCCCTTCATCACTGGTCACTCTGTCCGAACTCAGATCCTCGGCCGCCGCGGGATCATCCAGCATGGTTGGATCCAGCGTCGGTGCGTCGGTCAGCATATCCGCATCAACACCGAGCGCCGCAGTGTAGGGATTGGCCGGCTCGGAATCCTGTAGCTGTGTCGGAACGTCGGAATGCGGGCCCGCCCCAACTGCATCAAGATAGGCGTTCACCGGGTCGCCTTGATGGAGAGATGAGCCGTCCTGCCCTTGGTGCTCGTCTGGGGTATCGAAGCCTCTGCTATCCTGAATAGCGGGATCGTTCTCGCTGCCTGCCCTCGCGGCGAGAGATACATCCATGTCGTCGGTCAGTCCGAGCGCGGCAGCAGACGGGTCCTGAGTATCGTCGCCAAGCGTCACTTCGAAAACTGGCCCATCGTCACTCGGGGAGTCGTGTTGCTGTGGTGTTACCGGAACAATATCGATACCGATCAGGGTCGTTTGATCGACGTGGTGGCCGCTCGCTCCATGCACGCTCTGGACGTTGATATTGACCTGCACATCTGCATCGGACGTGTGCGCGCCATGCTGGAGGATGTGGAAAGTGTCGGTGTGACGCCCCGATGCTGCTCCGCCGCCGCCGTGTTTGATCACTGCAGATTGCGCTTGGTAGTGATAATCAAAGTGTCCAGTTTGCGGGTTGATGGTCAATGTCCCGTATTGGCCCTGGAGCGACAACACGCCGTGTCCGTGCCCGTTGTCGATCGACCAGCCACCTGATCCGCCGGTCAGTGTGCCGGAAAGATGGGTCGTGCCCGTACCATGTACCTGAGTTGCAGTGGGCGGTGTCGGCGCCGCGGTCACATCCAACGTCGCCGTTGCACTGCGTGTTGCATGTCCGTCCGTGACGGAAATCGTTACTGGGACATCGGTATGGCTGGCGCCAGCTGCGGGGGTAAACACCCAATTGCCGCCAGATTGGTGGAAGCTTCCATATTGCGGGTCGACCTGAACATTTGAGATAGACAGCTGATCGCCTCGGTCCACATCGGTTGCATGAACAGCCGCCAGCAAATCTGCGGTCGAGATGGTTTTACCCGCACCTGGTTGTGTGGCGCCAAGATCTCCCGGCGTTACAATCGGCGCATCATTCGTCCCGGTTATGATGATCTGGACCGGCTGCTTTGTGCCATCCAGCGTTGTGACGGTGAATGAGTCGGTGAGGGTTTCTCCCTCACCAAGCGCTTGAACCCTGCCGTCTGTCTGATCGACCCGATAGGTCCAGTGACCGCGGCTGTCGATCTCATAAGCGCCAAAACCACCGTCCGAAGGTCTGGGCTGCCCATAGTTCGTACGATCGGTGCCGCTCTGTCCCCAATCCGGATCGTGTACGTTGAGGGTTCCGCGGGCCACAGTCCTGGTGTCCTCGACCACGGTCCCAGATGTATCGCCCGTGATCTTGGGAACATCCGCGGTGCCCTCAACTGTAATGTTGACGCGATGAGTCGTGCCGTCGACACCACGCACCTCAAAGTAGTCGTAGATGAGCTCGCCTTCGTGCAGGGACTGCCGCGAAGGAGGCAGGGTGAAGGTCCAGTTTCCGGCGGCGTCGATTGAATAGGTTCCAGCGTTGTGCGGTGCCTGAGCATTTGTCACAGGTACAAAAGCCGCGACGCCACCATCCGGATCCGAGATGTTCAGCTTGCCGGATGTGGACGGAGCGTTGTCCTCCTTGACATGCCCGGAATCTGTTCCCGTGATGATCGAAGCATCGGGCGTTGCGCCAAGCGTGAGAGACGCTTTCTGTGCGGTGTTTCCGCCGTGACCGTCGGTCACCTGATAGCTCAGGCTGACGGGGCCGTTATAGTCCTTGTCCGGCGTGAAGGTGAACGACCCGTCCAGGTTGGACGTGATCGTGCCGTGGCTCGCCGTCAGCCCCGTGACCGACAGCTGATCGCCGGTGTCGACATCCGTCGCATGCTCCAGCAACTGCGCCGCCGTGATCTGTACCGTCTTGTCCTCGGTGCCGCCGGGCAGGGCGACCGGGCCGCTGACGCTGGGGCCGTCATTGGTGCCTGTCACGGTTATGACGAGGTTCTCGGTGTCGGTGGCGCCGGTCTTGTCGGTGACCGTGACCGGGATGGTGATCTGTTGCGGCTGACCCGCCGCAAGATGCTGGTAGGCCGCGTCGGTCGGATCAAAGTTCCAGCTGCCGTCCGCATTCAACGTGAAGCCGGCCGGCGCAGCGCCGCCCAGCGAATAGGTCTGCGTGTCGCCCGTATCCACATCGGTCGCCGACATCTGCCCGGAGACCGCCTTGCCATCCTCCGTCGCCGAGGCCGTCGCGGCAGACAGAACAGGCGCGTCGTTCGTCCCGTGGATCGTGATCTTGATTTGATGGGTTGTTCCATCGGCCGTGCTCACCCGATAGGTAGCATAGCCCTCCTCACCTGCTGCGAGGCTCTGGACCGCAGCATGCGAGTTATCCACTGCGTAATGCCAGTTTCCATAGCGATCGATATGGAGGCTTCCGCCAAAAGGATCAGAGACCGCATGTTCTCCCCATATGGAGTAATGGAAGTGGTTCCATGCGGTTCCGTCGGGATCCGAGACGCTCAAGGTTCCGTCGGCGACAATCGGATGCGCCGAAGACGGTCCGACATTCTTGTCTTCGGTCAAATCGCCCGTATCCGTGCCGGAAACAACCGCGGCATCGCCTACTGGTACGAGGGTCGTCGTGGCTCCAGTATGGGTCACACCGCCATGGGCATCCTTCACGTCATAGGTGAAGTGAACGTTGCCGTTGTAATCCTTTTCTGGGGTGAAGGTGTAGGTGCCGTCAGGGTTGGCGCGGACCGAGCCGTGATCGACCCGCAGCGCGTCGATGGTGAGTTTGCCCGCATCATTGGCGTCCACATCGACCGTGTTGGCGAGAAGCTGCGCCTTGGTGAGCGTCTGCGCCGTGTCCTCGGTACCAGCCCGTAGAACGACTTCAGAAGAGCAATAAGGCCGGTCATTGCTGCCATGGATGGTGATCACGATGTCATGCGGCGTGCCATCCTTGGAATGCACAGTGATCGTGTCGGTGAGCGTCTGATTCTCGCCCAGCTGATCAATCGCCGTGCCGCGGGTGGTGGGCCGCCCGTCAAAGAACCGCGACTTTCCGACGTCAGCGCTGTAGAACCATTCGCCATTCTCGCGGAGCATCAGGTCTCCGTACGTGCCGTGATATGTGTATCCCGGCCCATGGGTATCGAAGGACGCCTCGCCAGCATCGGCATCGATAATCGTCAATGTCCCAGAAGCCTTGATAGTTTCCTGATCGAGCGTCGACATACCCAGCTGATGCTGGTCGGGCGACATGTCCACTCCAGCTGTGTTTTCCGTCACATCGCCGGTATCAACGCCGCCAATAATGGCAGCGTCTCCGACTGCCGCCAATGTCAGGTTGGCGGTTTGCGCGGTGTTTCCACCATGACCGTCGGTGACGGTGTAGCTCAGTGTCACTGGGCCATTGTAATTGGCGTCCGGCGTGAAGGTGAAGCCGTGGGCCGCGTCGCCGGTGATGGTTCCGTGGCTGGCGCTCAGCCCGGTCACCGAGAGCTGGTCGCCGGTGTCGATATCCGTGGCATGTGCCAGCAGCTGGGCCGCTGTGATCTGTACCGGTTTGTCCTCGGTCCCGCCGGGCAGTGTGACCGGGCCGGTGACCGCCGGTCCGTCGTTTGTTCCGGTGACGGTGATGGTCAGGTCTTGCGTGTCTGTGGCGGTGCCGTCAGTGACCTTGACGGGGATGGTGACCTGCTCGGTCGCGCCTGCGGCAAGGTGCTGATAGGCCGCGTCGGTTGGATCAAAACTCCAACTCCCATCGGGGTTCAGCGAGAACCCGGCGGGTGCCTGGTGGCCCAGAGAATAGGTCAGCGTGTCTCCTGTATCCACATCTGTCGCCGACATCTGACCCGTGACCGAGGACCCGTCCTCGGTGGCTGACGCCGTCGCGGCCGTCAAAACAGGCGCGTCATTGGTGCCATGAACCGTAATCTCAATCTGATGGGTGGTTCCGTCTACCGAACGGATCGTCACAGTGTCCTTGACGGTCTGTCCAGCACCAAGCTGTTGTACGACCGCCAGCCGATTGTCGAGGTAGTAGATGAAATTGCCATCCGGCTGCAATAGAACGTGACCGCCAAGCTGTGTATCATAGCCAACACCCGCAGATGTCTGCGGTCCTATGTTGCCATCAAACCGCGCCTCGCCCGGATCCGGGTCAGAAATGTCAAGCTTCCCGTACACCTGAAGTTCGTAATGTGTGTTGATGTAGCCCCTGTCCTCGGTCACCGAAGGAATACTAGCATCGGTAATTGTCGCAGGATCGCCGACCGCAGCGAGCGTTGTGGTTGCTCCGGTATGGGTCACCCCGCCATGGGCATCCGTTACGTCGTAGGTGAAGTGGACCGCGCCGTTGTAATCGCGGGCGGGCGTGAACGTAAAGGTGCCGTCGCCATTGTCCCGGATCGAGCCGTGATCGGCTCGCAGCCCTGCGATGGACAGTTTGCCTGCATCATTGGCATCCACCTCGACCGTGTTTGCAAGCAATTGCGCCTTGGTCAGTGTTTGTGCGGTGTCCTCGGTGCCGGGCGCAAGCGTGACCTCGGACGCACAATAGGGGGCATCGTTACTGCCGTGGATAGTGATCGTGATGTCATGCGCTGTGCCGTCCTTGGAATAGACGGTGATCGTGTCAGTAAGCGTTTGCCCTTCGCCCAGCTGGTCAATCGCACTACCGCGCGTGGTCGGGCGACCGTCAAAGAAGCGCGCGTTCCCGGCATCGGCAGAATAGAACCATGTGCCATCCGCTCGAAGATTTAGGTCGCCGTAGGTGCCATGATAGGTGAACCCGAGCCCATGCGTGTCGAAGACAGCTTCACCCGCGTCCGGATCAAGAATCGTAAGCTGGCCGCTTGCATTCAGTGTTTCCGTTCCCAGCACTCCGATGCCCGGCTGGTGCTGATCAGGGGACTTGTCCACGCCTGCAGTGTTCTCTGCGACACTCCCCGTATCCACACCGCCAATGATGGCCTTGTCGTCGGTGCCGTTGATGGTGACGGTGATCTGCTTGGTGGTGCCGTCGACGGTGGAGACGGTCAGCGTGTCGGTCAGCTGCTCGCCGGTCTTCAGCGCCTGTACCGCCGGCTGGCCATTGTCGAGCGTGTAGCTCCAGGTGCCATCGGGCTGGACGGTGAAACTGCCATGGGCGCCGGCCGCGCCGGTCTGCGGCACGAAGCTCGCCTGGCCCGCATCCGGGTCGGTCACATCCAGCTTGCCGCCGGTCGAGGTCAGCTTGTCCTCGGTCACCGCGCCCACCGCGGTGCCGGAGATCGCGGCCTTGTCGTCGGTGCCGTTGATGGTGACGGTGATCTGCTTGGTGGTGCCGTCGACGGTGGAGACGGTCAGCGTGTCGGTCAGCTGCTCGCCGGTCTTCAGCGCCTGTACCGCCGGCTGGCCATTGTCGAGCGTGTAGCTCCAGGTGCCATCGGGCTGGACGGTGAAACTGCCATGGGCGCCGGCCGCGCCGGTCTGCGGCACGAAGCTCGCCTGGCCCGCATCCGGGTCGGTCACATCCAGCTTGCCGCCGGTCGAGGTCAGCTTGTCCTCGGTCACCGCGCCC